>NZ_CP067225.1:2958505-3307010 GCF_016617715.1 Paracoccus sp. MC1862 | reverse complement strand
CTGGCGGTCCGGGCATCATCCCCTGTCGCGACGTGAATCGCACCGACCAAGCTAGCGGCAAGCCCGAGGGTGCCGCAACCGAACTATCGGCTTGACAGGTGCTTTGGTCCGCGAATCTGTGGCAGGGATGCATCTCTTTTATGAACTCAATGAAATCAATATCTTATCAGGAATCGTGACGCTGCGGTGCAGAATGACAAAGGGCGCCCCGAAAGCCGGAGCGCCCTTGCAGAGCCATGCGGTTCGTGCCTGATCAGACGGCCGACAGCGCCTTCACCCGCGCCGCCAGGCGCGACACCTTGCGCGCCGCGGTGTTCTTGTGGACGACGCCCTTGGTGACGCCGCGCATCAGTTCCGGCTGGGCTGCCTTCAGCGCCTCGGCCGCGACCTGCGGATCGCCGCCAGCGATCGCTTCCTCGACCTTCCGCAGATAGGTGCGGATGCGCGAGCGGCGGGCTTTGTTGATGGCAGTGCGGCGCTCGGTCTGGCGGGCGCGTTTCTGGGACTGGGGCGTGTTGGCCATGTGTGTTTGTCTCTATCGGTCAGTTGCGTTCATGTCGTCGCGCAAAAGACCCAAGACAGCCGATCCCCGGAAGGATCGGTCCTGATTCTTGCCTAAGCGGGCCCACGCGCATGTAACCGTGGGCCTATAGAGGCAAAGAACAGAAAGGGGAAGCCCCGATCAGCGGTCGCGGAACTGCGCCTCGCGCTTTTCGGCGAATGCGCTCATGCCTTCCTTCTGGTCCTCGGTCGCGAACAGCGCATGGAAGGCGCGGCGTTCATAGAGCAAGCCTTCCCGCAGTGTCGTCTCGTAGCTGCGGTTCACGGCCTCTTTCGCGACCATCGTGGCGACGGCGGATTTCGAGGCGATCTTTTTCGCCGCGCCCATCGCCTCGTCGATCAGCTTGTCGGCAGGCACCACCCGGCTGACGAGGCCCGAGCGTTCCGCCTCGGCCGCGTCCATGAAGCGGCCGGTCAGGTTCATGTCCATCGCTCTCGACTTGCCCACGAAGCGCGTGAGCCTTTGCGTCCCCCCGATGCCCGCGATGACGCCCAGGTTGATCTCGGGCTGGCCGAACTTGGCGTTCTCGGCGCAGATGATGAAGTCGCACATCATCGCAAGCTCGCAGCCCCCGCCCAGCGCATAGCCCGCGACGGCGGCGATCACCGGCTTTCGGATGCGCTGGATGGCTTCGATCTCGGGGCCGAACAGGTCGTCCGTCAGCACGTCCACATAGGATTTCGACGCCATCTCCTTGATGTCGGCGCCGGCGGCAAAGGCCTTCTCGCTGCCGGTCAGCACGATGCAGCGGACGTTGTCGTCCTTGTCCGCCGCGGTCATCGCCGCGGCGAGTTCCGAGACCAGCTCGCCGCTGAGCGCGTTCAGCGCCTCGGGGCGGTTGAGGCGAATCAGCGCGACATGGTCGGCGATTTCGACGATCAGGGTCTTGTAGGCCATGTGAGCATGCTCCGCGCAGCGATTGCGATTTCACAATGGCTTAGCAAAGCGGCGGCCCCGGTTCCAGCGTCACCGCTGGCAGTCAGGGCAATACCAGGTGGATCGCCCCGATTGCACGATCCGCCGCACCGTTCCGCCGCAGCCATCGCGCAGACAGGGCTGCCCCTCGCGCCCATAGACGCGGAAACTGTGCTGGAAATAGCCAAGCTCGCCCGAGGTCTGGCGGTGATCGCGCAGCGATGAGCCGCCCGCCTCGATGGCGAGCAACAGCACCTCGCGGATCGCGACATGCAGCCGGGCGATGCGCTCGGGTCCGATGCGGCCCGAGGCCCGTGTCGGGTGGATACCCGCCCGGAACAGCGCCTCGCAGACATAGATGTTGCCCAGACCTGCCACGATCCGCTGATCCAGCAGCGCCGCCTTGATGGGCGCCTTCTTACCGGCAAGCGCCGACACCAGCCGCGCCGGCGTGAAATCCTCGTCGAAAGGTTCGGGGCCCAGTGCCGCCAGCAGCCGGTGGCTGCCCTCGCGCACAAGATCCACCGCGCCGAAGCGGCGGGCGTCGTTCAGGGTGATTGTGGTGCCATCCTCGGTCGTCAGCACCAGGTGATCGTGCCGCGTCAGGATCGAGGGGTCATGGTGGAAGCGGCCCAAGGCCTCGCCCTCGATCCTGATCCGCCCTGACATCCCCAGATGCAGCAGCAGGCTCGCGTCGCGGTCCAGATCGGCGAGGATATATTTCGACCGCCGCCGCAGGTCCGTCACAAGCGCCCCCGTCAGCACCTGCACGAGGTCCGGCGGCATCGGCCAGCGCAGGTCGGGGCGGCGCTGGTCCACCCGCACGATGCGGCGGCCCACCAGATGCGGCGCAAGACCGCGACGTACCGTTTCCACCTCTGGCAGTTCTGGCATTTCCCGCCCATCCGCTGCATGGTGCCGCCCTGACCGGCGACTGGATGCTCAGCTATGATCGACACCCCCCCGAAGCAAACCCATTTCGGCTTCCGCGACGTGCCCGAGGGCGAAAAGGCGGGGATGGTTCACGGCGTCTTCTCACGCGTGGCGTCCAAATACGACGTGATGAACGACCTGATGAGCGTGGGCGTCCACCGCCTCTGGAAGAACGCCATGATGGACTGGCTCGCGCCCCGCGACGGCCAGCACCTGCTGGACGTGGCGGGCGGGACCGGCGACATCGCCTTCCGCTTCCTTCAGCGGGCGCCGGGCGCGCGGGTGACGGTCTGCGACATGACGGAATCGATGCTGGTCGAGGGCCGCAAGCGCGCCGAGGCTGACCGTCTGGCCGACCGCCTGTCGTGGGTGACGGGCGATGCCATGGCCCTGCCCTTCGCGGACGCCAGCTTCGACCGCTACACGATCAGCTTCGGCATCCGCAACGTCACCCGCATCCCTGATGCCTTAGCCGAGGCCTTCCGGGTCCTGAAACCCGGTGGCCGCCTGATGGTGCTGGAGTTTTCCCAGCTTCCCGTGCCCATGCTGCAATGGGCCTATGACCGCTATTCCTTCAATGTGATCCCGCCCTTGGGGCAACTGGTCGCGGGCGACCGCGACAGCTACCAGTATCTCGTGGAATCCATCCGCCGCTTTCCCGACCAGGACAGCTTCGCCGGAATGATCCAAGACGCGGGCTTCGAGCGGGTTCAGTATCGCAACCTCTCGATGGGCATCGCCGCGCTGCATTCGGGCTGGAAGATCTGAGATGCGCGGCCCCCACAACATCTGGCGCCTGATCCGCACCGGCGCGACCTTCCAGCGCACCGGCGCCATGGGCGCGGCGCTGGACGCCATGAACGCCCCGCCCCGGCTGCGGGTGGCCGCGCGGCTGCTGGGCTGGCCCTTCGCCTGGCTGGGCTACAAGGGCGACCCCGCGCTGCCGCCGGTGACGCGGGCGATCACCGCGCTCGGCCCTGCCTATATCAAGTTCGGCCAGATCCTCTCGACCCGTCCCGACGTCGTGGGCGCCGAGATGGCGGGCCACCTGCGGATACTGCAGGACAGCCTGCCGCCCTTTCCCACCGAGTACGCCCGCCAGCAGATCGAGGAGGACCTCGGCGCTCCGGTCGAGACGCTCTTCACCGACTTCTCGCCCCCCGTAGCCGCGGCCTCGATCGCGCAGGTCCACAAGGCCCGCCGCGCCGATACCGGCGCTGAGGTCGCGGTCAAGGTCCTGCGCCCCGGCATCGCCGCCGCCTTCCGCCGCGACATCGACGCCTTCCACTTCGCCGCCGGCCTGATCGAGCGCCTGTCCCCCGCCAGCCGCCGCCTGCGCCCCCGCGACGTGATCGGCCATTTCGAATCCACCGTCATGGGCGAACTGGACCTGCGGCTGGAAGCCGCCTCGGCCTCTGAATTCGCCGAGAACACCCGCGAGGACCCCGGCTTCTCGGTCCCCCTGCCGCACTGGGATCTCAGCGGACGGCGGGTCATGACCAGCGACTGGGCCGAGGGCATCCCCATGGCCGACGTGCCCGCGATCCGCGCCGCCGGACACGACACCGCCCGCATCGCGGAACGGATGCTGCAGATCTTCCTCAGCCACGCGCTGCGCGACGGCTTCTTCCACGCCGACATGCACCAGGGGAACCTGCGCGTCGCCCCGAACGGCGACATCGTCGCCTTCGATTTCGGCATCATGGGGCAGATCGACGAATACACCCGCCGCGTCTATGCCGAGATCATCTACGGCTTCATCCAGCGCGACTACGCCCGCGTCGCCCGCGTCCATTTCGAGGCGGGCTACGTGCCGCCTGACCGCGACATGGCCCAGTTCTCGCGCGCCCTGCGCGCGGTGGGCGAGCCGATCTTCGGCGCCGACGCCAGCCGCATCTCGATGGCGAACCTGCTCGCCTATCTCTTCGAGGTGACGGAACGCTTCGGCATGGCCACCCGGACCGAGCTGATCCTGCTGCAGCGCACCATGGTCGTGGTCGAGGGCGTGACCCGCACGCTCGATCCCCAGATCAACATCTGGGCCGCTGCCCGCCCGGCGGTCGAGCTTTACATCCGCGACAACCTCGGCCCCCGCGCGGCGATCCGCGACGGGCTGAAGGTGGTGCAGGCGCTCGGCCGCCACGCCCCCCTGCTGCCCGAGGTCGTGGACCGCCAGTTCGACCGCCTGTCCCGCCCCCAGGCGACAACGATCATCGTCGAGCCGACAAGCCCGCGCTGGC
Organism: Paracoccus sp. MC1862; assembly: GCF_016617715.1. Lineage (NCBI taxonomy): Bacteria > Pseudomonadati > Pseudomonadota > Alphaproteobacteria > Rhodobacterales > Paracoccaceae > Paracoccus > Paracoccus sp. MC1862. The sequence goes on along the minus strand of NZ_CP067225.1, from coordinate 3,302,360 downwards.
CGCTTGCGGTCGCCCTGCTTGCAGCAGGCGCGGTTCTGGGTGCGCTGCTGTCATGACCGCACCGGCCATCGGTGCGGACCGCAAAGGCCACGTTGCTCCGCAGCGAACCCGAGCCGCAGCCCTGCAGCCGCCATCACCCTGACCGGCAGCCACGGCGCCGACAACCGGTTCCCGACCGCCGCGTCGTCCTCCCGGCGGCAGCACCGGCGCGTCCAGTGCTTGCAATGCGAGGTGCCCCGCAAGAAAGCGTAAAGCGCTAACCTCTCGTGACCACCATCAGAGCATGACTGGCAGTCGCTAACACCGACAGCCGGTTCTCGCCTGCAGCGTCGTCCTTCCCGAAGGCGCAGGTGCGTGAGATGCTTGCCTGGTGAAGTGCCCGGAAAGAACCAGAAAGGAGACGTGAAGCACTGCCGTCCCGCGGCCACCAGCAGAACCTGACCGGCGGTTCCTAACGCCGACAACCGGTTCCCGCCCGCAGCGTCGTCTTCCCCGAAGGCGCCGACGCTTGTGTTGTGAGGTGCCCTGAGAGGAGCCGTGAAGCGCCGCGTCATCTCTGCCTCGGGCTTGGGGAAGCGCAGCAATCCGATCCGCCCAAGCCCCCCCTCCGGCAACATCCAGCCCCCATGTCAGCCCTCCTCGGCCACTGACGCCAATCCCCGCCGATCTGACCCACCCCGCGGCATCGATGCGGCGAGACGGCTCGTTCACCTCCCGCTCGACAGCAGCACCAGCGCCGCGTTGTATGAGGATTGCGCCGGGCTGATAGCCTGCGCCCGGACCAGGAACCGCTGGATCAGCTTTTCCACGTTGGAGGCTTCGGCGAAGACCGAGGGCGAGTCGGACCCGAACAGCTTGCCGCTTCGTGTCTTCATCTCGGCAAGTTGCCGGTCGATCGGCAGCTTGCCGAAATCCGCTCCAAGCCCCAGCCCGCCTTCGACCACCTTCCGCAGCGGCGCCGAGCCAAGGATGTTGTACCATCGGGTGTTGTCAGATGATGCCGACGCCCCCAGGGCCTTCAGCTCGCGCTCGGCGCTCATTGCCAGGCGCAGGTTTCCGTCGATCGTGCCGACCCTGCGTTCCAGCTCGGCCGAAACATGGCGTCCGACGATCTCGCCGGCAAGATTGGCCGAAGGGCTGCCGCCCGAGCCGAAGCGGAATGCCTCGGCCATGGCGCGATAGCGCTTGTCGCTCAGCCGGTTGGCCAGGCTTTTCGGATCGCTCAGGTCCGATTCCAAGACCTTGCGGATGAAGAAGCGGTTGTTCGCATCCCCTTCCAGCCCGAAGGCGCTGAGAGAGGTCCGCAGCAGGCGGAAATCCGACACCAGCTCCTCGGCGCTGCCGACCTGGCCAAGCTTCGCGCGGACATGGGCGGTGTCGCGCGCCACTTGCGGATCGCGGGCGACCAGTGCCTTCTGCGCCTCGCCGGTCCGGGCGAGCAGCCGCCAGCCCGCATAGCCGCCCTGCCCCACGAGCGGCTGGAAGCTCATGCGATCTGCGCGAAGATCCGCGCCTCTCGGGGCAACAGGCTGCGAAGCTGGCGCAGCGCGCGATAGACATTGCCGCCGATCACATCGGCCGTTGCGCCGTCCAGCGCGGCCCGGCTGTCGCGATCGTCGAAGACCCGGGACAACTGCTCGATCCCGCGCAGCAGGTCGCGCCGCCCCTGCGCGGGATCGGCATCGCCCGACAGCAGAAGCTGCGCGTTGTAACAGACCCGCGCGACGGGGGACGCCACGTCGTCTGGGTGAATGGCGTCCTTGAGCCGCAGGATGCTTGCGTTCGGGGTCTTGATCGCGATCCTGCAACGGCGGTCGCCGTTTTCGATGACCGCGCCGTTGATCAGCACGCGCTCACCGGGTGCGAGCTTGAGGATGAGTCCGGTCATGGGATATCCCTGCTGGAGCCGCTGCCGGCGGCCTGATTGCGGAGGTCTGTCAGGCGGGTTTTTTGGGGGAAGCTGCGTCAGCCGGGCGGCTGTTCGAACAGCCCGCGGGCGACAGCGCGGTTGATCTCGACCAGCGCGGCGGCACTCGTCTCTCCGGCGAGGATGCGGGAGGTTTCCTTTTCAACAAAGCCGGCGATCGACAGAAGTTGTGCCCGCAGCGGCACCGGAAGGCTGTTGCCTTCGCTCGTAAGATCTTCAGCGGCTATGCGCCAGAACCTGCGGTTCTCGTGCACGGCGGCGGGCATGGCGGCAAAGCTGCTGCCGGGCTCCGAGGCGCGGATCATGCCGGCGGCCAGTTTCGAGAGGATGAGGGCCTCGGCCCGGCGGGGGTCGGCCTCGACCGAGGCGGCAGTGCCATAGCCGTATGGAACCTGTGCGTTCACGAACGCTCCTTTCCAGATCGCGTGAGGTCAGTCGGAAGGTTGAACCGGGGCCTTGCAGCCCCGGTCCGTGTCATCAGCCGCGGAACAGCGACAGCAGCGACTGCGGCGCCTGGTTGGCGATCGACAGCGACTGGGTGGCCAGCTGCTGCTGGACCTGCAGGGCCTGCAGGCGGGCCGAGGTCTCCTCCATGTCGGCATCGACCATCGAGCCGATGCCGGATTTAAGCGAGTCCGCCAACTGGCCGACAAACTCGGATTGCCCCGTGATCCGCTTGCCCGCAGAACCCAGCGATGCCGCGCCTTCGACCGCAGTGTTGATCAGTGCCTCGATCTGGCCGATCGCCGTTTGCGCGGATGCCTTGTCGGTGATTGCAGCGACTGTGCCACCGACGATGTCAGCCTCGAAATCGACAGAGGTCACATCGATCATCCTGGCCGTCGTCGTCGCGGCGGTGCCGCGGTCAAGCGATGCCAGGACCGAGAAGGTGGGGCCGCCATTCCCGATATCGGTTTTCAGCAGGTTGATCCCGTTGAACTGCGAGGCATTGACGATGGACTCGATCTCGGCCCGTTTTCCGAGGATGTCGGTGTTCACCTTGCCATGGTCTGCCGTGTCGTTGGACGCCGAGGCCGCCAGGTCGCGCATCTCGCCCAGCAGCTTGGTGATCTTCTCGGCGCCTGCGCGGCCCGTGGCGACCGTCGACTCGGCGACGTTCAACTGGCTGCGGATGGCCTTGAAGGACGATTCGTCGGTTTCCATGATCTTGGCCGTGGCCCAGATCGCGGCATTATCCTTGGCATTGGCGACCGACTTGCCGGTTGAGATCTCGCTTTGGGTCTTGGCCATGTTCGAGTTGATCCCCTTCAGGGTCTGCAACGCGACCATTGCGCCATTGTTGGTCAGAATGCTGGACATTTTATCCTCTGGTGTTTCGGGACGGATCATTCCGTCCCGCGTTTCAGATATTCCGGCCTTCTGACCAGCGGGCTATTCCCGGCGTCCTCTTGACGCGATCACCTTCCTAATCGGCAACGTCTAAGTGTCACATCCCGTGTGATTATACGGCTGTTTCCTGAATAGCTCTGGTCTTTCGTGATGCCAGACCTTGAGGGCATCGATGGGTGTTCGACCTTTGAGGACAGACTGGGGCAGCTGGCCGTTGTAGAGGCGGACATAGCGCAGGATGGTCTGCTCCAGGTCCTCGCCACTGCGGAAGCGGTGGCTCTGCAGGATGTCCTCGATCCGGCCATTGAACCGCTCGACCATGCCATTCGTCTGCGGTCGCATCGGCGGCGCCAAGCGGTGTTCGATGCCGAACTCGGCGCAGAGCCGGTCGAACTCGTGGTTGCCGGTGGCGGCGCGGCGGCGCAACCCGAAGAGCCGGTCGGTGAACTCCTTGCCATTGTCGGTCAGCACCCGGGCGATCTTCATCGGCGCCGCGCGCTCCAGATCACGAAGGAAACGGCGTGCGTTGGCAGCCGTCTTCGCCGGGTAGACGCGCACGAAGACCCATCGGGTGGCGCGGTCGATCGCGACGAAGAGGTAGCGCCGGCGGTCCTCGTCGGCCATCTGCGGCAGGTATTTGACGTCGATGTGGAGGTAGCCGGGCGCATAGGCCTTGAAGGGCTTGTGCGCGGGCTGCGGCGCGGCAGGCTTCAACTCGCGCAGGTTGCCCGCCCCGTGCCGCCGCAGGCAGCGGTCCAGCCCCGAGCGCGAGACGTCCGGGTTGAGGAACTCGCGCACCACCGAGAGCAGGTCATCGAGCGGCAGCAGCAGGGACCTGCGCAGCGCCACCGCCACGGCCTCCTGCGCCGGCGTGAGCGTGGTCTGAAGCCGGTGCGCCGTGTGGCTCAGGTCATGGACGCTGTCGCGCTTGCGCCATTTCCAGACCGTCTGCTCGGAGATGCCGTAGCGCTCCGCCACTATCCAGGCCGGCTCGCTGCTCGCCTGGATCGCAGCCCGGATCCTCGGTGTCGTCGTCGCCTGCTTGTGCAGAGAGATCAGCATGCTCGCCTCCCGTCCCGGACGTCTCGCAGGATCGATCTTGCCATGAAGAGGGCGGTCCGGCGAGGGTCTATGTGATCGTCCGGGATGGGACATCTAAGGAATAGTGAACGCGGCCCCGCCCGGCAAAACGACAATCGGCAGCATTTTACTAAAACCGGTGCGTGCGGGCGGAGAGATCGGTTCCGACCCGGTGCCGCCCCGCGCGGTCGTAAACGTCCAGCCCGCCCAGCACCGCCGACAGGTCGCGCATCCAGTTGCGCGCCTGATCCAGCCCTTCAAGCGCGGACTGCGCCAGCTCGCGCAGATGCGAAAGCTGGCGTTCGCAGGCCGCGCGAAGCGCATCATCGGGCGGGTTCGCGGCGATTTCCTTGTGGAAGATGTCCAGCATGGCCTGGCAGGCCTCGGGTTCGCCGCGAATCATGGCGCGGCAGGCATCCCGCAGGATCGCTTCGGGATCACGCATGGTCGGCCAGCCGGGTCACGAGGTTCAGGTCCAGACGCGAGGCCATGGCGGCCGCGTGCCGCTCGGTCAGGAAAGAGGCGAACTGCGACTCTCCGATCCCGCCGCCGAATGCGTCCCCGCCGCCGTCCGGCATTGCGATCTTCAGCATTTCGGCCAGAAAGGCCGCTTCAAGCTTGTCGGCGCTGCGTGAAAGATCAGTTCGAAGGGGTGGATGCAGGCGCGCTCCCTCGACGTTCACGATCATCTCCATTTTGACCCATTTTTTCTCGTATATCGGCTGGCGGTAAATATTCGGTAACCGGATGCGCCTATCCCGAAGAAGGTGATTCCGAAGGTTCATGTCGATGCAGGTTCAATCGCACAACTGGCCGGTGGCCTGCCCCCCGGCTCTCGCATCGGGCGGGGGAAAGCCCGCTGCTGCAGAGGGCGGGCTGTTCGAGGCGGTCCTTGACGCGCCCGACTGCGAGCCGCCACCGCCCGGCACGACCCCAAAGGAACCTGCAACCGAGCCTTCGTCAGCCGCCGGGAACGAGGAACCGGCCGAGGACGAGCCGGATGTCCCCGCCGGGTCCGAGGCATGCGGGATGACGCTTCCTCCTGCCGTGAACGAAGCCTTGCCGCGCGGGCGCGCAGCGGATGCCGCGCAGGCGGCCCTGTCCGAAGAAGGCGCTTCGCCGGGCAGCGTGTCCGGCCTGCCCGCCCCCGGTCCGGTGCCGCAGCAGGACCGGGCGCCGCCTTCGCAATTCGATTCGGACCGGCAGAAGCAGGGGGCGGCCAGCTTCGACGAGGCCAGCCGACCGCAGACTGTTGAACGCTTGGAAACGCAGGTGCAGCCGGGTGCAAGGCGGCCGCGGCCGGCTGATGTCGGGCCACGGGCAGTCTTCTCCCCCGCCGAGGGCATCGGCCCTGACAACGCGCCCGAAGGAACGGCATCGCCGGTCCCTTCCGCATCCCCTCGTCCGCCCGGCGCGGAAGCGCCGCCGCCTGCCCCTTCCCCGGATGCCATCACGCTGCCACCGGAAACCCTGCAGCCCAGCGACACCCGACTGCCCGAGGCGCTGGTCCCGCCCGCCGAGATCCGCGAGGCTCCGCTGCGCATCGCCGAGGCCCCCGCCCTGCACCGTCCCCCGCCTGCCGAGCCGCACCGTCAGATCGCCGATGCCATTGTCCGCACGCGCGACGGACAGGTCGAACTCATCCTGAACCCGGTCGAGCTTGGCCGCGTCACCGTTCTTCTGGGGACCGAGGGGAACCCCGGCCATCTGGCGATGTTCGTCGAGCGGCCCGAGACGCTGGACCTCATCCGCCGCCACGGCGAGCAACTGCTGCGCGAGTTGCGCGATGGCGGGATGTCCGATCCCAGTCTCGACATCCTGCAGCAGGACAGCCACGATTCTCCCCAAGACAGGAACCGGCGCAGCGGAGAGAACCGGGCCGCCGCCGGCCTGCGCATCCCCGAGGGCCTGCAAGAGGCCGCACCCTGCGCCGTCCCGCTTTCCCGCCTCGACATCCGGCTTTAGGAGCATCCCTTGACCAGCATCGCCCCGACCGCCGCCGCCACCGCTCCCTCCCCCGGTCCGGCGCCTGCCGCCGCGGCCTCCTTCGCCGGCGGCGATTTCGAGACCTTTCTCAAGATGCTGACGACGCAGATCAGGAACCAGGACCCGCTGAACCCGATGGAGGGGTCAGATTTCGCCGTGCAGCTTGCGACCTTCTCGGGGGTCGAGCAGCAGGTGCGGACGAACCAGTTGCTCGAACAGCTTGCGGGCGGGCAGCTTGGGGGCCTGGGGCAGCTTGCCGACTGGATCGGGAAGGATGTCCGCACCACCGCCCCGGTCGCCTTTGACGGCCAGCCGATCACGCTGGACATCCGGCCCGAGAACGGTGCGGACAAGGTCGAGTTGGTGGCGCTGGACCGGAACGGACGCGAGGTGCTGCGCGAAAGCATCGGCCTTGGGGCGGGCGAGGTCGACTGGGCAGGCCGGACGGCCGAGGGGCCGCTCGCCCACGGCATCTACAGCTTCAAGCTGGTCAGCCACCGCGGAGAGGAGGTGCTTTCGACGACAGCCGTGGGCGCCTTTGCCCGCGTCACGGGGGCCGAACTGACCGCCGAGGGCGTCAGGCTGTCGCTGCCAAGCGGGGCAAGCGCGTTGGAAAGCGAGGTGACGGCGCTGCGCGAATCGCGCTGAGTTCACGCCGCGTCCGGCCCGCGCGCCCTTGCGGAAGCGCCGTCGCTGTCTATAACCCCCGACGATTTGCACGCCGACAATCGCCCGGGGGAAAGCCATGCCGAAAAGAACCGATATCTCCTCGATCCTCATCATCGGCGCCGGACCCATCGTCATCGGCCAGGCCTGCGAGTTCGACTATTCCGGCGCCCAGGCCTGCAAGGCGCTGCGCGAGGAAGGCTACCGGGTCATCCTGGTGAACTCGAACCCTGCCACGATCATGACCGATCCCGGCATGGCGGATGCCACCTATATCGAGCCGATCACCCCCGAGATTGTCGAGAAGATCATCGCCGCCGAGCGTCCCGACGCGCTGCTGCCCACCATGGGCGGGCAGACCGCGCTGAACACGGCCTTGGCGCTGGCCGACATGGGCGTGCTGGAAAAATACAACGTCGAGCTGATCGGCGCCCAGCGCGCCGCCATCGAGATGGCCGAGGACCGCAAGCTGTTCCGCGAGGCGATGGACCGGATCGGGCTGGAGAACCCCCGCGCCACCATCGTCGCCGCGCCGAAGCTGGCGAACGGCAAATACGACATCGCCGCAGGCATCGCCCAGGCGATGGAAGCGCTGGAGGACATCGGCCTGCCCGCCATCATCCGCCCCGCCTATACGCTGGGCGGGACCGGGGGCGGCGTCGCCTACAACCGCGACGACTACGAGGCCATCGTGCGATCCGGCCTCGACGCCAGCCCCGTCGCGCAGGTGCTGGTGGACGAAAGCCTGCTCGGCTGGAAGGAATACGAGATGGAGGTGGTCCGCGACCGCGCCGACAACGCCATCATCGTCTGCTCGATCGAGAACGTGGACCCGATGGGCGTCCACACCGGCGATTCGATCACCGTGGCGCCCGCGCTGACGCTGACCGACCGCGAATACCAGCGGATGCGCTCGGCCTCGATCGCGGTCCTGCGCGAGATCGGGGTGGAAACCGGCGGTTCGAACGTCCAGTGGGCCGTGAATCCCGCCGACGGCCGCATGGTCGTGATCGAGATGAACCCGCGCGTGTCGCGCTCCTCGGCACTGGCGTCCAAGGCCACCGGCTTCCCCATCGCCAAGATCGCGGCGAAACTCGCCGTCGGCTACACGCTGGACGAACTCGACAACGACATCACCAAGGTCACGCCGGCCAGCTTCGAGCCGTCCATCGACTATGTGGTCACGAAGATCCCCCGCTTCGCCTTCGAGAAATTCCCCGGCGCCAAGCCCGACCTGACCACCGCGATGAAGTCGGTGGGCGAGGTCATGGCCATCGGCCGCACCTTCCACGAATCGCTGCAAAAGGCGCTGGCCTCGATGGAAACCGGCCTTTCCGGCCTCGACGAGATCGCCATCGAGGGCGCGGCCGAGGAAGGCAAACCCGCCTTCATCAAGGCCCTGTCGCGCCAGACCCCCGACCGCATCCGCGTCATCGCCGAGTCCATGCGCGCCGGCCTGTCGGACGATGAGATCCACCGCGTCACTAGCTTCGACCCCTGGTTCCTCGCCCGCATCCGCGAGATCGTCGAGGCCGAGCACGAGATCCGCCACCACGGGCTGCCCTCGGACGCCCATGGCCTCAGCCGAGTCAAGATGATGGGCTTCACCGACGCCCGACTTGCCCACCTGACCGGCCAGACGGAAACCGCCATCCGCCGCGCCCGCCGCGGCATGGGCGTCCTGCCCGTCTTCAAGCGCATCGACACCTGCGCGGCCGAGTTCGAGGCCCAGACCCCCTACATGTATTCGACCTACGAGACCCCCGCGATGGGCGACGTGGAAGACGAGGCCCGCCCCTCGGACCGCAAGAAGGTCGTTATCCTCGGCGGCGGCCCCAACCGCATCGGCCAGGGGATCGAGTTCGACTACTGCTGCTGCCACGCCTGCTTCGCCCTGACCGACGCGGGCTATGAGACCATCATGGTCAACTGCAACCCCGAGACCGTCTCGACCGACTACGACACCTCGGACCGCCTGTATTTCGAGCCGCTGACGCTGGAGCACGTCCTGGAAATCCTGCGCGTCGAACAGGAAAACGGCACCCTCCACGGCGTCATCGTCCAGTTCGGCGGCCAGACGCCCCTGAAGCTGGCGCAGGCGCTCAAGGACGAGGGCATCCCGATCCTCGGCACCACCCCCGACGCCATCGACCTGGCCGAGGACCGCGAACGCTTCCAGAAGCTGCTGAACGACCTGCGGCTAAAGCAGCCCGTCAACGGCATCGCGCGCAGCGTCGACGAGGCCCGCGAGATCGCGCAGCGCGTGGGCTTCCCGCTGGTCATCCGCCCCTCCTACGTCCTCGGCGGCCGCGCGATGGAGATCGTGCGCGACACCGACCACCTCAACCGCTACATCACGACCGCCGTGCAGGTCTCCGGCAAGAACCCCGTGCTGCTCGACAGCTACCTGTCCGGCGCCATCGAGGTGGACGTGGACGCGCTGTCCGACGGCCACACCGTCCATGTCGCCGGCATCATGGAGCATATCGAGGAAGCCGGCGTCCATTCGGGCGACTCGGCCTGCTCGCTGCCGCCCCACACGCTGGACGCGGCCACCATTCAGGAACTCAAGGTCCAGACCACCGCCATGGCCCTGGCGCTGAACGTCGTCGGCCTGATGAACGTGCAGTTCGCCATCAAGGACGGCGAGATCTTCGTGCTTGAGGTCAACCCCCGCGCCTCGCGCACCGTGCCCTTCGTCGCCAAGGCCACCGACAGCGCCATCGCCTCGATCGCCGCGCGGCTGATGGCGGGCGAGCCGATGGCGAACTTCCCCCTCCGCCCTGCCTATCCCGCGGGCGTCGGCCCCGACACGCCCCTTCCTTACGCCGACCCGATGACGCTGGCCGATCCGGTCACACCCTGGTTCTCGGTCAAGGAGGCCGTTCTGCCCTTCGCCCGCTTCCCCGGCGTGGACACGCTGCTGGGGCCGGAGATGCGGTCCACCGGCGAGGTCATGGGCTGGGACCGCAACTTCCCCCGCGCCTTCCTCAAGGCGCAGATGGGTGCGGGCACGCATCTGCCGGAAGGGGGCCGCGTCTTCGTCTCGGTCAAGGACGCCGACAAGACGCCCGAGATGGCCGCCGCCATGCGCGACCTTTCCGCCATGGGCTTCACCCTGATCGCCACCCGCGGCACGGGCGATTTCCTGCGCGGCGCCGAGGTCCGGGCCGAGCTGGTCAACAAGGTCTACGAAGGCCGCCCGAACATCGTGGACCGCCTGAAGAACGGCGACATCGCGATGGTCCTGAACACGACAGAAGGCGCGCAGGCCATCGCCGATTCCCGCGACATCCGCTCGGTCGCGCTCTACGACAAGATCCCCTATTTCACGACCGCGGCGGGAGCGATCGCCGCCGTGGCGGCGATCAAGTCACGCGAGGAGGGGGACGTGGGGGTCAGGACGTTGCAGGGGTGAGAAAATTTCGCCTTTTGCACTTGCAACCTCATCCTGCAGCCTTAACTCAACTCTGCCCGACGCGCGAGGCGTCGGTGAGTAGTGTTAAGGACCGCAAGCGCTATTCGCGCCCAGCGGCACCGGGTCGGGATCGGCATGATCGCCATCATCTCGCCTCCATTGCACGACGTGGTCACAGCGTACCACGCCAGGTTGAATCCCGCGCCCCTTGTAGAGAGGGTGAAGTTAGGTAACATAAGTCCGGACATTAGACGAACGGAGTCACAATGTCCGGACTAGACCTACTTCGCGAAGGGGAATTTGACCCCTCAACTAGCGATCTAGTTCATAAGTTTCAGGCTCGCGAGAGGAAGTACCTTCACTTCGACAATCGGTTAACTGAACGTCGAAGAGAGATTAGTTATGACTTCGAGATTGAGGAAACCCCTCACCGGTTTTATCCTTTGCTCGGGTATACCAAGCTTGTTCGCCGGGTAACGTTGAGCGCATCAGGCGAACCGCAGGTCGTTCCTAAGCCTAGGGAAATAAAGTACGCCTCCCATCGAGACTCTGCCTATCTCGAGGCATATTCCTCTTGGCTGTCGCTCGCATATGAAGCTGAGCTAAAGAAATCCAACCTTGATAGGTGCGTGCTTGCGTACCGCAAAGGAAATGCTACCAATATCCATCATGCAAAGGCGTTGTTCGATGAGGTCGCCCATCGCGCCGACTGCGTTGTGACGGCCTTGGACATCAAAGGGTTCTTCGACTCTCTTCTCCATCAGCACCTTAAACACGAGTTACTTGAACTATTGGATGCTGGGCGCTTGGAGGGACATCATTGGACGATATTTAAGAACGTCACTCGCTATTCATGGGTGGAGCAAGAGGCACTAGAAGTTGCCCTTGGACCCAAAAGGAAAAAGAAAGGACGCATTTGCACTGCGGAAGAGTACGTCACAAAGGTCCGCGGAAAAGAACATAACTTGATAAGAGTAAATAAAAACCCTTGGGGGATTCCACAAGGCACCCCTATATCGGGCCTTTACGCCAACATCTACCTTCTTTCATTTGACCGGCGTATGCTCCGGTATGCCAATTCAATCGGCGGAACCTATCGAAGGTACTCGGATGACATAGCCGTTGTAGCACCACCCCACATCAGACCAGAGGACGTGGTACAAGAAATCGAACGTGCTATTTCCAGCTATGGCCTTCAACTATCAACTCATAAGACTGAGCTTTCAGTGTTTTCCCGAGGCCTATGCCAAAACGAAAACCGGCCACTTCAGTACCTCGGATTCACGTACGATGGCAGAAAAGTCTTTATTCGCACCGCGTCAATGCTTCGCTATCAAAAAAAGATGCGGCAGGGCATAAGAGCAAAGCTGATTGCAGCGAAGGCCCAAGGAATACCTTCGAGAAACGTCTACCAGAGACAGCTACTGAGTCGATACACTCACCTTGGAAAAGGCCGAAACTTTGTGAAGTATGTGTCCCATCCCGGACGATCACATAGACCCTCGCCGGACCGCCCTCTTCATGGCAAGATCGATCCTGCGAGACGTCCGGGACGGGAGGCGAGCATGCTGATCTCTCTGCACAAGCAGGCGACGACGACACCGAGGATCCGGGCTGCGATCCAGGCGAGCAGCGAGCCGGCCTGGATAGTGGCGGAGCGCTACGGCATCTCCGAGCAGACGGTCTGGAAATGGCGCAAGCGCGACAGCGTCCATGACCTGAGCCACACGGCGCACCGGCTTCAGACCACGCTCACGCCGGCGCAGGAGGCCGTGGCGGTGGCGCTGCGCAGGTCCCTGCTGCTGCCGCTCGATGACCTGCTCTCGGTGGTGCGCGAGTTCCTCAACCCGGACGTCTCGCGCTCGGGGCTGGACCGCTGCCTGCGGCGGCACGGGGCGGGCAACCTGCGCGAGTTGAAGCCTGCCGCGCCGCAGCCCGCGCACAAGCCCTTCAAGGCCTATGCGCCCGGCTACCTCCACATCGACGTCAAATACCTGCCGCAGATGGCCGACGAGGACCGCCGGCGCTACCTCTTCGTCGCGATCGACCGCGCCACCCGATGGGTCTTCGTGCGCGTCTACCCGGCGAAGACGGCTGCCAACGCACGCCGTTTCCTTCGTGATCTGGAGCGCGCGGCGCCGATGAAGATCGCCCGGGTGCTGACCGACAATGGCAAGGAGTTCACCGACCGGCTCTTCGGGTTGCGCCGCCGCGCCGCCACCGGCAACCACGAGTTCGACCGGCTCTGCGCCGAGTTCGGCATCGAACACCGCTTGGCGCCGCCGATGCGACCGCAGACGAATGGCATGGTCGAGCGGTTCAATGGCCGGATCGAGGACATCCTGCAGAGCCACCGCTTCCGCAGTGGCGAGGACCTGGAGCAGACCATCCTGCGCTATGTCCGCCTCTACAACGGCCAGCTGCCCCAGTCTGTCCTCAAAGGTCGAACACCCATCGATGCCCTCAAGGTCTGGCATCACGAAAGACCAGAGCTATTCAGGAAACAGCCGTATAATCACACGGGATGTGACAAGTATGCTTATAGAGCAGCAGAGATCATGAACGCCCCCAGCATACGTCATCAGATCAAGAACCATCCCCGGTGGTTTCAGCGAGCTTGGCACAAAGAGGTGATAAGAGCTTACGGCGACTTGGTTACTTCCGCATGAAGTCCTTGCGGTAGTGCCTTTATGCACTGCAACACCGCCCGCTACCTCCCCCTCAGCCACGCCATCGTATCCGCCCGAGCCGAGCGCTTCTCCTCGTCCAGCGGCACCCCCGGCTCCTCGCTCATCAGCCGGGCGGCGTCAGGGCCGAGGTCCTCAAAGTCCTTCTGCGCCTCGCCCCAGCCCGGCTTGCGGCCGTCCAGCCCCTCGCCCTCGCGCCGCGACAGGTAGTCCATCGTCTCGCCCCCGCGCAGCAACCCCGCCAGCCGCGCGTGCATGAAGGCGCGCAGCACCGCGTTCATGCGCGGGCCATAGCCCTCGCCCATGCCGCGGAAGAAGCGGACCACGTCCTCCTCCAGCGCGATCGTCACCCGGATGCGCTTGGCCTCGCCGCGCTCCCGCGCGATCTCGTGCCAGGCCTCGGGGATGCGCCCCTCGGTCAGGACCTTCTGGTGCAGGTCCCATTCCAGCCGCCGCATCGCGTCGGCCATGTAGTGATAGTTGATCCGCCTTGCCGTTTCGGCCTTCGTCTCGCCCATGCGCGCCTCCTGCCCTTTGGCCGCAGTCTGGCGGAACGGGGTTAACGCCCCCTCAACGGGGCGTTCGCACGGGTTGTGCATGGATCGTGCATCCCCCGTGCATCGGATGTGCAGGGCGTTCTCCGGGGAAATCCCGCCCCGGACAGGCAGGGGCCGGAGTTCCGAAAGCGCGCCCCGTTGCGCCCCGCACGCGGCCCCCGTATGCCGTCGCAAAGGGGTTTTCCGCATGAGCGTCAACAGCTTCGGCCGCATCTTCACCGTCACCACCTGGGGCGAAAGCCACGGCCCCGCGCTCGGCGCCACCGTGGACGGCTGCCCCCCCGGCATTCCCCTGAATGAGGCCGCGATCCAGCCCTTCCTCGACCGCCGCCGCCCCGGCCAGTCGAAGATGACCACGCAGCGGCAAGAGCCTGATTCCGTTCGAATTCTTTCGGGCGTTTTCGAGGGCCGCACCACCGGCACCCCCATCCAGCTGACCATCGAGAACACCGACCAGCGCAGCCGCGATTACGGTGAGATTGCCCATGCCTTCCGCCCCGGCCATGCCGACATCACCTATCACCTGAAATACGGCCACCGCGACTATCGCGGCGGCGGCCGCTCCAGCGCCCGCGAAACCGCCGCCCGCGTCGCCGCCGGGGGGGTCGCCCGTGCGGTCCTGCGCGAATTGGCGCAACACCTGACCATTACAGGTTATATGGTGCAGATGGGCGATCTCACGGTCGACCGCGCGCGCCTTGACCTGAACGAAATCGACCGCAATGACTTCTTCCTTCCCGATCCTGCGGCAGTCCCCGAATGGACCGACTACCTGTCCCGCATCCGCAAGGAACAGGACAGCGTCGGCGCGGTCGTCGAAGTGCTGATCCAAGGCTGCCCGCCGGGCCTCGGCGCGCCGGTCTATGGCAAGCTCGACACCGACCTTGCGGCGGCGATGATGTCGATCAACGCGGTGAAGGCGGTCGAGATCGGCGAGGGCATGGGTGCCGCCCGCCTGAAGGGAACCGAAAACGCCGACGAGATCCGCATGGGTCCGAACGGGCCCGAGTTCCTGTCGAACCACGCCGGCGGCATCTTGGGCGGCATTTCCACGGGGCAGGACATCGTGCTGCGCTTTGCGGTCAAGCCCACAAGTTCGATCCTGACCCCGCGCCGGACGATCAACCGGGCGGGCGAGGAGATCGAGCTTGTCACCAAAGGCCGCCACGATCCCTGCGTCGGCATCCGCGCGGTGCCGGTGGCCGAGGCGATGGCGGCCTGCGTGATCCTCGACCACCTGCTGCTGGACCGTGCCCAGACAGGCAGCAAGCGAGGGGTGATCGGCTGAACGCCCGCCGCATGGCGCCGCCTAAGCGGCCTCGCGCAGCGGCTCGACGACAAAGGGCGTGATGGTCACGGCCTCGCCCTCGAAGACGCAGAAGGAGCCGGGCGGCACTTCCAGCCAATCCGCCTCATCCGCCTCCAGCGGTTCGGAGACAATGGCCCGACCCTGCCGCGTATCCGACCATCGATGATACAGGGTCGGCGCGAGGTCATCGGTCGCGTAGCGCACCGCATAAAGCCGCTCGCCATCCGAAAAGGCGCAAGTGAGCCGCACATGAGGAGTCGTGCCCCGCTGGCGCGCAAGATCCTGGAATCGCGCCGTGGCGCGAGCGAGCGCGGCATTCGGATCATGATCGAGCCCCTCGCCCAGGGCGCAGAGAAACAGCGCCTCGCTGTCGGTCGCGCCCTTTCGATGCGGGTAAAGCTCGTCGGGAATCAGCACCTCGGCCGCGCGGCGCCATGTGTTGTAGCCGCCGAACTGGCCGTTGTGCATGAAGGACCAGGGGCCGACCGCAAAGGGGTGGCAGTTGTTGCGGCTGGTCGCGGTGCCGGTCGAGGCGCGGACATGGGCCATGAACAGATGCGAGCGCACCGTGGCGGTCAGGCTGCGCAGGTTCGGGTCGGACCACGCGGGCATCACGTCGCGATAAAGCCCCGGCTCGTCCCGCTCACCATACCAGGCGAGGCCGAAGCCGTCGGCGTTGACCGGATTCTGGCAGCGGATGGCGCCATGGCTTTGCCGGACCAGCGAATGGCCGGGAAGGCTGACGATATCCTCAAGATAGATCGGCCTGCCGAGATAGGCCGCCCAGCGACACATTCTTGTCCCCCGCATTGGTGTTTGCGGGGAAACTAGCAGCAGCCGGGCGGAATATCAGCAGATTCCTTTGGCCTCGCGCGAGGCAGTTGATCACAATCCGCGCCAGGCTGTCGGTTAAGCAGCGTCGGCGATCACCTTCTCAACCGCCGCAATGGCCTGATCGAGCGCATCGAGCGAAGGTGCCCCGCCCTGCGCCCGGTCGGGACGGCCGCCGCCGCCCTTGCCGCCAAGGGCCGCGACCGCCGCCTGCACCAGCGAGACCGCGCTGACCCGCTCCGCCAGATCGGGCGTCACCGTTGCCGCCACCGTGGCCTTGCCGTTGTCCTCGGTCATGACGACCACAGCCCCGGTCGAAAGGCCCGAGCGCATCTGGTCGGCCAGCGCGCCCAGTTCCTTGCCCGAGACGCCCTCGACCCGCCGCGCGATCACCTGCACGCCGCCGATGTCCTTCGGCGCGGCCTCGGACCCGCCGCCCATCGCCAGTTGGCGCTTGAGTTGCGCGATCTCGTTCTGCATCGCCTTGCGGTCGTCAGCCAGCGCCTTGACCCGGCCCACCACGTCGCCCGACTGCGCCTTGAGCAGCCCCGCGATCTCGGACAACTGCCGCTCGGCCTCGCGCAGATGCGCCAGCGCCGCCTGGCCGGTCAGCGCCTCGACCCGCCGCACTCCGGCAGACGACGCGCTGTCCCCCAGCAGAACGAAAGCACCGATGTCGCCGGTGCGGCTGACATGGGTGCCGCCGCAAAGCTCGATCGAGTAGATGTCGCGGCTCAACCCCTTGCCCGAGCCCTCGCGCCGGCCCATCGAGACCACGCGCACCTCGTCGCCGTATTTCTCGCCGAACAGCGCCTGCGCGCCCATGTCGCGCGCGTCGTCGGGCGCCATCACCCGCGTCTCGACAGGCGAGTTCTGGCGGATGACCGCGTTCACCTCGGCCTCGATCCGCGCCAGTTCCTCGGGCGTCAACGCCTTCCCGTGGCTGAAGTCGAAGCGCAGCCGGTCCTCGGCATTCAGGCTGCCCTTTTGCGCGACATGCTCGCCCAAGGCATTCCGCAGCGCCTCGTTCAGCAGGTGCGTGGCCGAGTGGTTGGCCTGGATCGCCCCCCGCCGGTCGATGTCCACCGACAGCGTGGCCCCCTGCCCGCGTGAAATCTGGCCCAGTGTGACTTCCGCGAAGTGGACGAACAGGCTGCCGGATTTCTTCGTGTCCGTCACCTGCGCCGCGCCGGTCTCGGTCTTGATGAGGCCGGTGTCGCCCACCTGACCGCCGCTCTCGGCATAGAAGGGCGACTGGTTGACGACGATCTGGACCTGCTGGCCCTCGCCCGCCGTCTCGACCTCGGAACCGTCCTGCACCAGCGCCAGAAGCGCGCCCTCGGCAGCTTGGGTGTCATAGCCCAGGAACTCGGTCGCGCCGTGACGTTCGGCCAGGTCGAACCAGATCGCGGCGTCCCTGGTCTCGCCCGAGCCAGCCCAGGCGGCGCGGGCCTTGGCCTTCTGCTCGGCCATGGCGGCGTCGAAGCCCGCGACCTCGACGCCCCGGCCCTGCTCGCGCAGCGCGTCCTGCGTCAGGTCCAGCGGGAAGCCGTAGGTGTCGTAAAGCTTGAAGGCCGTCTCGCCCGGAAGGTTCGCCCCTTCGGGCAGGCGGCCGACCTCGTCCGACAGCAGCCGCAACCCTCGGTCGAGCGTCTGCTTGAAGCGCATCTCCTCGCCCCGCAGCGTTTCCTCGATCATCGCCTGACCGCGGCTCAGTTCCGGGTAGGCCGCGCCCATCTGTTGCACCAGCGCGGGCACCAGCCGGTGCATGACCGGATCCTGCGCGCCCAGCATATGCGCATGGCGCATGGCACGGCGCATGATGCGGCGCAGGACATAGCCGCGCCCCTCGTTCGAGGGCATCACGCCATCCGCGATCAGGAAGCTGGTGGACCGCAGGTGGTCGGCGATCACCCGGTGATGCACCTTGCCCGGCCCGTCGGGGTCCGAATTGGTGACATTGGCCGAGGCCTCGATCAGCGCCCGCATCAGGTCGGTGTCGTAGTTGTCGTGCTTGCCCTGCAGCAGCGCGCCGACCCGTTCCAGCCCCATGCCGGTGTCGATCGAGGGGTTCGGCAGCGGCTTCATCGAGCCGTCCTCGAACTGCTCGAACTGCATGAAGACAAGGTTCCAGATCTCGACGAAGCGGTCGCCGTCCTCCTCGGCGGAACCGGGCGGGCCACCCCAGATTTCCGGCCCGTGGTCGTAGAAGATTTCCGTGCAGGGGCCGCAGGGTCCGGTCGGGCCCATGCGCCAGAAGTTGTCGTCGGTCGGAATGCGGATGATGCGGTCGTCGGTCAGGCCCGCCACATTCTTCCAGATCTCCGCCGCCTCGTCGTCGGTGTGATAGACGGTGACCAGCAGCTTGTCCTTGGGCAGGCCGAAGTCCCTGGTCAGCAACTCCCAGGCATAGGGGATCGCGTCTTCCTTGAAATAATCGCCGAAGCTGAAATTCCCCAGCATTTCGAAGAATGTATGATGCCGCGCCGTGTAGCCCACGTTGTCGAGGTCGTTGTGCTTGCCCCCCGCCCGCACGCATTTCTGCGCGGTGGTCGCGCGGGTGTAGTCGCGCGTCTCAAGGCCCGTGAACAGGTTCTTGAACTGGACCATCCCCGAGTTCGTAAACATCAGCGTGGGGTCGTTGCGGGGCACGAGGGGCGAACTGTCCACGCGCCGGTGGCCGTTCCGTTCGAAGAAGTCGAGGAAGGTCGAGCGGATGTCGTTCAGGCTGGCCATGGCGTCTATCCCGGGGAAATGCTGCCGCGCAGAGATAGCGATGCCCCCGCCCGCTGTCCAGAATGACACAAGACGCGCGGCGCGCCCCTGAACAAGCAAACGGCCGCCTTGCGGGGCGGCCGTCCTGTCAATTGACGCTTACTCCTCGGTCAGCGCGTCGTCGCCATCCTCGGTCGCGGTGAACTCCAGCCCATGACTGGCGCGGATTCGGTCCTCGATGGCCAGCGCCACCTGCGGGTTGTCGCGCAGGAACTGCTTGGCGTTCTCGCGCCCCTGCCCGATCCGCTCGTCGCCATGGGAATACCAGGCGCCTGACTTTTCCACCACGCCGGCCTTGACGCCCAGATCGATCAGCTCACCGACCTTGGAAATCCCCTCGCCATACATGATGTCGAACTCGACCTGCTTGAAGGGCGGCGCGACCTTGTTCTTGACGACCTTCACCTTGGTCGAGTTGCCCACCACTTCGTCGCGGTCCTTGATCGAGCCGGTGCGGCGGATGTCCAGGCGCACCGAGGCGTAGAACTTGAGGGCATTGCCGCCCGTCGTCGTCTCGGGGTTCCCGAACATGACCCCGATCTTCATGCGGATCTGGTTGATGAAGATCACCATGCAGTTCGACCGGCCAATCGAGGCGGTCAGCTTCCGCATCGCCTGGCTCATCAGGCGGGCCTGGCTGCCCATCTGCATGTCGCCCATGTCACCCTCGATCTCGGACTTGGGCGTCAGCGCCGCGACCGAGTCGATCACAACCAGGCTGACCGCGCCGGACCGGACCAGCGTGTCCACGATCTCCAGCGCCTGCTCGCCCGTGTCGGGCTGCGAGATCAGCAGCTCGTCCAGGTTCACGCCCAGCTTGCGGGCGTAAAGCGGGTCCAGCGCGTGTTCCGCGTCCACGAAGGCGCAGACGCCGCCCTTCTTCTGTTCCTCGGCCACGACATGCAGCGTCAGCGTGGTCTTCCCCGAGCTTTCCGGCCCGAAGATTTCGATGATGCGGCCCTTGGGCAGGCCGCCAATCCCCAGCGCGATGTCCAGCCCCAGCGAGCCGGTCGAGGTCGACTCGATCTCGGCCACCGGATTGTCCGCGCCGAGCTTCATGATCGAGCCCTTGCCGAACTGGCGTTCGATCTGCGCAAGGGCGCTGTCGAGCGCCTTCTGCCGGTCCGCGCTGCGTTTGTCGTCCATCTTCAGGATGCTCGCCCCAGACATTTTCACCTACTCTATTGCAGCGCGGGACCGTGCACAACGATGCAGCGCAGCCATTCTTTGTTCACCTGATGTTCTGCACGCCATCTGGTGATTTTGGTGCCTGACCACAAGGACATGCCGCCCTCGAATCGCACTCTGCAGAAAGAATCTTAACAAACCGTTGAGTGGCTTCTGCAGGCCCGCTTGTGGCCGGATTTCGGCGCGGTATTCTCGCGCCATGCACCTTCCACCGCCCCTGCCCGCCGGGTTCCGGCGATGACCCCCGCCGCCCGCGCCGCCGCGGCCATCCAGATCCTCGACGCGATCCTGCAGGGAGAGCCTTCCGAGGCGCAACTGACCCGCTGGGCCCGTGCCAGTCGCTTCGCCGGATCGGGCGACCGCGCCGCGGTGCGCGACATCGTCTATGACACGCTGCGGCGCCGGCGCAGCCGTGCTGCCTTGGGAGGCGCGGACAGCGGACGTGGCTTGGTCCTCGGCGCCCTGCGCGAGACCGGCACCAATCCCGACACGATCTTCACCGGCGAAGGCCACGCGCCCGCACCCCTGACGGTGGCGGAACGGGCGGGCGGGCGGGCGCCGACGGAAGCAGAGGTGACTGACCTGCCCGACTGGATCGCCGAGACAATGAAAGCCGATCTCGGCAGCGGGTTCGTTCCGGTCGCGGCGGCGCTGCGCGACCGCGCGCCCGTGTGGCTGCGCGCGAACCTTGCCCGGACGACCGCGGCCGAGGCCCGGCAAGCGCTCGCAGCCGACGGCATCGCCGCCGAACCCGATCCCCGCTGCGGCACGGCCCTGCGGGCGACGGAGGGCGAGCGGCGCATCCAGGGCTCGGCCGCCTACAGGGAGGGGCTGGTCGAGCTGCAGGACCTGTCGCCCCAGATGGCCTGCGCCGCGCTGCCGATCGCACCAGGGACCACCGCGCTTGATTTCTGCGCCGGGGGCGGGGGCAAGGCGCTGGCGCTGGCGGCGCGCGGCGCGCGGGTGACGGCATGGGACGCCGCGCTGGGACGGATGCGCGACCTTCCGGCCCGCGCGGCCCGCGCCGGGGTGAGAGTCAGGATCGCGGAGGTGCCGGATGGCCTTCATGATCTCGTGCTGACGGACGTGCCCTGTTCCGGCTCGGGAACGTGGCGGCGGACGCCGGAGGCGAAATGGCGGCTGACGCCCGCGGATCTGGACAGGCTGGCCGAGACGCAGGCCGCGATTCTCGACCGCGCCGCGCGTCATGTGCGGCCGGGCGGGATGCTGGCCTACATGACCTGCTCGCTTTTCGCCCGCGAGAACGAGGATCAAGTCGCGCGTTTCCTTGAAACGCATCCTGATTTCACGCTCAGGCGCGCGGCGACCCTGACGCCGATTTCCGCAAGCGACGGTTTCTTCCACGCGCTGCTTGTCTGTTAAACGACGGTTAACCTCCGGCCCGCTATGGTCGGGCGCGAATCGGGTGACGAGGCGGGAATGAAGCAGGGCGGGCTTTTGTCCTCGGGCAGGCTGGCGGCGGTGCCGGTCCTGATGCTGCCGGTGGTGCTCGGGGCGCTGTGGCTGGCGCTGGCGCCGGCGGCGGTGCCCCCGCGCGTTCTCGTGATTGCAGGCACGGTGGCAGTCGCCTGGTATCTTCTGGGCGGGATGATCGCGGGGCGGCGGCTGCTGGATCAGCTTTCGGTCGCCCGGCAGGTCCGGGCGGCGCGTGTCACCCTTGCGGACGAGCCGGGCTGCGCTTGGATCGTCGATTCCGAGGGCGCGATCCGGGGCCAGTCAGCACCGGCCGGACGGCTGCGGGACCTGACGGGGCGCGATGCGGCGGCGCTGCTGGCCGGCCACCGCGCGAACCCCGCGGCGGCTGCGGCGGCGCTGCTGGCGCGCGTCGCCGACGGCAGGCCCGTGCAACTGCCACTTGGCGATGGCTTGATCCTGGACGCGCGGCGCATTCCCGACAGCACGCTGCAGTTCTGGCGCATCGAGACGCCGCAACCCGAACCTGCCGCGACGGCTGCGGGCATCGGCCTCGATTACCGCACGGTGCCCATTGCCCTCCTCGACCTCGACCCGGATGGCCATGTGCTGACCACCAATCTGGCGGCCGAGGCGCTGCTGGGTCCGATCGCCCCCGGAACCTTTCTCGGGGACCTGCTGGAGGGGCCCGGCCGTCCCTTGGGGGACTGGCTGGCCGAGGTCCGCGAGGGCCGCGACACCGGGCGCGGCGAGGTGCTGCAGACCCGCACCGGCGATGTCGAACGCGCGCTGCAGGTGACGCTTGCCTCCAGCCCCGGCATCGACCGGATCGTCGCGGTGCTGACGGACGTGAGCGCGCTCAAGACGCTGGAAGCGCAGTTCGTGCAAAGCCAGAAGATGCAGGCCATCGGCCAGCTTGCCGGCGGCATCGCGCATGACTTCAACAACCTTCTGACCGCGATCACCGGCCATTGCGACCTGTTGATGCTGCGGCGCGACAACACCGATCCCGATTACGCCGACCTGCACCAGATCTCGCAGAACGCCAACCGCGCGGCGGCGCTGGTGCGGCAGTTGCTCGCCTTCTCGCGCAAGCAGACGCTCAGCCCCGAGATCATCGACCTGCGCCATGTCCTGTCGGACCTCAGCCACCTGCTCAACCGCCTGGTCGGAGAGCGGATCATCGTCACCGTCACCAACGACCCCTCGCTGCGGCCGATCCGGGCCGACGGGCGGCAGTTCGAACAGGTGCTGATCAACCTCGCCGTGAACGCCCGGGATGCCATGCCGAAGGGCGGCGAGATCGCGATCCGCAGCGAGAACGTCAGGCTCCGCACCGGGCTGACGCTGGAAGGGGCCAGCATCCCCCAGGGCGAGTATGTCCGCATCACCGTCTCGGACCAGGGCTGCGGCATCCCGCCCGAGACGCTGGACAAGATCTTCGACCCCTTCTTCACGACCAAGAAACAGGGCGAGGGCACTGGCCTTGGCCTTTCGACCGTCTATGGCATCGTCAAGCAGACCGGCGGATACATCTTCTGCACAAGCACTCCGGGCGAAGGCACGATCTTTGCGCTGTATTTCCCGGCCCAGCGGCCGCGTCCGGCGGAAAGGCCCGCGCCGGCCGCGGCAAGCCCGGCGTCCCCGCGCAGCGGCGAGGACCACCGCCGCACCGTGCTGCTGGTCGAGGACGAGGCCCCGGTGCGCGCCTTCGCGGCGCGCGCCCTGCGGCTGCACGGCTTTGACGTGATCGAGGCGGACAGCGGAGAACGGGCGCTTCAGATCCTGTCGGATGCGGCGCTGCGGGTGGACATCTTCCTCACCGACGTGGTCATGCCGGGCCTTGACGGCCCCGGCTGGGTCCGTATGGCCCTGCAGGCGCGCGAGGGCACGCGGGTGATCTTCATGTCGGGCTACATGGACGCGACCCTGTCGGACAACAACATGGCCATTCCCAACGCCCTGTTCCTGCCGAAGCCCTTTTCGCTGTCAGAACTCGTCGCAACCGTGGAAAGTCATCTCGCCGGCAGCATGGCCCCGGCCCGGCCCACCGATGGCGCCCCTCCCGACGCCTAGGGAGCCAGCCGGTTCAATGCGGGGCTGCGATCACTGCGGCCAGGCAGGACGGCTGTTGGCCGGGAACGGCGCGGCCGCTCAGAAGCCGCTGGACAGGTTCCCCGCCCCATCGTAGGGAAGGGCAAAGCCGCCGCTGGCTTATCCGCGAGGCCCTGTCGCATTCCTGGATCGGCCTTCGCGTTCTGAACATACCATGACAACCACGCGCCAGACCTTGCTGATGTTGTGCGCGGTTTTCGTGACTCTGACGCTTGGCATCGGCCTGACCGCCTTTACTGTCCGGCTGGAAAACCGGGCGGCCGTGCTTCGTTTTGAACGGCTTGCCGATCTGGTGTCGGGCCGGATCGAGCAGCGGATGATCCAGCATGTCGCCCTGTTGCGGGGCACGCGCAGCTACTTCGACGCGCAGGACCAGCCGGTTTCCGTGGAAGAATTCCGCCGCTATGTCGAAGGGCTGGAACTGCAAAGCGATTATCGCGGCATCCAGGGGATCGGCTTTGCCGCGCTGCTGCCGGCGGACCTCCAGCGCCCGGCCCTTGAGCGGA
This sequence comes from Paracoccus sp. MC1862, assembly GCF_016617715.1. Taxonomy (NCBI): domain Bacteria; kingdom Pseudomonadati; phylum Pseudomonadota; class Alphaproteobacteria; order Rhodobacterales; family Paracoccaceae; genus Paracoccus; species Paracoccus sp. MC1862. The sequence goes on along the minus strand of NZ_CP067225.1, from coordinate 3,278,531 downwards.
TCTCTGCCAACCACGGCTGGCCGGCGGTTGCGCGTCCGGGCAGCGACCAGCCGCTTGTCGGCCCCATCACCATGCTCGAACCCATGGACGCTCGGAACCGGCAGGCGATCGGCTATGACATGTTCGCCGAATCCGTGCGCCGCGAGGCAATGATCGCCGCCCTTGAAAGCGGCGAGGCGCAGGCGACCGGGCCGGTGGAACTGGTGCAGGAGATCACCGCCGAAAAGCAGGCGGGTTTCCTGATCTACATCCCCACCCGGATCGGGCTGTTCGGGATGCGCGAGGGCCGGGACGGCGGCTGGGTCTATGCGCCCTATCGCGCCGGCGACCTGCATCACGCGGTTCTGGCCGAACTGCCGGACCTGCCCTTGTCGCTGCGGACGATGGACCGGCAGGCGCCCGGCCAGCCGCTGTTCGACAACATCCCCGAGGATGCGCCCGCCCGCCTGCTGAACCGCGCCGCCACGCGCGAGATCGCCATCGCCGGGCGGAACTGGCAGTTGACGATGGTTCCCGCCCCCGGCTTTCTGGGGCTGGACGATCGCACGGCCAGCCTGATGGTCGGGGCATTGTCGCTGCTGCTGCTGATCGCGGTGACCGGCGCCACGCGCAACTTCATGCGCGCGCTGCGCGAGGCAGAGTTGCGCGCCGTTCAGTCCGCCCGCGAGGCCGATGAGCGCACGCTGCTGCTGCGCGAGATGCAGCACCGGATCAAGAACCACCTGGCCCGCATCCAGGCGATTGCCCGGCAGACGATGCGCTCGGCCCCGGACCTGCAGGAATTCGGGCGCGTGTTCGGGGCGCGGCTGTCGGCGATGGCCAAGGCGCAGGATGCCGTGAACCGCACCGATCAGGGATCTGCGGAACTTGCCGGACTGCTGCGGGCCGAGGTCGGCGGCGTCGTTGCCGCCGCGCAGGCCGAAGGGATGCTGAACGGCCCGCCGGTGCGGCTGAACGGGCGCGAGGCGCAGGCCTTGGGGCTGGTCGCCTATGAGCTCAGCACCAACGCGATGAAATACGGGGAAAACTCGGACGACCTGACGATCCGCATCGACTGGACGGTTGAACGGCGCGCCGGCGCCGACTGGCTGGTGCTGAGGTGGAACGAACCGGACGCCAGCCCGGCGCCCGGCCGTGAGGACCAGAACGGAAATGGCGGCTTCGGGTCGCAACTGATCCATGCGCTGATCGAGGGCGACCTGAACGGCGCGTTCGCCCGCGCCTTCGGGTCCGACGGCATGGTCGTCACCATCGCCTTTCCCCTGGCGCTGGCGGGTCACAGCGGCTCGGATGGCGCCTCGGCCTTTGGTTCCTCCGGCCCCTGACCCATGGCCAGCAGGCTGCCCCGGCTGCTGCCGATCAGCGGGCCGCGCCCGCGCCCCACCACCGCCAGCGATCCCGGCGAGCCGGTCCTTTCCGACCCCACCGGCGCGCCCAGCAGCGTCAAGCGTTGCCGCGCCCGCGCCACCTTTTCCGGCGCGACCGGCGCGGCCATGGCGAAGCTGTTGTAGGTTTCCGGCGCGCCGGTCATCCCCTGGAACCCCTGCGCCTTGAATGTCGCCCGCAACTCGTCGAAGCGGGCGAGATAGCGGTTCGCATGGACCGTCGTGCGCGAATGGAACGCGCCCGCCGCCCGCCGCCAGTCGCCCGTCTCGGCATGAAGGTCGCGGACGAAGCGGGCGGCGTAGCGGGCGTTTTCCAGCGGGTCGAACATCTCGACCACGGACGGGAAGTTCTCGCCGTGCCAGCGGTAGTTCAACTGAAAGCAGCCGATGTCGAGGTTCACCCGCCCCTGCTCGATGCGGTCCTGCGCGAAGGCCAGCGCCTCGGCCGGATCGTCGAACCAGCTTCCCGCGCCTTCGGCATTCACGCTCCAGGCCCAGGGGCGGACGAGGTCGCCGCGCCGCCGCCCCGTTTCGGTCAGGGTCAGCGCGCCGAGGATGTCGGGCGGCACCCCCATCTCGGCCGCCGCCGTCATCGCCGCCCATTCGCAGACCGCCGCCGGCTGATCTGCCGGGCCGGGCGCGGCAAGCGCCGGCGCTGGCAGGAACAGCAGCGCAAGAACCCAACCCAACCGCATCAGCCACCCCCGAATATGAGGAGGGGATAGCAGGGCAGGCTTAAGAAACCGTTGTCAGGCGAACAGCTCGCGGCAGAATTCCAGCCCCGAAACGAGGGCGTCCACGTCCTCGCGGGTGTTGTACATGGCAAAGCTGGCGCGCGCCGAGGCGGCAAGGCCGTAGTGCTGCATCAGCGGCATGGCGCAATGCGTCCCCGCCCGCACCGCGATGCCGCGCTGGTCGAGGATCGTGGCGATGTCATGGGCATGCGCCCCTTCCATGGTCATGGAAAAGATCGCGCCCTTGCCCGGCGCTGTTCCCTGAATCTGCAGCCAGTTCAGCCCGCCCAGACGTTCCACCGCATAGTCGCGCAAACCTGCCTCATGCGCGGAGATGTTGTCCATCCCCAGGCCCATCAAGTATTCCAACGCCGCGCCAAGGCCGATCTGGTTGACGATGCCGGGGGTGCCGGCCTCGAAGCGCAACGGCGGGTCGGCGTAGCTGACCGCATCGCGCGACACCTCGCGGATCATGTCGCCACCGCCGAAGAAGGGGCGCATCTCGGCCTGCCGCTCGGCCCGTATCCAGATCGCGCCGGAACCCGAGGGGCCGTAAAGCTTGTGCCCGGTGATGCAGTAGAAATCGCAGCCGAGCGCATCCACGTCCACCGGCATATGCACCGCCGCCTGACTGCCATCGACCAGCACCGGCACGTCCGTCCCCCGCGCGATGGCGCCCACGTCCACCACCGTGCCGGTCACGTTGGACATATGGGTGACGGCGATCAGCCGCGTCTTCGGTCCCACCGCCGCCAGCACCTTTTCGGGCGGAAGGCTGCCGTCGGGCTCGGGTTCGACCCAGCGCAGGACGACGCCCTGGCGTTCGCGCAGGAAATGCCAGGGGACGATATTGGCGTGGTGTTCCAGCACCGACAGCAGGATCTCGTCGCCGGGCTGCAGGCGCGGCGCGGCCCAGCCGTAGCTGACGAGGTTGATCCCCTCGGTCGAGCCGCTGGTGAAGACGACCTCGCTTTCATCCCGCGCGTTCAGGAAGCGGGCGATGATCCCGCGCACCCGTTCATAGTTGTCAGTCGCGAGGTTCGACAGGAAATGCAGGCCACGGTGGACGTTGGCGTATTCGCCCGCATAGGCCGCCGAGATCGCGTCGATCACCACCTGCGGCTTCTGCGCGCTGGCGCCGCTGTCCAGGTAGACCAGAGGCCGCCCGTTCACCTGCCGCGACAGGATCGGGAAATCGGCGCGGACGCGGGTGATGTCAAAGCTCATGTGGGCGCTCCCGGCAGGACCCCGAGGGTGGCGGCGAGGATGGACAGAAGAAAGCTGGTCAGCATGATCGTGCCAAGAATGCCCATCACCACCATCAGCGCATTGCGGAAGCCGTGCACCGCCATCGTCAGGGCCACCATCAGATAGGCGGCCAGCAGCAGCGTCGCAATGCCGACCAGCGCGCCCAGCGGCGGCAGGATCAGGGTGACGGCAAGCTGGATGGTCTGCAGGGCGACCATGATCGCCTCGATCCAGCCGACGGCCAGCAGCGCGTCGGCGAACTTGCCGGTGCCGCCGAAGATGCGGCCGACCTCGGCCAGCAGATAGGCGCCGAAGGCGGCCGAGACGACCTGCACCGAGGCCATCGAGATCGGCGAGGCCGTGAGCATCCCCAGCACCCCCGCCCCGCCCTCGGGTCCCGACATCAGGGCCGCGCCCATCCAGGACAGCACGGCCGAGGCCGCGGCGGTCGCGAAGACCAGCGCCCAGCGGTCGCCCGGCCCCCAGGGCCTGGCTTGCAGCATCCGGAATCCCGTCTGCGGGTCGCGGACGGTCAGCCTCATCAGTTCTATCATGCAGGGTGCCTTTTGCGGGACAGGGCGCGAAGCCCGGCGATCCAGAACACCAGAAACGCCGCGCCCGCCAGCAGGTTCACCACCGTCAGGGCGGGCCCCGGCCCCACGAACCCCTGCGTCAACCCTTGCAGCAGCATGACGGGCGAGGCCGCGGCCAGCGCCCAGACCAGCGCAAGGCGGGATTCGAAGCCCTCGATCCGCGTGCCGAAGGCGCGGAGGAGAAGCTGCACCACCAGCGCCGCCGTCATGACGACCAGCGGCATCAGGAACAGCGTCGCCAGCAACGCACCGCCCAGCCGCGCCTGCAGCGGCACCGATGGGTCCAGCGCCGCCGCCCGCGCGTGCGCCGGCCATTGCGCGACGAAATAGACCGCCATCGTGCCCAGCAGCAGCGCCAGCAGGCCCGCTTCGGAAATGCCGGCCATCCCGCGCACCGCCGCGCCGGGCCTGCGCCAAGTCTGCAGGATGCGCGGGACCAGCGCCACCTCAGCGCGCCTTCGCGGTCAGCCAGTCTTCGAGCCTGCCGGAGATCTCGGCGCGCAGCTCGTCGTTCTCGACCTCTTCCAGCGCGTCGGCAAGGAAGCTGAGGACCAGCAGCACCACCGCCCGTTCCTGCGGAATCCCGCGCGAGCGCAGGTAGAACAGCGCGGTTTCGTCAAGCGCCCCGGTGGTCGAGCCGTGCGAGCACTTCACGTCGTCGGCGTAGATTTCCAGTTCGGGCTTGGCGAGGAACTGGCTGGTTTCATCCAGCAGCAGGGCCTGGCTGATCTGGTAGCCATCGGTCTTCTGCGCCCCCGGCTTCACGAGGATCTTGCCTTGGAAGACGCCGGTCGCGCCGTTCTTCAGCACCTTCTTGAAGACCTGCCGGCTTTCGCCGCGCAGACCCCCGTGGGTGATGAACACGGTGTCGTCATGGCGCAGGTTGTCACCATCGCCCAGCACGGCGGCGGCGACATGGGCCACGGCATCGTCGCCCGCAAGCTCGATCACCGATTCCGACCGCATGTGGCGGCCGTCGACCGACAGCTCGAAGCTTTTCAGCGAGGCGCCCTCGGCCACGCGCGAGAACAGGTGGCTGTTGAAGACGCGGGCGATCCCGGCGCGGTGGGCCGAGATGTGGTGCAGCTTCGCGCCAGGGGCGAGGTCAGCCTCGATCACCACGTTGCCGCGCGCGCCGACAAGGCCATTTTCCAGCAGCGTCAGGTCCGCGCCTTCCTCCACCCGCAGGATGTGATGCACGATCACATCCGCCGCCGGGTCCGAAACGCGGTAAAGGACCTGCACCGGCCGCGCAGCCTGTCCGGTGACGCGGATCACCACACCATCAGTAGCCACAGCCGTGTTCAGCGCGGCGAAGGCACGCGCGACGGGCTTTTGCCCCTGCGCTTCCAGCTTGCCGTAAGCCTCGCCAACCCAGTGGCCGGGCTGCGCGTCGGCCTGGGCCAGCGTGGCGATCTCGATTCCCGACAGCTTCAGGTCGTCCGAGGCGGCGGCGTCGAAGCGGCCATCGGTGAAGACCAGCCGCAGCTTGTCCACATCGGCGAACAGCGTCGGCTCGCCGCCGATGGCCTCGGCCGGCAGAGGCTCGGGGAGGGCAGCGTTGAAGAGCGCGGGGTCGGTATAGCGCCAGTATTCATGGCGCGGGCCGGGCAGGCCCTGCGCCTTCAGTCGCGCCAAGGCATCGGCGCGGGCAGCGGCAGTGGTGCCGGTCATCGGCGCAGGCGCGGCGTCAAGCCGGGCGGCGAGTTGAACGTCGGCGGGCGCGGAACGCGGCGCGCCCTCGATCACGGGGGTCTGGATGGTCATGGTCGCGGCCTCAGGCATCCGCCACCTCGGCGAGGATGTCCCCGTAGCCGTTGCGTTCCACTTCCAGCGCCAGTTCCGGGCCGCCCGACTTCACGATCCGCCCGTCATTCATGATATGCACCACGTCCGGCACGATATGGTCCAGGAGCCGCTGGTAGTGGGTGATGACAAGGAAGCTGCGCTCGGGCGAGCGCAGCGCGTTCACGCCATCCGCCACCAGCCGCATCGCGTCCACGTCGAGACCCGAGTCCGTCTCGTCCAGGATACACATGCGGGGTTCCAGCATGGCCATCTGCAGGATCTCGTTGCGCTTCTTCTCGCCGCCCGAAAAACCCACGTTGACCGGGCGCTTCAGCATCTCGGCGTCGATGTCCAGCGCCTTGGCTTTCTCGCGCACCAGCTTGAGGAACTCGCCCGCCGACAGCTCCTCCTCGCCGCGCGCCTTGCGCTGGGCGTTCACCGCCGTCCGCAGAAAGGTCATGTTGCCGACGCCGGGGATTTCCACCGGATACTGGAAGGCCAGGAACAGGCCGGCAGCGGCGCGTTCTTCCGGCTCCATCTCCAGCAGGTCCTTGCCGTCCAGCGTGGCAGTGCCACCCGTGACCTCATAGCCTTCGCGGCCCGCAAGCACATAGGAGGTCGTGGACTTGCCCGAGCCGTTGGGGCCCATGATCGCATGAACCTCGCCCGCAGGCACGGTCAGCGTGACGCCCTTGAGGATCGGCTTGCCCTCTTCCTCAAGCTGCACGTGAAGGTTTTCGATTTCCAGCATGTTCATCTCCTTTATTCTTGTTGGGCCAGACTAGAGCTGGACGGCACTGCTGACAGCTTCTGGCAAGGTGTGACTGGCAGTTGCTTGACGGAGTTGAGTAATGGCGCTCTGCAAAGCCTGGTTCTGTGCATCGCTGACCCCGAAAATCGCCATGAGACGCTCGATTTCCGCCGAGACAGCAGCCTCGTGCTTGAGGATGCTTTGATCCTCGCAGTCATTCCGGTTCATCTGCTGGTAGAACTCGGCATTGTGCCGCTTGTTGGCCTCCCCAGTCTGCGACGCCGCCCATCCGCGACCTCTGATACGCTTCATAGCGAAGTATTCCGGGGTTCTGACGCAATAATGGTTGATCTGTGCAACTTCATAGCTCAGTTCATTTGCCGGAATTCTGGATGCCCGTGATCGATTCAGACCTTCGACCCACTTTCGGTGAACCCTGTTATGCACCGGCAGGCTCTGTCCATCGCATCCGGCGAAACTCTGGATAGGCAGAGATCCTGCCAGAAGCGGCCGATGAACAGAGTGACCTGACAAACCAACGACAGCATCACTCATTCTGAAGAATGTCTTGACCTTCAGATTGACTTCCGAGTCTTGGCTTGCCGCCAGCATGAAGCTTTCAGAAATGAAACGTCCGGGAAAGGTTTCATTTCCTCCATCCCCAAAAATGCGCCACGGAATGATGATCGCTTGGCGTGGGCCGAGATGATTGACCAGATCAGCGACGGTGCCGTCGCCGATATGGATGTTCAGGAACTCGTCCGCATCCAGCCAGATTGCCCAATCTCCGGAGCGGATATAATTTTCCGCATTTGCGATTTCGGCAGCGGCAGCCTGCGGAGCTACGCCATCCGAAACCGCAGTCACGGTGTGAATGATCTCGCCGGCAGCAGCGAGGCAGTCCAACAGCTCATTCGTCATGTCGTTCGAAGGATTGGAGACTATAGCAATCCTGTCAAAGCCGATGACCTTGTGGTAGGCAATCCATTCCAGAAGGAACGGTGCCTCATTCTTTACGGCCGTGAACAGCGTAGCGTGCAGCTTATCATCCGCATCGACTTCCTGCGTCACCCCACCGAACCTTCCAGCGAGATCGCGACCAGGCTCTGCGCCTCCATCGCGAATTCCATCGGCAGGGCCTGCAGCACGTCGCGGCAGAAGCCGTTGACGACCAGGGCTACCGCTTCTTCCTCGTCCATGCCGCGGGCGCGGCAGTAGAACAACTGGTCCTCGTCCACCTTGGAGGTGGTGGCCTCGTGTTCCACGCGCGAGGAGCTGTTCTTGACCTCGATATAGGGCACGGTATGCGCCCCGCACTGGTCGCCGATCAGCAGGCTGTCGCACTGGGTATAGTTGCGGCTGTTGGTGGCGCGCGGGTGCATCGTCACCAGACCCCGATAGGTGTTCTGGGCCTGACCGGCGGAGATCCCCTTGGACACGATCCGCGAGCGGGTGTTCTTGCCGAGGTGGATCATCTTGGTCCCTGTGTCGGCCTGCTGGGCGTTGTTGGTGATGGCGATCGAGTAGAACTCGCCCTGCGATTCATCGCCGCGCAGGATGCACGAGGGATATTTCCAGGTGATCGCGGACCCGGTTTCCACCTGCGTCCACATCACCTTGGCGCGGGCCTCGCGGCAGTCGGCGCGCTTGGTGACGAAGTTGTAGATGCCGCCCTTCCCTTCCTCGTCGCCCGGATACCAGTTCTGGACGGTGGAGTATTTCACCTCGGCGTCTTCCAGCACGACGATTTCCACCACCGCCGCGTGCAACTGGGCCACGTCGCGCTTGGGCGCGGTGCAGCCTTCCAGGTAGCTGACGTGGCTGCCCTTGTCGGCGATGATCAGCGTGCGCTCGAACTGGCCGGTGTTTTCCGCGTTGATGCGGAAATAGGTGGACAGTTCCATCGGGCAGCGGACGCCCGGCGGGATATAGACGAAGGATCCATCCGAGAAGACGGCCGAGTTCAGCGTCGCGAAATAGTTGTCCGAGGGCGGCACGACCGAGCCGAGGTATTTCTTCACCAGTTCGGGATGCTCGCGGATCGCCTCGCTGATCGAGCAGAAGATCACGCCGGCCTTCGCCAGCTCGTCCTTGAAGGTCGTCCCCACGCTGACCGAATCGAAGACGGCGTCCACCGCGACCCGGCGCGCGTCGGCGGGCGTCGCATCAGCCCCTTCGACCCCGGCCAGGATCGCCTGTTCCCTCAGCGGGATGCCCAGCTTTTCATAAGTTGCCAGCAACGCGGGATCGACCTCGTCCAGCGACTTCGGTTTCACCGCCATGCTTTTCGGGCGGGCGTAGTAATACTGGTCCTGATAGTCGATGTCGGGATAGTTCAGCATCGCCCAGCGGGGTTCGGTCATGCCCTGCCAGCGGCGGAAGGCGGCCAGACGCCACTCGGTCATCCACTCGGGCTCGTCGTTCTTCTGGCTGATCAGCCGGACGATGTCTTCGTTGACGCCCTTGGGGGCGTATTCCATCTCGATCTCGGTTTCCCACCCGTATTTGTAGGACCCCATGTTGGCGACGGTCTCGACCGTCTCACGGTCGACGCCTTCGCGGACTTCGATCTCGGGCATGTCCAGAGCGGCCATCGGTTACCTTCTTCCCTGCTTGCTTCGCCATCGGTCGCGGGCGGCAAGCCACGCTTCGGCAAAGCGGTCCAATTCCTCAACCGTCGTCGTTCCCCCGAACGAGACGCGCAACGCGCAAGCCGCATCCGCCTCGGCCACGCCCATCGCGCGCAGCACCCCGCTGGACCGGACCTTGCCGGAACTGCAGGCCGACCCGGCAGAGACGGCAAAGCCGGCCAGGTCCATCTGCATCACCTGCGTCTCGCCCTTCCACCCCGGCGTGAGGATGGACAGCGTCTGCGGCAGGCATCGGGATACGCGCCCCGGAAACATAGTGTTTCCCTCGGCATCTTCCAACCTCTCGCGCAGATGTTCTCGCATCCCGGCAAGTCTTTCGGGGATTCCGGCGGCAAGATCACGCTGCGCGGCCTTCGCGGCGGCAGCAAAACCGGCGATGGCGGCAAGGTTTTCCGTGCCTGCCCGGCGTCCGCTTTCCTGCCCGCCACCGCGCAGACGCGCGGGCCGATCCTCGCCCTCGGCAAGGATCAGCGCGCCGATACCGCGCGGACCGCCCAGCTTGTGGGCGGTGACGAAACCCGCCCGCACCCCCAGCCAGTCGAAGGCCATCGGGATCTTCCCAAAGCCCTGCGTCAGGTCGCTGACCGCGAGCCCCTGCGGCAGGTCCTGGATCACCCCCGTCTCACTGTTGGCTAACTGCAGCGTCGTGCGGGCCGGATCGTGCACGGTCACGCGGCCACTTGCGTCAACCGCCAGCTCCTCCTCGCCCCATGCCCGCACACAGTCATGCTCGACGCCTGCGCAGGCAAGCCCCTGCCCTTCCAGCGCCAGCGCGGCGGCCTCGGTCGAGCCCGAGGTGAAGACGATATCGGCGCGGGACGCGCCCAGCGTCTCGGCCAGTTCCTCGCGCGACCGTTCCAGCAGCATCTTGGCGGCCCGCCCCTCGGCATGGACGCTCGACGGGTTACCGATGATGTCGAAGGCCCCGGCCATTGCCGCCCGCGCGTCGGGCCGCAGCGGCGCGGTGGCGTTCCAGTCCAGATAAACGCGGCTCATTCGCTGCCCGCGCCGCTGCCCAGCCGGTCGGCGATGCGGGCGGCCAGACGGCGGCCGACCTCCTCCTTGGGCAGTTGCGGCCAATGCTCGGTGTTCGTCTCGGTGACGAGGATCACGCTGTTCTCGGTCCCGCCCATCACCCCGGTCGCGGGGCTCACGTCATTCGCCACGATCCAGTCGCAGCCCTTGCGGCGGCGCTTGGCGGTGGCATTCGCGACCACGTCATCCGTTTCCGCCGCGAAACCCACGACCAGCCGCGGACGCGCCTGGGCCCGGCTGATCCAGGCGAGGATATCGGGGTTCTCGGCCATCTCAAGCGCCGGCGGACGGCCCGAGCCGTCCTTCTTGATCTTGCGGTCCGAGGGGCTGGTCACCCGCCAGTCGGCCACCGCCGCCGCCATCACCGCCGCATCGGCGGGCAGAGCCGCCTCGACCGCGGCGCGCATCTCTGCCGCGGTTTCCACCCGCACCACCTGCACCCCCGCAGGCGGCGGCACGCTCGCCGGTCCCGTCACAAAGGTCACGCGCGCGCCCAGATCGCGCAAACCCGCCGCAACGGCTGTGCCCTGTGCCCCCGAGGATCGGTTCGCGATATAGCGCACCGGGTCGATCGGCTCATGCGTCGGCCCCGAGGTGACGACGACATGCCGCCCCGTCAGCGGCCCCGCCGTCAGACCCGGCACCACGACCGCCTCGGGCGGAAGCCGCAGCACCCCCGTCAGCCGCAGCGGCCGCTCGGCATCCGCATCCTCCAGCGCATTGCGGATCGCATCGAAAATCGCCTCCGGCTCGGCCATCCGGCCCTCGCCCCATTCGCCGCAGGCCATGTCGCCCTCGTCGGGACCGACGAACAGCACCCCGTCGCTGTCCAGCGCCACGCGGTTGCGCTGCGTCGCCGGATGCTCCCACATCCGCACGTTCATGGCGGGCGCGATCAGCACCCGCTTGTCGGTCGCCATCAGCAGGGTCGAGGCAAGGTCGTCCGCGTGCCCCCCCGCCATCTTCGCCATCAGGTCGGCGGTCGCCGGCGCCACCACCACCAGATCGGCGGATCGCGACAACTGGATATGCCCCATCTCGGCCTCGCGGGTCAGGTCCCATAGGGCGGTGTGGCAGACCTCGTTCGACAAGGCCGACAGCGTCAGGGGCGTCACGAACTGCGCGCCTCCTTCAGTCAGAACCGTGGCGACGCCCATGCCTGCGCCTTTCAGCAGCCGCACAAGCTCGGGGATCTTGAAGGCGGCGATGCCGCCCCCCACGATCAGCAGAACGCGCTTTCCCTGCATCCCTTGTTCCTCGTCCCTGACTTGGCTGGCAGTTGCGACGAGACTTAGAAGACCGGACCCCACGGGGCAAGGAAGCCCGCAACATACGACCTTCCAGAAAGCAGCCTCCGGCAGCTTCTTTCTGGTTCAAATACCTATGCGGCAGCGACGCTCGCGTGATCCCGCCGGTTACGGCACAGCCGCAAAGCCGGCACCTGATGGGTCCTGCGACCCGGAACCATGCCCATCCGACCCTTGGCGGGATCTTTCCTCACACCCCTGCCGCAAACGGCAGCCGATACCCGATCGCCTCGGCGATGTGCGGCGCGCGCACATCCCCGGAATGGTCGAGATCCGCGATGGTGCGGGCCGTCCGCAACACGCGGTGATAGCCGCGGGCGCTCAGGCCCAGCCGCTCGGCTGAACGATGCAGCAGGCTGCGCCCCTCGCCGTCGGGCGCGGCGATCTCCTCCAGCACCGGGCCCGAGGCATCCGCGTTCACCCGCATTCCGGGATGCCGGGCAAAGCGATGCGCCTGCCGCTCGCGCGCCGCTTCGATCCGCGCCGCGACAGTGGCCGAGGTCTCGCCTCCGGGCTGCCCTTCAAGATCGCTGACGGCCACCGCGGGCACCTCGATCCGCAGATCGAAGCGGTCCATCAGCGGCCCCGAGAGTTTGCCCATGTAATCCGCCCCGCATTGCGGCGCCCGCGCGCAGGCCCGCGCCGCATCCGCCAGATGCCCGCAGCGGCAGGGGTTCGCCGCCGCGATCAGCAGGAAGCGGCAGGGATAGCGCACATGGGCATTGGCCCGCGCCACCACGACCTCGCCCGTTTCCAGCGGCTGGCGCAGGGTTTCCAGCACCTGCCGGGGAAATTCGGGCAGTTCGTCCATGAACAGCACGCCGTTATGGGCAAGGCTGATCTCTCCGGGCTTTGCCCCCCGCCCGCCGCCGACGATGGCGGCCATCGAGGCGGTGTGATGCGGATCACGGAACGGCGCCTCGCGCGAAATCCCGCCTTCGGTCAGCATCCCCGCCAGCGACTGGATCATCGAGGTTTCCAGCGCCTCGACCGGCGTCAGTTCCGGCATCAATCCCGGCAGCCGGGCAGCGAGCATCGACTTGCCCGACCCCGGCGGGCCGACCATCAGCAGATGGTGCCTTCCGGCAGCGGCGATCTCCAGCGCCCGCTTGGCGCGTTCCTGTCCCTTGACGTCGGCCATGTCGGCCAGCCGGGGCGTGCGCACCACCCGCCCCGGCTCGGAGGGCGCCACCGGCGCGCGGCCGGTCAGGTGATCGACGACCTGCCGCAGCCCCTTGGGCGCGATCACCGGCACCGCGCCGACCCATGCCGCCTCGGGTCCGCAGGCGGGCGGGCAGATCAGCACCCGCTGCTCTTCGGCGGCAGCCATCGCGGCCGGCAAGGCGCCCGCGACCGAAACCAGCCGCCCGTCCAGCGCAAGTTCCCCCAGAGAGACAACGCCCTCAAGCTCATCCGCCGGCAGCACCTCCAGCACCGCCAGCACCGCAAGCGCGATGGGCAGGTCGAAATGCGAGCCTTCCTTGGGCAGGTCGGCAGGCGACAGGTTCACCGTCACCCGCTTGTTCGGCATCGCCACCGACATGGCGCCGAAGGCTGCGCGGATACGTTCCCGCGCCTCGCTGACCGCCTTGTCGGGCAGGCCCACGATGGTGAAGGAGGGCAGGCCGGGCGAGACCGCCGCCTGCACCTCGACCAGTCGCGCCTCGATCCCGTCGAAAGCGACGGTATAGGCGATCGCGACCATTTTCCCTCCGTCCGGTTCGGAACCGGCTTAGGGACAAAGCCTTTCAAAATCGTTAAAGGCCGGCGTTGATCGGCAAGAATCGCCTGAAAATCATCGAGGCTCGTCAGCGTCGGCCCGGTCACGATCTGCCCGCTGGGCCGGAAAGCAGAGATGCCGCCGCGGCAATTCCGATGTCGCGTGGGGACGGACACGGATGTGGCGGGTGATGACCCGCCCTTCGCACGAAGCTCACGTTGGCCTCCATGGGTTCTGCCATCCACGCGCTGACCTTGTGCACACCACGATAACGCGGCCGGGCGGGCAGAAAGGCGTCAAGGCGCGGTGTCGGGCCGGTGGCGGCAACCATCCGCTTGAACAGTGCGGAGCAATGGCGCCGCGACCTTTGTTACCTTTCAGATCAGGCGGCGTCATCGCCGGAGCGCCGGGAACCCCCGATGCCGGCTGGCGCCTTTGCGTTGATCCCCGTCAGCCGGCCGGGACGCCATGCCGATCACGGCGCGGCTGGGTCTGCACCACCCCGCATCCTCGTCCGGCGAGTCGTCAGGCTTGCCGCGCAGAGGCGCGGCGGCGCTCGATCGCCTCCCAGATCAGGGCGGCGGCGTTGATGCCATCGAAACGCTCAAGCTCCTGGATGCCGGTGGGCGAGGTCACGTTGATCTCGGTCAGCCAGCCGTCGATCACGTCGATGCCGACGAAGATCAGCCCCTTCTCACGCAGGACCGGGCCGATGGCGGCGCAGATCTCGCGTTCGCGCTGTGTCAGGCCCACCTTCTCGGGGCGGCCGCCGACATGCATGTTGGACCGCGCCTCGCCCTCGGCCGGGATGCGGTTGATCGCGCCGACCGGTTCCCCGTCCACGAGGATCACGCGCTTGTCGCCCTTGACCACGGCGGGCAGGTATTTCTGCACGATCACCGGCTCGCGGCTGAGGCCGCCGAAAAGTTCGAGCAGCGCCGAGAGGTTGGCATCGGCCTGCGGCAGGTGGAAGACCCCCGCCCCGCCGTTGCCGTAAAGCGGCTTGATGATGATCTCGTCATGGCGCTGGCGGAAGGCGCGGATCGCCTCGACGTCGCGGGCGATCATGGTGGGGGGCGTCAGGTCGGGGAAATCCAGCACGAACAGCTTTTCCGGCGAGTTCCTGACCCAGAAGGGATCGTTCACCACCAGCACGTCAGGGTGGATGCGGTCCAGCAGATGCGTGGTGGTGACATAGCCCATGTCGAAGGGCGGGTCCTGGCGCAGCCAGACGACGTCGAACTCGGTCAGGTCGGCCGTGCGCCATTCGCCGAAGGTGACGTGGTTGCCCTGTTCCCGCCGCAGGGTCACGTCGCGGCCGCGCGCGGACAGCCGCCCTTCGTCGAAGATCAGCGCGTCGGGCGTGTACTGGAACAGGCTGTGGCCCCTCGCTTCGGCTTCCAGCCCGATCCGGAACGTCGAGTCGGCCGAGATCGAGACATTCTCGATCGGGTCCATCTGCAGGGCGACCTTGAGGGGCATCGTCGGCTCCGGGGCTGGGGTTGAACTCGCCCGGTTCTGGCGCGGGCGTCCGGGCGATGCAAGCACAGGGTCAGTTCAGGCCGAAGGCGTTCTCGACGATCTCGACCCGGCCGGAGGCATCCACCAGGGCCGCGTCGAAGCGCATCTCGGTCAGCGATCCGCCGGGCAAGCGGTCGGAATACAGCAGCGCAGCCCGGCAGATCCGGTCCATCTGCCGGCGCGAGATGCGCTGGGCGGCGATGTCATGGGTTCCGGATTTCTTGACCTCGACAAAGACGATGGCGGCGCCGTCGCGCAGGATCAGGTCCACCTCGCCCGCCGGGCTGCGCCAGCAGCGTTCCAGGATCTCGCAGCCGCGCCCGGCATAGCGGTCTGCCACCAGACGCTCGGCCGCATGGCCGCTGGCCTGGGCGGCGATCCCGCGCGCCACGCGGCCATGAGCGGAACGGCGCGGCGCAGGCCTTGCGGCATCAGTCCAGGGCATCAGCACCGTCATCGTCCCGTTCCTCCTGCATGGCCAAGGCCATGCGATACACATCCTTGCGCGGGCGTCCGACCGCAACTGCCACCTCGGCCGCTGCGTCCCGCATGGTCATCCTGCCCAGCCGACAGGCAAGCGCGGCACGAACCGCCTCGTCGCCCGCTACCACCTCGCCAGCCGGCGCCATCACCACCACGACCTCGCCCCGCAAACCCTCCTCGGGGATCGCCTCCATCACCGTCCGGGCGGGTCCGCGCAGAACCTCTTCGAACTTCTTCGTCAGTTCCCTGCAAACCGCGATATCACGGTCCCCGTCGATCTCGCAGAGATCTTTCAACATATCCTTAACGCGCCGCGGGCTTTCGAATATCACCACCGTCGCATCCAGTCCCGCCTGCCGTTCCAGCCAGCGCCGCCGCGCCCCCTTCTGCGACGGCGCGAAGCCCGCAAAGAGAAAGCGGTCCGTCGGCAGCCCCGCCACCGTCAGCGCCGCCAGCAGGGCCGAGGCGCCAGGAACGGCATGGACCCGCCCCCCTGCCTCCGCCACGTCCCGCGACAGCCGGAACCCCGGATCGGCCACCAGCGGTGTGCCCGCGTCCGAGCAATAAGCGACCGAAAGCCCCTCATTGATCGCGGTCAGAATCGAGGGCCGGGCGCGGTCGGCATTGTGGTCGTGATAGGCAAGGATGCGCCGCCCGCGCAGCGGAACCCCGTGGATCGACATCAGGTGGCGCAGGGTGCGGGTGTCCTCGGCCGCCAGCAGGTCGGCGGCGTTCAGCACGTCGAGCGCCCGCAGCGTAATGTCCCGCGCGGCCCCGATGGGCGTTGCGACAAGGTAAAGCCCCGGATCAAGTCGCGAGGCGAGGACCGAGGCCGCGAGAACGCGCGCAGGCTCGGCCCCTGGAGGAACCGCCTCGTGGCGGCCGGATCGTTCGTCTTCGCGCATCAACGGCCTTTCGTCCGGTCGGGGCGTCAGGTTGCCACGGCGGAAGGACTGTGGCTACCCTTCCGCCCGAACCGGCATTCCAGAACAAGGGAATCACCCGATGGTCTCCATCCCCCTGCGGCCCGCCTCGGCGTCTTGGCGCCGCCCTCTGATGCGCGTGGCGGCGCTGGTCTCGGCACTGGCACTTGCCGCCTGCGAGCCGGTGCAGGAGCAGGCTTCCGGCCCGCAGACCGGCCCGGTCATCGACCCGTCACAGCCGGTGCAGGTCGCGCTGCTGGTGCCGGGCGGCTCGGGCGATCCGAACTACGACTACATGGCGCGGTCGATGGCGAATGCGGCGCGGATGGCGGTGGCCGACGCGCAGGGCGCCCGCATCGACCTGCGGGTCTATGAAAGCGGTGACGACGCGGCCCGCGCGGTGCAGGAAGCGAACCGTGCGGTCGGCGAGGGCGCCAAGGTCATCGTCGGACCGTTGCATGCGGAGTCGGCCAATGCAGTGGGCAATGCGGTGCGCGGGCGGGTGAACGTCGTGTCATTCTCGAACAACGCCGACATCGCCGGCGGCAACCTGTTCGTGCTGGGCAACACCTTCGCGAACACCGCAAACCGGCTGGTCTCCTATGGAGTGGACCGGGGCCTCAGCCGCTTCCTCATCGTCCACGAGACGGATGTCGCAGGCCAGATCGGCGGCAATGCCATCGAGGGCGCCATCGCCCGCAACCGCGCGACCACCGTCGGCAAGACCGGCCACGGGCCGACGCGGGCCGAGATGGACCGCATCGCCCCCACCATCGCCCGGGCGGCGGCCGCCAACCAGGCGCAGGCGATCTTTCTGACCGGCAACAACGTGGCCGTTCTGCCCGAGATCACCGGCGCGCTGGCGGATGTCGGGCTGAGCGGGCAGTCGATCCAGTTGATGGGCCTGACCCGCTGGGACATCCCGAGCGACCGTGCCGGCCTGCCGCAACTCCAGAACGGCTGGTTCGCGGTCCCCGACCTGCCTCGCATCGCCGAGTTCAACGCCCGCTACCGCGCCGCCTTCGGCGAGCAGCCGCATGAATTCGCGACGCTGGCCTATGACGGGGTTTCGGCCATCGCGGCGCAGGTCCGCGCCGGGCGGCGCGATGCCGTGACCACCGCCGGGCTGACCCGCGGCAGCGGATTCGCCGGCATCCAGGGCGCCTTCCGCCTGCTGCCCGACGGCGGCAACCAGCGCCAGCTTGCGGTCGCCACCCTGCGGAACGGGCAGCTTGTCATCATCGACCCGCCCAGCCGCAGCTTCCGCGGCGCCGGTTTCTGATCTTGATCCGATCCGCAGAGGACGGCGCCGCCGTTCAGCCGATCCAGAGCGCCCCGGCCCTGCCCGGGGCGCATCCGTTGTTCGACAGCGAATCCGCGATCATCGGGCTGGACGCCGCGCTGCAGGGGTTGACCGACCCGCGCGAGATCCGTGCCCGCACCGTGGCGCTGCTGTCCACCGCCCGCGCCGAGGCGATGGCCGACATCGTCGCGGGCCTTGCCAGCCACCCCCGCAAGGGGCGAGAGACGGTCCGCGCCATCGCGCAGCTGACCGATGCCACCGTCCGCGCCATCCACCATGTCGCCACCGTGCGCCTGCATCCGAACCTCGCGCCGACCGAGGGCGAGCGGCTGGCGGTGCTGGCCGTCGGCGGCTATGGGCGTGGCGAGATGGCGCCCCATTCCGACGTGGACCTGCTGTTCCTGCTGCCCTGGAAACCCACCGGCTGGATCGAAAGCGTCATCGAATCGATGCTCTACATGCTGTGGGATCTCAAGCTGAAGGTCGGGCAGGCCACGCGGTCCATCGACGAATGCATCCGGCTGGCCGAGGCCGACATGACCATCCGCACCAGCCTGCTGGAACACCGGCTGGTCTGCGGCGACGCCCTGCTGGGGCAGACCCTGCGCGAACGCCTGTGGCCGGAACTCTTCGAGCGCACGGTGCCCCAGTTCATCGAGGCCAAGCTGGAGGAGCGGAAGGAGCGCCACCGCCGGCAGGGCGGCCGACGCTATGTGCTGGAACCCAACGTCAAGGAAGGCAAGGGCGGGCTGCGCGACCTGCAGACGCTTTACTGGATCGCCAAATACATCCACCAAGTGGACCGCGCGATCGAGCTGGTGGACGCCGGCCATTTCACCCGCGCCGAGCACACGACCTTCTGGGCGGCCGAGGATTTCCTGTGGGCCGTCCGCTGCCACATGCATCTGGTCGCCGGCCGCGCAGTCGAAAAGCTCAGCTTCGACATGCAGGTCGAAGTGGCGGGCCGCATGGGCTACCGCGACGCGGGCGGGCGGCGGGGGGTCGAGATCTTCATGCAGGATTATTTCCGTCAGGCCACCCGCGTGGGCGAGTTGACCCGCGTCTTCCTGACCGGGCTGGAACAGCGCCACCTGTATCGCGCAACCCTTCTGGAACGGTTCCGCAAGCCAAGGGTCGCCGCAGGCTTCAGGGTGGAAACCGGGCGCCTTGCCATCGCCGATCCTGACAGCTTCTTCGCCGATCCCCTGAACATCCTGCGCGTCTTCGAGGAAGCCCTGCGCAGCGGCATCCTGATCCACCCCGAGGCGATGCGGCTGGTGGCGCAGAACCTTTACCGCATCGACGAGCCCATGCGCGCCGACCCCGAGGCCGCGCGCATCTTCCTCGACCTGCTGCTGAAGCACGGCAACCCGGAACGCGCCCTGCGCCGGATGAACGAACTGGGCGTGCTGGGCGCCTATATTCCCGAATTCGAGCGCATCGTCGCGATGATGCAGTTCAACGTCTATCACCACTACACGGTGGACGAGCACCTGATCCAATGCGTGGCGGCGCTGGCGCAGATCGAGCGGGGCGAACTGGTCGAGGACCTGCCCATCGTCAGCGCCGTCATGGCCGAGGGCAAGCTGGACCGGACGGTGATCTACCTCGCCACCCTGCTGCACGACATCGGCAAGGGACGCCCCGAGGATCACTCGATCATCGGGGCGCAGATCGCCCGGCGGGTGTGCCAGCGCCTGGGGCTGGACCCCGCGCGGATCGAACTGGTCGAATGGCTGATCCGCAACCACCTGCTCATGTCGGACGTGGCGCAGAAGCGCGACATCTCGGACCCGCGCACGCTGCGCGATTTCGCCAAAGCGGTGCGCTCGCGCCAGAGGCTGGACCTGCTGGCGGTGCTGACCGTCTGCGACATCCGGGGCGTGGGGCCGACCACCTGGAACAACTGGAAGGCCGAGCTTCTGCGCAAGCTGCACCGGCTGACGGCGGACGTGCTGGAAAACGGGCTTGAGGATGTCAACCGCGAGCAGCGCGTGGACGAGGCGCGCCGCAGCCTGCGCCACCTGCTGACCGCCCAAGGCTGGGCGCCCGCCGACATCCGCGCCGAGGTCAGGCGGCATTACGACAGCTACTGGCAGGGGCTGCCCACGGACACGCAGCAGGTCTTCGCCCGGCTGCTGAAAGGCATCTCGGCCGACGAGATCCGCATGGACCTGGACCCCGACCTGCGGCGGGACGCGACGCGGGCGGCCTTTGTCATGGCGGACCATCCAGGGCTGTTCTCGCGTCTGGCAGGGGCGCTGGCGCTGGTCGGCGCCAACGTGGTGGACGCGCGGACCTATACCACGCGCGACGGCTATGCGACCGCCGTGTTCTGGGTGCAGGATGCCGAAGGGCGGCCCTATGCGTCCGACCGCCTGCCCCAGCTCAAGCGCATGATCTTCCGCACGCTGGCCGGAGAGGTCGTGCCCCGCGACGCCCTGACCGAGCGCGACAAGCCGAAAAAGCGCGACCGCGCCTTCCGCTTCCCGACCCATGTCACCTTCGACAACGAGGGGTCCGAGATCCACACGATCATCCAGGTGGACACCCGCGACCGGCCCGGGCTGCTTTACGACCTGACGCGGACGCTGGCCGCGAACCACATCCAGATCGTCAGCGCCGTGATCGCCACCTACGGCGCGCAGGTGGTGGACAGCTTCTACGTCAAGGACGCCTTCGGGCTGAAGCTGACCCAGCCCGCGAAACGAGAGGCCCTTGAACGCAGGTTGCATCAGGCGATACGCGAAGGCGCGGAACGAGCGGAGGCCTGAATTCATGCGTGGCGGACTGGTGCGGGGGTTCATCTCCGTGGGCCTCTGGACCTTCATGTCCCGGCTGACGGGTTTTGTGCGCGACATCCTGATGGCCGCCTGGCTGGGCACCGGCGCCCAGGCTGAGGCCTTTCTGGTGGCCCTGTCGCTGCCCAACATGTTCCGCCGCTTCTTCGCGGAAGGGGCCTTCAACACCGCCTTCGTGCCGATGTTTTCCAAGAAGCTGGAATCGGGCGAGGACCCCCGGCGCTTCGCCGCCGACGCCTTTGCCGGGCTGGGCTTCGTGGTCGCGGTGTTCTCGGCGCTCGCGATGATCCTGATGCCGGGGCTGGTCTGGCTGATGGCGGCGGGCTTCGCGGGCGATGAACGCTTCGGCCTTGCGGTGGAATACGGGCGGATCACATTTCCCTATATCCTGCTGATCTCGCTGGCCTCGATGATCTCGGGCGTGCTGAACGCCCATGGCCGTTTCGGGGTCGCGGCCGCCGCACCCGTGCTGCTGAACCTGCTGTTCATCCTGGCCATGCTGCTGGGGCGCTGGCAGGGATGGGATCTGGGGCTGACGCTTTCCTGGGCGACGCCGCTCACCGGGGTGGCGCAACTGGCGCTGGTCTGGTGGGACGCTTCGCGCACCGGCTGGCGCTTTGTGCCCGGCAGGCCGAGGCTGACCCCCGACATGCGCCGGCTTCTGTCGATCGCGCTGCCGGCGATATTCGCGGGCGGCGTCGTGCAGGTGAACCTGCTGGTGGGGCGGCAGGTCGGGTCCTTCTTCGAGGGCGCGATCGGCTGGCTCAGCTATTCCGACCGGCTGTATCAACTGCCGCTGGGCGTGGTCGGGGCGGCGGTGGCGGTGGTGCTGCTGCCGGAACTGTCCCGCCGCCTGCGGGCGGGCGACGAGACGGGCGGCCAGTCGGCCCTGTCGCGGGCGACCGAGTTCGGGATGTTCCTGACCCTGCCCGCCGCCTTCGCCATCGCCGTGATCGCGGTGCCCATGGTGGCAACGCTGTTCGAGCGCGGCGCCTTCGACGCCCATGACACGGCAATGACCGCGCGGGCGCTGGTCGTCTATGCCTTGGGCCTGCCCGCCTTCGTCCTGCAGAAGATCCTGCAGCCCCTATATTTCGCGCGCGAGGATACGCGGACACCCTTCCGCTATGCGGTTCATTCGATGATCGTGAACGCGGTTGTCGCGGTGGGGCTGATGCCGCTGATCGGCTTCGTGGCGGCCGCGCTGGGCACGACCGTGGCCGCCTGGGTCATGGTCGGACAGCTCTGGTGGGGCACGCGCGGCATGGGCCTTTCGGCGCGGCTGGACCAGCGGCTGCGCGCCCGGCTGCCGCGGATCATCCTGTCCTCGGCGTTGATGGCGGCAGGGCTGTGGGTGGTGCGAGGGTGGCTGGCGCAGGACGGCGAGGGCGACATACCCGACCTCGCCATCCTCGTTTTCGGGGGTGCTGCGGGTTATTTCGCGCTGAGCTTCCTGACCGGCGCAATCAGCCCGGCCGAGTTGCGCGCCAATGTCCGGCGGCGGCGCTGAGGATCAGTGTCGGGCCGGGGTTCTGCCCCATCGTCGTATAAGACGATCCCAAGATAGCCGGACGAAGAAGAACCAGCGCGAACAATCTCCGCAAGTTCTTCTTCGTCGAAATATCCCACGGGGGCGCGGGGGTGTGAAACCCCCGCTGGCGACGGTGCAGCCGCAGCAGCGCGACATGATCTACCGCTGGCGGATGCGCCGACGCACTCGCCCCACGCCGCCAGGGATCAGCACAAAGGACAGCCCGAAGCCGATCACGAAGCCCGAGACCTCGGCGATCCAGTTCTTGCCCGCGCCGCCAAAGGCGATGCCGAACACAAGCTGGAACAGCAACAGCACCCCGATCAGGGTGAAGGCGCGAAGCTGGTTGGCGTTCTCCTGACCCAGCCGGGTCCACAAAAGGAAGGTGAAGGCGCCGAGCAGTCCGTAGACCGGCGCATAGCCCCCCACCAGGGGGTCGAAGCGGAACAGCGGCAGCATCCCCGCGGCAACCGAATAGACCGCCGCGCCGCCGATGGCCGAGGCGAAGAACAGCGCCAGCACCGCCCAAGGCCGGAACGACCGCGCCACCATGTTGCCCAGCGCCAGCAGGAACACCACGACGAAGATCGCGTGGGTCAGAGAGTAATGGACGAAGGGATAGGTGAGCAGCCGGTAAAGCTCGGCCCCCGCGACCGAGGAGCGGCCGAAGGCGCGGACCAGGAACTCGGGGGCGAAGGCGGTCTGCTCGACCATGATCTGGCGCGCGGCCTGACCGGCGTTGACGCCGCCCGCAAGGAAGCCCAGGCGGCCGAGGCCGAAATACGCCTCGGCCGCGGCGATGGGGGCCACCAGCATCCACAGCACGGCGGGCAGGCTGTTGACGGGGCTTTCGTTCATTCCGACGCGCATCGCGGTCCTTTCCGGCGCGGTTGCGCCTGTCAGGGGCAAGGGGTATCCCGACGCCGACGGATTTTCCAGCAGGCAGCAGCATGGCACGCGTTCACACTCCGCGCATCTTCTCGGGCATCCAGCCGTCGGGCGGTCTGACGCTGGGCAACTACCTCGGCGCCCTGCGCCGCTTTGCCGAAAAGCAGGGGCAGGTCGAGACGATCTACTGCCTCGTGGACCTGCACGCGATCACCGTCTGGCAGGAGCCCGAGCGGCTGCGCCAGCAGACGCGCGAGGCGGCGGCGGCCTTCCTTGCCGCGGGGATCGACCCGGCGCAGTCGGTGCTGTTCGTGCAAAGCCATGTCCCCGCCCATGCCGAGCTTGGCTGGATGCTGTCCTGCGTGGCCCGCTTGGGCTGGATGAACCGCATGACCCAGTTCAAGGACAAGGCGGGCAAGAACGCCGAGGCCGTCAGCCTTGGCCTTTATGCCTATCCCGCGCTGATGGCGGCGGACATCCTTGCCTATCACGCGACCCATGTGCCGGTGGGCGAGGACCAGAAGCAGCACGTGGAACTGACCCGCGACATCGCGGCCAAGTTCAACCACGACTACGGCACTGATTTCTTTCCCGCACCCGAGCCGGTGATCGAGGGCGCTGCGACCCGCGTCATGTCCCTGCGCGACGGGACGAAGAAGATGTCCAAGTCCGACCCCTCGGACGCCAGCCGCATCAACCTGACCGACGACGCCGACGCCATCGCCCAGAAGATCCGCAAGGCCCGCACCGATGCCGAGCCGCTGCCCGGCGCGATGGAGGGGCTGAAGGACCGGCCCGAGGCGCGGAACCTCGTTAACATCCACGCCGCCCTGTCGGACGAGACGCCCGACGCGGTGCTGGCACGCTTCGAGGGCCAAGGCTTCGGCGCCTTTAAGCCGGCGCTGGCCGACCTTGCGGTGTCGGTGCTGGCGCCGATCACCCGGCGGATGAACCAGTTGATGGGCGATCCTTCCGAGATCGACCGCATCCTGCTGGAAGGGGCCGAAAGGGCAAATGCCATCGCCTCGCCCATCGTGGCGGAAGCGCGCGAGATCATGGGAATGATCCGCGGGGCGCGCTGAGGCCGGGGCTGCCGCCCCCGCTGCGTTCCGCAGCTCCCCCGCGGATATTTGAGCGAAGAAGAACGGGCAGCCAAGCGCCCTGCAGCGTCAGGCGGGCGACCCGCCATCCTGCGTCGAAGGCGCGGGCGGGTTGGCCATGATCTCGAAGACGCGCTCGGGTGGACGGCAGAGGCGGGTGCCGAGCGATGTCCGCACGAAGGGACGTTCCAGCAGGATCGGATGCGCCACGATCGAATCGAGAAGCTGGTCGTCGGTCAGTTCGGGATCGCCCAGGCCGAGGTCGTGATAGGGGGTGTTGCGCTGCCGCAGCCCCTGCCGGACCGTCAGCCCGGCGTTGGCTGTCCATTGCCGGATCGTCTCGCGGTCGGGCGGGGTCTTGAGATATTCGATCACCTCGGGATCGTCGCCGCTTTCGCGCAGCGCGGCCAGCACCTTGCGCGAGGTCGAACAGTTCGGGTTGTGCCAGATCACCGTCATGTCTTCAGCCTGCCCTGACTGTCAGAACAGCGCAAGCTGGTCGCCGGGGCGCGGCGGCGGGGCGAAGCGGCTGGCGTCCAGCGGCGGGCTTTCGCCGTCATAGCCCAGGCGCCTGCGGGCAAGGCGGAAACGCTGGTGCATCAGGTCGGCCTCGGGTCCTTGGCCGCGCATCCGGTGGCCGAAGCGGGGATCGTTGTCGCGCCCGCCGCGCATGGCCCGGATGCGGGACATGACATGGGCGGCGCGCCCCGGATGGTGGCGGTCCAGCCAGTCGCGGAACAGGGGCGCGACCTCGTGCGGCAGGCGGATCGGGATCATGCTGGCGGTGGCCGCACCCGCAGCCCGCGCGGCGGCAAGGAGCGATTCGATCTCGTGATCCGTCAGGGCGGGGATCATCGGCGCCAGCATCACCCGCACCCGCACGCCCGCCTCCGCCAGCGCCCGGATCATCTTCAGGCGCGTTGCGGGGGCAGGCGCGCGCGGCTCCATCAAACGGGCAAGCGCGGGGTCGAGTGTGGTCAGCGAGACGCCCACGAAGACCTGCCCCCGCGCCGCCATCGCCCCGATCAGGTCAAGGTCGCGCAGGATGGTACGCCCGCGCGTTACGATGCTGAGCGGGTGGTTCCAGTCGTGCAGCACCTGCAGGCAGCCGCGCATGATCCCCAGGCCCGCCTCCGCCGGCTGATAGGGGTCGGTGTTGGTACCGAAGGCGATGGGGGCCACGGCATAGCCGGGCCGGGCGATCTCGGCTTCCAGCAGCCTCGGCGCGTCCGGCTTAGCGATGATGCGGGTTTCGAAATCGAGGCCCGGCGACAGACCCAGCCAGGCGTGACTGGGCCGGGCGAAGCAGTAGATGCAGCCATGCTCGCAGCCCCGGTACGGGTTCACCGAACGGTCGAAGGGCACGTCTGGCGAATCGTTGCGGGTGATGATCCGGCGCGGCACCTCGGTCGTGACCTCGGTCCGCAGCAGGTTTTCGTCAGAGGTCGTGTTCCAGCCGTCATCCTCGTGCACAAGCCGGTACGGCTCGAACCGGGCGGCGGGGCGATGCGCGGCGCCACGGGCCTTGAGGATCTCGTCCGGGTTGCGGGGCGGCAGCATGGGCGAAGATTGGAACACAACAGGAACATTGGCAAGCCCGCGCATGGGAACAATTCGCGCCATTCGCGGCTTTCCATTTCAGGCAGCGCGCCACATATTCAGGCCGTGAAGGAGAAAGCGATGCCCCTGCCCCATTTCCTGATGCTGGTCCTGGCCGTGATCGTGGCGGCGGGCGTCACGCTGGTCGTGGCCGTGTCGCTGGGGATTCCCCTGCCGGTGCTGGCGCTTGGCACGGTGATCGCGGCGGCGGTCGCGCATCTGTCGGCGCGCATCGGCAACGGGCCGCGCCATACGCCGGACGCCTGAGCTTCAGCTTTCCAGCTCGGCGTCCCAGTAAAGATAGTCCATCCAACTGACATGCAGGTGGTTCGGCGGAAAGCGCCGGCCCATGGCGTGCATTTCCTCGGAGGTAGGGCGGCGGGGCGCACGGGCCAGCCGCAGGCCCGAGGCGCGCAGGCTCTTGTTCGCCTTTCGCAGGTTGCAGGGCGAACAGGCGGCGACGACGTTTTCCCAGCTTGTCACGCCGCCGCGCGACCGGGGCACCACGTGGTCGAAGGTCAGGTCGCCCCTGGACCCGCAATATTGGCAACAGAAACTGTCCCGCATGAAAAGATTGAAGCGCGTGAATGCCACGCGCTTCCTGGGTCTGACATAATCCCTCAGCACCACGACCGAGGGGATGCGTATCGCTTCCCTCTGGCTTCGCACGACCTCCTCGTATTCGGCGAGGATGGTGACGCGGTCCAGGAACACCGCCTTGATGGTTTCCTGCCAGGGCCACAGCGACAGGGGATAGTAGCTGAGGGGCCGGTAGTCCGCGTTCAGGACCAGCGCCGGGTTGCGCCGCAATGACGCAGGGTCGCGCACGAACTGGGTGCGGAAGTCAGTCTCGACATGTGGGTCGTCAAGCATCCGGGTGTCCCCGCCATCACGCCTCAGGACTCGCCGCCGACTATATTGGGCGGCGCGACCATGACAAGGCTCTACATGTGGCGGGGTATCGGGGATGCGCGTAAATGCGGCATGACGGCAAGGCGACGGTTCAGCGACGCCGCGGATTTCACTTCGCGCCCAGTACCTTGCGGATAAAGCTCAGCGCCGCGCCAAGGCCATCGGGCGAGATGCCATGGCCGGTGCCAGGCATCACATGGGTGGCAATGTCGAAGCCGGCCCCCGCCAGCGCCCGTTCCGCCAGCCCCATGTCGGCAAAGGGCACCATCGGATCCTGGTCGCCGTGCAGCAGCAGGACCGGGGGGCGAACCCTTGCCTCGCCCACCAGTTCCGGCGCCAGAAGCCGGCCCGAGAAGCCGACGATCCCCGCCACGGCCTTGTCCCGGCGCGGCAGGACATGCAGCGCCATCATCGTCCCCTGCGAGAAGCCGACGACCACCATGCGGTCGGCCTGCAGCCCCTCACGCGCCAGCACGTTGTCAAGGAAGGCGTTCACATCGTCTATGGACTTCTCCATCGAGGCGCGGGCCTGCGCCTCGGTCGAGCCGTCCAGCCAAGGAATCGGAAACCACTGGAAGCCGAAGGGATTGTTGACGCAGGGCTCGGAGGCGTTCGGGGCATAGAAGACGGTGTCGGGCAGGTAGCGGCCCAATGGCTCGGCCAGACCCAGCAGGTCGGCGCCATCCGCGCCGTAGCCGTGCAGGAAGACGATGACGGAACCGGCTTTCTCAGGCCCCCGGCGATCCGATTGCAACTCGCGCGTCATGTCACCCCCTCGCGTCCCTTGGCGTGGTGGTAATAGGCCCAGAGCCCGCGCGCGGCAACCGCGCGCCACGGTGCCCAGGGCCGCGCGAGTTCGGCCAGCGCCTTGCCACGCGGGCGTTCCGGCAGCCCATACATGATCCGCGCCGATTCCTGCAACGCAAGGTCGTCGGGGGCAAAGGCATCGGCGCGGCCGAGGGCGAAGATCAGATACATCTCGGCCGTCCAGCGGCCGATGCCGGGCAGCGCGGTCAGGGTGGCGCTGACCTCCTCGTCGGGCATCTGCCGCAGGGCGGCGAAGTCGATATCGGCCCCGGTCAGCGCCCGCAGGTAGCGGACCTTCTGGCCCGACAGCCCGCAGGCGCGCAGGGCCGCGTCCTCGGCCGCCGCGATGGCATCCGGCCGATCCAGCCCCGCCGCAGCCAGCCGGGCCGAGATGGAGGCAGCCGCCGCGACCGAGATCTGCTGCGAGACGATGGCCGACATGAGCGCGCCGAAGCCGTCCTCGCGCCGGCGCAGCGGCAGGGGACCAAGCTCGGGCAGGACACGCGCCCAGACGGGGCAGACCGCCGCCAGATGCGCCACGCCCTCGGCGATGTCGCCCTCGGCCTCGATCAGGCGCAGGCTCACTTGCGGCCCTGCTCGATGGTGCTGGCCCAGGCGCGGGCGGATTCCATCAGCCGCGTCTCGAAGGCGGTCGAGATGTGGTTGCGCAGCGCGTTTTCCGCCGCGTCCCCGTCGCCCGAGGCGATGGCCTCGACGATCTCGCGATGCTCGGTCAGCGACCGCTGGCCCCGCCCTTCGGCGGCCAGCGAGGTCCGCGCCATCAGCGCCATGGTCCGGTGCACGATGTCGAGTTGCTGCACGAGATAGCGGTTGTGGGATGCGAGGTGGATCTGGTGGTGGAAGCGCCGGTTCGCGCGGCTGAGCGCCTGCGGGTCGTCCACGATGCGCAGGTCGTCGTCCACCATCTGGCCCAGCACCCGCACCTCCTCGCGCGTGGCATGGCGGGCGGCAAGGCGGGCCGCCAGCGCCTCAAGCTCGGTGCGGACGGTGTAAAGCTCGGCCAGCTGGTTGTGGTCCAGCGTCGCCACGATCAGGCTGCGGCCGTCGCGGGTCAGCATCGACTGGGTTTCCAGTCGCTGCAGCGCCTCGCGCACGGGGGTGCGGCTGACGCCGAAGCGTTCGGCCAGTTCCGATTCGACCAGCCGGTCGCCGGGACGGTAGGTGCCGTCGTCGATCGCTGACAGGATCAGGCTGTATGCGTCTTTCATCGGGGCAGAGTTGGACGGGCCTCCCGGCGATTGCAAGGCCGCGCCGCCCGCGCTACCCGTCGCTCATGGATATGCCCCCACGCCCCCTGCGCGACATCGACACGGTGGCCCTGCAAGCGGAGTTTGCGGACGTCGACGCCTGGATCTTCGATCTGGACAACACGCTCTATTCCGCCGACCTGCGGCTGTTCTCGCAGATCGAGGCGCGGATGACGGGTTATGTCCAGCGCCTGCTGGGCGTTGACGCGCCCGAGGCCGACCGGCTGCGCGCCCATTACTGGCGCGAACACGGCACCACGCTGGCGGGCCTCATGGCCCATCACGGCATCGACCCCGAAACCTATCTGGCCGAGGTCCATGACATCGACTTCACCGCCCTGACGCCCGAGCCTGCCTTGGCGGAGGCGATCCGGGCGCTGCCGGGGCTGAAGATCATCCATACCAACGCCGATTCCGCCTATGCGGGGCAGGTGCTGGCGCGGCGCGAACTGGCGGTCTTCGACGCGATCCACGGCATCGGAGAGGTCGGCTACCACCCCAAACCCGACCCGCGATCCTTTGCCGCAGTCCTTGAGGCGCACCGCCTCGACCCCGCCCGCTGCGCCATGTTCGAGGACGACCCGCGCAACCTGGAAGTGCCGTTTTCCTTGGGAATGCGGACGGTTCTGGTCGGCGCGGGCCGCCATGGCCCCGACGAGCTGGCCGAGGACCACAGCCACGGCAGCCATATCCTGTGGCACACCCGCGACATCGCGTCCTTCGTCGCCGCGCTTGCCGCGGCCCTTGCGGACGTGGCAGACTCGGGGCCGACCCTGACAACAGCCGAGGCCCGATCATGAGCCGCACCGACACCTCTGCCGACGACGGCATCGCCAGCGCACTCAGCGGCGATGCCGAACTGCAGACCCGGAAGGAACGCATCCTCGCCGCCCGCATCCTTGTCATCCTCGCCATGGTGGTGGTGCTGGTGATCGTGGTGGTGGCGCTGTTCGGCCTGCCCGCGCTGACCATGGTCGCGCTGCTGGCGACGGTGGTCGTCATGGGCCTGCTGATCGCCTACGCGGCCGGGTTCTAGGTCCCTGATGCCGGATCGCGTGGATGTGCTGGTCTCCGGTGGCGGCGTCGCCGGGCTGACGGCGGCGGCGGGTTTCGGCGCCCGCGGCTTCAGCGTCCTCTGCGTGGACCCTGCGCCTCCGGTGACAGAGGAGGGCGGCGCGGGCGCCGACCTGCGGACCACGGCCTTCCTTCAGCCCTCGGTCGATCTGCTGGCCCGGATCGGGCTGTGGGACCGGCTTGCGCCCCATGCAACGCCCCTGCAGGTCATGCGGATCGTCGATGCGGGCGGGGCCGGGCCGGTGGCGCGGCTGACGCGTGCCTTCGACGCCTCGGAAATCTCGGACAAGCCCTTCGGCTACAACCTGCCCAACTGGCTGCTGCGGCGCGAAATATCGGCCCGTCTGGCGGAACTGCCGAATGTCGAGTTCCGCCCCGGCACCGGCACCGCCGGCCTGACCGTCCGCGACGACGCAGCACTTGTGGACCTGTCGGACGGCGGCCGCATCCGTGCCCAGCTGGTCGTGGCGGCGGACGGGCGCAACTCGCCCGTGCGCGAGGCTCTGGGGATCGGCACCCGCACCATCCGCTATGGTCAGAAGGCGCTGGCCTTCGCCGTCACCCACGAGATCCCGCACGGGAACGTCTCGACCGAGATCCACCGCTGGGGCGGCCCCTTCACGCTGGTCCCCCTGCCGGACCGTGAGGGCAAGCCGTCCTCGGCGGTCGTCTGGCTGGAACGCGGGGCCGAGATCGCCCGCCTGCGCGCGCTGCCCCGCGAGGCTTTCGAGGTCGAACTGAACGCCCGTTCCGCCGGCATCCTCGGGCACCTGACCCAAGCCACAGGCCTGACCGAATGGCCGATCATCAGCCAGATCGCCGACCGCTACACTGGTCCCCGCACGGCGCTCATCGCCGAGGCCGCCCATGTCGTCCCGCCCATCGGCGCGCAAGGGCTGAACATGAGCCTCGCGGACCTCTCGGCGCTGCTGGACCTGATGGGCACCGATCCCGGCGATGCAACGGCGCTGGAACGTTACGCCCGCGCCCGCCGCCCCGAGGCGCTGGTCCGCCTGATGGGCATCGACGCGCTGAACCGCGCCAGCATGTTGACGCCGCGCCCCCTGCGCGACCTGCGGGCGATGGCGCTGGGGGGGCTTTACGCGCTCGCCCCCGTGCGGCGGACAATGATGCGCGCCGGGCTGGGGATGCGCTGAGCGGCTGATCCCGCCCGGCGGAAAGCCCCGGTTTTCCCGAGATTGCGCGGGCCGGCGTTCTGGACACCCAAAGATGCGCGGTGTAGGCCCTTGCGCGAAACATCGGGAACCACGAGGGCAGAAAAGATGCGCGTGTATTATGATCGCGATTGCGACGTCAATCTGATCAAGGACAAGAAGATCGCGATCCTCGGCTATGGCAGCCAGGGCCACGCGCATGCGCTGAACCTGCGCGATTCCGGCGCGAAGAACCTCGTCGTCGCGCTGCGCGAGGGCTCGCCGTCGGCGGCCAAGGCCGAAGGCGAGGGCCTGAAGGTCATGGGCATCGCCGAGGCCGCCGCCTGGGCCGACCTCATCATGTTCACCATGCCCGACGAACTGCAGGCCGAGACCTACAGGAAGTATGTCCACGACAACCTGCGCGACGGCGCGGCGATCGCCTTTGCCCACGGCCTGAACGTCCATTTCGGCCTGATCGAGCCGAAAAAGGGCGTCGATGTCATCATGATGGCGCCGAAAGGCCCCGGCCACACCGTGCGCGGCGAATATGTCAAGGGCGGCGGCGTGCCCTGCCTTGTCGCGGTCCACAACGACGCTTCCGGCAAGGCGCTGGACCTCGGGCTGTCCTACTGCTCGGCCATCGGTGGCGGCCGTTCCGGCATCATCGAGACCGACTTCCGCGAGGAATGCGAGACCGACCTGTTCGGCGAGCAGGCGGTCCTGTGCGGCGGTCTGGTGGAACTGATCCGCATGGGCTTCGAAACGCTGGTCGAGGCGGGCTACGAGCCCGAGATGGCCTATTTCGAATGCCTGCACGAGGTGAAGCTGATCGTGGACCTGATCTACGAAGGCGGCATCGCCAACATGAACTACTCGATCTCGAACACCGCCGAATATGGCGAGTATGTCTCGGGTCCGCGCATCCTGCCTTATGACGAGACGAAGGCCCGGATGAAGGAAGTCCTGCGCGACATCCAGACCGGCAAGTTCGTCCGCGACTTCATGCAGGAGAACGCCGTCGGCCAGCCGTCCTTCAAGGCGACCCGCCGCATCAACGACGAGCACCAGATCGAGCAGGTCGGCGCGAAGCTGCGCGAGATGATGCCCTGGATCTCCAAGGGCAAGATGGTGGACCGCGCGCGGAACTGATCGCGCTTGCGGCGCGGTTGCGCCGGGGGCTTCGCGCCCCCGGCCACTGCCGTGGCCTTCCTCGCTGAAAACAGTCCCCCGGACTGTTTTCCGGGCGCTCGGAAGCCCGCGGGATATTTCGACGAAGAAGAACGAGGGGCGCCCTGCTGCAGCGCCCCTTTCCCGTTACAGGTCGTTGTGGCTGTTCAGCAGATCGGCGGCGCGGACGGTGCGGCCGTCCGGCATCCGGCACAGATCGGCGCGCCGCCCGCCTGCGGTCGCGGGGATGACCGTTCCTCCGGTGCCCGCGCAATAAAGCGCCGCCGGGTCCACCAGCGTCGCGGCGGGCTGCCCACCACCTGCCTGCCGAGCGGGCGGAGGGCTGCCGCAGGCGGCCAGCAGCAGAAGGCTCGTCGGCAGGGCAATGGCCAAAGCGGGGGACAGGCATCGGATCATGCGCGGCGCTCCTGTTGCGGAATGGGCAAGGTTCCGCCTACCCTGCCAAGCGCGCGTCGCCGGGGCAACCATGCAGCGCTATTCCTCGGTCACGTCGATCACGCCCTCGACCGCCCGCAGGGCCTGCCGCATCTTCGGCGTCACGGGAACATCCGGCGCAACCTCGACGTCATAGACGGTGTTGCCCTCGCGCACCCGCATCAGCAGGGGACCGCGGCCCTTGGCCGAGACCGCGATCTCAGCCGAAACCGTCCGCAGCCGGTCCAGCACCGCAACGGCCGTGCGCGCATCCGCGACCTCGACCGCCAGCAGGCCCGAGCCTGCGTCGGCCACGGCGTTTTCCAGCGCCTCGACGGAACGCGCGAGCATCTTGACCTGATCGCCCGAGGGTTCCGCGTTGACCGTCAGCAGGACGTTCATGCCGGGTTCCAGAAGCGGACGGTGGGCGTCCAGCACGTCGGAAAACACCGTGGCCTCGTAAAGCCCGGTGGGGTCGGACAGGGTAACAAAGGCATAGCGCGTGCCCTTGGCCGATTTCTTTTCCGCCCGCGCCGCGACCGTGCCCGCGATCTGCGCGACCATGGGCCCGTCTGCGCAGGCAGCCTGCACCTCGGCCAGCGTCATCGCGCCCTTGCGCTTCAGCGCGGGCACATAGTCGTCCAGCGGATGGCCCGAGAGGTAGAAGCCGATGGCTACGCGCTCCTCGGCCAGCTTCTCGGCGGGCATCCAGACGGATGCGAGGGCGGGACGCGGCGGCGGCAGGTCCTCGCCGCCCCCGAACAGCGAGGACTGACTGGACTGCGCGGCCTCCTGCACGGCGGTGGACCATGCCACCAGCGCGTCGAGCGATTTCAGCACCCGCGCGCGGTTCGGGTCGAGTTCATCAAAGGCCCCTGCCCGTGCCAGCATCTCCAAGGCCCGCTTGCCGATCTGGCGCATGGGCACCCGGCGGGCGAAGTCGGTGAGGTCGCGGAAAGGCTGGTCGCCACGCGCGGCCACCAGCGTCCTCATCGCCTCGACGCCCACGTTCTTCAGCGCGCCCAGCGCATAGGAAATGCGGCCATTGTCCACGCTGAAGCGGGGCTGGCTGCGGTTGACGCAAGGCGGGATCACCTCGATCCCCATGCGGTCCACCTCGCGCCGGTAGATCGCCAGCTTGTCGGTCAGGTGGATGTCGCAGTTCATCACCGCGGCCATGAATTCGACCGGGTGATTCGCCTTCAGCCATGCCGTCTGGTAGCTGACCACCGCATAGGCCGCCGCGTGGGACTTGTTGAAGCCGTAGTTGGCGAATTTTTCCAGCAGGTCGAAGACCTCGCCTGCCTTCTTGTCGTCCACGCCATTGGCCTTGCAGCCCTCGACGAACTTGGGGCGTTCCTTCGCCATTTCCTCGGCGATCTTCTTGCCCATCGCCCGGCGCAGCAGGTCGGCGCCGCCCAGCGAATAGCCCGCCATGACCTGCGCGATCTCCATCACCTGTTCCTGGTAGACGATGATGCCCTGCGTTTCGGCAAGGATATGGTCGATGGTCGGGTGGATGGATTCCAGCGGCCGGACCTTGTTCTTCACGTCGCAATAGACCGGGATGTTCTCCATCGGCCCCGGACGATACAGCGCGACCAGCGCCACGATGTCCTCGATGCAGGTCGGACGCATCCGCCGCAGCGCGTCCATCATCCCCGAGCTTTCGACCTGGAACACCGCGACCGTGCGGGCACTGGCGAACAGGCGATAGGTTGCCTCGTCGTCCAACGGGATCAGGTTTATCTCGTCCACTGCCCCTGCAGGCGGGTCGTAAAGCTGGCGGCCGTCGGCGGCGATATGCAGGTGTCGCCCGCCCGCGCGGATCAGGTCCACGGCGTTCTGGATCACCGTCAGGGTCTTGAGGCCGAGGAAGTCGAACTTCACCAGCCCGGCCTGTTCCACCCATTTCATGTTGTATTGCGTGGCCGGCATGTCCGAGGCCGGGTCGCGGTAAAGCGGCACCAGTTGGTCCAGCGGCCGATCCCCGATCACCACGCCCGCCGCGTGGGTGGATGCGTTGCGGTAAAGCCCCTCGACCTGAGCCGCATAATCGAGCATCCGGGCCACGTTTTCCTCGGCGTCGCGGGCTTCGCGCAGGCGGGGTTCGTCGGCCAGTGCCTTGGTAATCGAGACGGGCTTCACGCCTTCGACCGGGATCATCTTCGACAACCGGTCGCGCTGCGGGAAGCCCATGCCCAGCACCCGGCCCACGTCATGGACGGCGGCCTTGGACAGCAGCGCGCCGAAGGTGATGATCTGGCCCACCTTCTCGCGCCCGTATTTCTGGCAGACGTAGTCGATGACCTCCTCGCGCCGGTCCATGCAGAAGTCGATGTCGAAGTCGGGCATCGAGACGCGTTCCGGGTTCAGGAATCGCTCGAACAGCAGCGAATAGCGCAGCGGGTCGAGGTCGGTGATCGTCAGCGCATAGGCCACGAGGCTGCCAGCACCCGAGCCCCGGCCCGGCCCTACCGGGATGCCGTTCTGCTTGGCCCATTTGATGAAGTCGGCCACGATCAGGAAGTAGCCGGGAAAACCCATCTGCTCGATGATCCCCAACTCGAAGTCGAGCCGG
The DNA here is from genome assembly GCF_016617715.1 of Paracoccus sp. MC1862. Lineage (NCBI taxonomy): Bacteria > Pseudomonadati > Pseudomonadota > Alphaproteobacteria > Rhodobacterales > Paracoccaceae > Paracoccus > Paracoccus sp. MC1862. The sequence continues at coordinate 3,243,769 of NZ_CP067225.1, read as the reverse complement.
GCATTGTAGTCCTCGACGCTGACCGCATGGGGGATGACGGCGAGGCGCGCGGCAAGCCCCTCGCGGGCCTGGCGACGCAGTTCCTCGACCTCGTCATCGGCGAAGCGGGGCAGGATCGGCTTGTGCTTGCTGACGGCAAAGGCGCAGCGCTGGGCGATCTCGACCGTGTTGGCGGTGGCTTCCGGCAGGTCGGCGAAGAGGACCAGCATGTCCTTCGCCGACTTGAAGTCGTGGTTCGCCGTCAGGCGGCGGCGCGGCGTGGACTGGTCCACCATCGCGCGCTCGCGGATGCAGATCAGCGCGTCATGGGCGCCGAACATTTCGGGTTTCGGGAAATAGACGTCGTTCGTCGCCACCAGCGGCAGGTTCAGCGCATAGGCGAGGTCGATCATCCCGCCCTCGCTGGCGATCTCGGCGGGCATCAACTGGCCATTGTCCTGCATATGGCGCTGCAGTTCCACATACAGCCGGTCGCCGAAGATCCCCGCCAAGTCGCGCAGGTGCGATTCGGCATCCGCCATCTTGCCCGCCGCCAGCATCAGCCCCAGAGGCCCGCAGGCACCGCCGGTCAGGCAGATCAGCCCGTCGGCGTGCTTGCCGAGTTCCGCCATCGTCACATGAGGAAACTCGCGCGGCGGCGTCACGTAAAGGCAGGTGGAGAGCGCCATCAGGTTCATCCAGCCTTGGCTGTTCTGCACCAGCAGCACCACGGGGCCGCACATCGGGCCTGCGTCCAGCGTCATCTGGCAGCCGACGATAGGCTGCACGCCCTCGTCCATGGCGCGCACGGAAAACTCCAGCGCCGCGAACAGCGCGTTGGTGTCGGTCAGCGCGACGGCGGGCATCCCCTGCTTGGCCGCAAGGCCCGGCAGCTTCTTGACGGGGATCGCGCCTTCCAGAAGCGAGTGTTCCGAATGGCAGCGCAGGTGGATGAATCGGGGCTGGTCTTGGGGCATGCCGACGAACTAACGAAGTCGGCGCCACGCCGAAAGGCCCAAGAACTTTATAGCCTCAACTACAATCTCGACAACGATAGTCTTGAAGATTTCAGTAAGCATATCGCGGATCATGGCTCGCCTCAGAAGCTGAAGTTTGAGCCGCATCCTGCGGGTCGGTTGTTAACTACTGATATCCTAAGTGTGCGTTGGTGACTAGACACCTTGTGCAGTACTCCCGCACAGAGATTGCCGTCGGGTTCGCGAAGACAGTCTCAAGCCGGGCCGCTATAATCCGCGACCGGAAGGATGATTGTGTGAGCGCCGAAACCGGCTAACGTGCGAAAAAGACAACGGGGATGGCGTGACGCAAGCCGAATTGTTCCGGGCCGATGGCCTGTCGAAATCCTATCCGGGCGTGCGCGCCAATGACGATGTGTCCTTCTCCGTCGCACCGGGGGAAATCCACGCGCTGCTGGGGGAAAACGGCGCGGGCAAGTCCACACTGGTCAAGATGATCTACGGGCTGGTGCGCCCCGATCAAGGGCGGATGGCCTTGGGCGGCCAGCCCCATGCGCCGGCGGACCCTCGGGCCGCGCGGGCGGCGGGCGTGGGCATGGTGTTCCAGCATTTCAGCCTGTTCGACGCGCTGACGGTGGCGGAAAACATTGCGCTGGGGATGGACGCGCCCCCGCCCCGCGCGGACCTGTCGCGCCGCATCACCGAGGTGAGCAGCGCCTATGGCCTGCCGCTGAACCCCGCCCGCCGTATTGCCTCCCTTTCAGCGGGCGAGCGCCAGCGGGTCGAGATCGTGCGCTGCCTTCTGGGCAATCCGCGCCTTCTCATCATGGACGAGCCCACCAGCGTCCTGACCCCGCAGGAGGCGGAAATCCTCTTCGCCACCCTGCGCCAGCTGGCCGCGCAGGGCACCGCGATCCTGTATATCAGCCACAAGCTGGACGAGATCCGCACCCATTGCGACCGCGCCACGATCCTGCGGCAAGGGCGGGTGGTGGGCACCGTGAACCCGCGCGACCATTCCGCCCGCGAACTCGCCGCGATGATGGTCGGGGCCGAGATGCGTCTCGTGGACCGTTCCGGCCGGCAGGCGGGCGAGGTCGTGCTGACGGTCGCCGGGCTGACCTCGGCTGCGGGGCTGGAGGGGACGGAACTGAAGGACGTGGGCTTCCAGGTCCGCGCGGGCGAGATCCTCGGGATCGGCGGCGTCGCCGGCAACGGGCAGGAGGAACTGATCGCCGCGTTGTCCGGCGAAACCACTGGCAAGCCCGGCACCGTGGTGATGGACGGCCGCGACCTTTCAGCGCAAGGCCCCGAGGCGCGCAGGCGGGCGGGCCTGCTCGCCGCGCCCGAGGACCGGCTGGGCCATGCCGCCGTCCCCGAGATGAGCCTGACCGAGAACGCCATCCTGACCGGCGCGACAAGGCAGAGGCTGGAGAAGAACGGCGTCATCGACCACCGCGCCGCCCGCAGCTTTGCCGAAAGGATCATCGCGGCCTTCGATGTCCGCACCCCCGGTCCGGGGACGGCGGCAGGGGCGCTGTCGGGCGGCAACCTGCAGAAATTCGTGATCGGCCGGGAAATCCTGCAGGAGCCCCGCGCGCTGGTCGTGAACCAGCCGACCTGGGGCGTCGATGCGGGCGCGGCCACGGCGATCCGGCAGGCGCTGCTGGACCTCGCCGGCCGGGGTGCTGCGGTCATCGTCATCAGCCAGGACCTCGACGAGCTGCTGGAACTCTCCGACCGCTTCGCCGCGCTGAACAACGGCGTGCTGTCGCCGCCGGTCCCGACCGAGGGGCTGACCCTGGAGCAGGTCGGCCTGATGCTGGGCGGCGCCCACGGGATGGAGGTCGCCCATGTTGCGGCTTGAGCCTCGTCCCAGCGCCCCCTGGTGGCTGGGCATCGCCTCGCCCGTCTTGGCGGTGGTCGCCACGATGATCGCGGGCGGCGCGCTGTTCGCACTGATGGGCTTCGATCCCGTGGCCGCGATCCGCACCATCTTCTGGGACCCGCTGTTCGGGCCGGCCTCGGGCTATTCGCGCCCGCAACTGCTGGTCAAGGCCGGGCCGCTGATCCTGATCGCCTCGGGTCTCGCCATCGGCTTCCGGGCGGGCATCTGGAACATCGGGGCCGAGGGGCAATACATCATCGGCGGCATCTGCGGCGCGGCCGTGGCGCTGGCCGCCTATCCCGCCGAGGGCTTCTGGATCTTCCCCGCAATGGTGCTGGCGGGCGCGGCCGGGGGCTGGGCCTGGGGGATGATCCCGGCCACCCTGCGGAACTGGACAGGCGCCTCGGAAATCCTTGTCTCGCTGATGCTGGTCTATGTGGCGCAGCGGGTCGCGGCGTGGATGGCCTTCGGCCCGATGCGGAACCCCGAGGGCTTCGGGATGCCCGGCTCGCGCAACCTGCAGCAATATCCCGCCGCCTCGAACCCGGAACTGATCGCGGGGACCGGCATCCACTGGGGGGTGTTCGCGGCGGTGGTGGCGGTCGTGGCGACGTGGTTCCTGATGAGCCGCCATATCCGCGGCTTCCGCATCCGCGTGGCGGGCCTTGCCCCCCGCGCCGCGCGCTTCGCGGGCGTCAGGCCCGAGGCATTGGTGGCCTTCTGCCTCGGCCTTTCCGGCGCGCTCGCGGGCATGGCCGGGCTGTTCGAGGCCGCGGGGCCGGGTGGGCAGATCACCGACAGCTTCGGCTCGGGCTACGGCTTCACGGCGATCATCGTGGCCTTTCTGGGCCGCCTGCATCCGCTGGGAATCCTGCTCGCGGGGCTGCTGCTGGCGCTGACCTATATCGGCGGGGAACTGGCGCAGCTTATGCTGTCCCTGCCCGTCGCGACGGTGCAGGTGTTCCAGGGGATGCTGCTGTTCTTCCTGTTGGCCTTCGACACGCTGACCCGATACCGCCTGCGCTGGGGGACCAAGCGATGATCGAATGGACGACCTTCCTGCTGCTTCTCTCCGCCGCGACCCCTATCCTCTTTGCGGCACTGGGAGAGGCCATTGCCGAAGGATCTGGCGTGCTGAACCTCGGCGTCGAGGGGATGATGATCACCGGCGCGCTGGCGGGCTTTGCCGCCGCCCATGCGACCGGCTCGCCCACCGTGGGCTTCGTCGCGGGCGCGCTGGCGGGGGCGGCGATCTCGCTGATCTTTGGGGCGCTGACGCAATACCTGCTGACCAATCAGGTCGCCACCGGCCTTGCCCTGACCATGTTCGGGCTGGGCCTGACGGCGATGTTCGGCAAGCCCTATGAAGGGGTCAAGGCCCCGTCCATGCCCGCAGGCCCCTTCGGCATCAACTGGGTGATCTGGTTCGGCCTGATCCTCGTCCCCGTCATCTGGCTGGTCCTGAACCGCACCCGCCCCGGCCTGATCCTGCGGGGTGTGGGGGAAAACCACGACGCCGCCCATGCGCTCGGCTACAAGGTGCGCGGTGTCCGCATGGCGGCCATCGCCATCGGCGGCGCCATGGCCGGAATCGGCGGGGCTTACATCTCGATCGCCACCGTTCTGCAATGGACCGAAGGCATGACCGCCGGCGCGGGCTGGATCGCGCTGGCCATCGTCGTCTTCGCGGGGTGGAGCCCCTGGGGCGTCTTGGCAGGTGCATGGCTGTTCGGCGGCGTGACCGTTCTGCAACTGCGCCTGCAGGCGGCGGGGGTGGCGGTGCCGGTGCAACTTCTCAGCATGGCCCCCTACCTTGCCACGATCATCGTTCTGGTGATCATATCGGCGCGCCACAAATACGCAGGCGGCGGCGGCACCGCGCCCGGTTCGCTGGGCCGGTCCTTCCACGCGCTGCGATAACAAGAACCCGACAGAGGAGAGACACATGAACCGCAGAACCCTTCTGGCCTCGGCCGCCGCACTGGCGCTGGTCGCCATGCTGCCCAGCTTTCCGGCGATGGCACAGACCCCGATCCCCGAAGGCGAAAAACTGAAGGTCGGCTTCATCTACGTCGGTCCGGTGGGCGACGGCGGCTGGACCTACCAGCACGACCTCGGGCGGCAGGCGATCGAGGCCGAATACGGCGACCGGATCGAGACAACCTTCATCGAAAGCGTCCCCGAGGGCGCCGACGCCGAACGCGCCCTGACCCAGCTTGCCCTGTCCGGCTGCAAGCTGATCTTCGCCACCAGCTTCGGCTTCATGGATGCGGTCATCAACGTGGCCGCCAAGTTCCCCGACATCAGGTTCGAGCACGCGACCGGCTACAAGCGCGCCGAGAACGTGGCGACCTATGATGCCCGCTTCTACGAAGGCCGCGCGGTCCTGGGCACCATCGCGGGCCGCATGACCAAGTCGAATAAGATCGGCTACATCGGCTCCTTCCCGATCCCCGAGGTGATCCAGGGGATGAACTCGACCTTCATCCACGCCCGCAAGGTCAACCCGGATGTCGAGCTGCGCGTCGTCTGGGCCTACACCTGGTTCGACCCCGCGAAAGAGGCCGACGCCGCATCCGCCCTGCTGGCCGAGGGCGTGGACGTGATCCTGCAGCATACCGACTCCACCGCGCCGCTGGCCAAGCTGCAGGAACGCGGCGGCATCGGCTTCGGGCAGGCGTCCGACATGGCGGCCTTCAAGCCCACGCCGCGCGTCAGTTCGATCATCGACAACTGGAACCCCTATTACATCCGCCGCGTGGGCGAGGTGCTGGACGGCACTTGGCAATCGCACGGCGTCTGGCTGGGGATCGGCGACGGCGAGGTCGAGATCGGCGAGATCACCGAGGCCGTCCCCGCCGAGGTCAAGGCCGAGGCCGAAGCCCTGCGCGACCAGATCGGCTCGGGTGCCCACCACCCCTTCACCGGCCCGCTGAACAAGCAGGACGGCTCGGCATGGCTGGCCGAAGGGCAGACGGCCACGGACGAGGAACTGGCGTCGATGGACTTCTTCGTGGAAGGAATCGCCGCGCAGATCCCGCGCTGAGCGGTTCCAGACACCACAAAGGGCGGGCCACAGGGTCCGCCCTTTCCTTTTGGCGCGCGCCCTGCACGCACCCTTTGCTTCTGCATCACCTGTGAATGATGCGTGCATCGGATGCACGCTGCGGACCGGCCGGACGCGGAAGCCCGGCGCTGGTCCCTGCGCCCGCGTCAGCCGCGATGCGCCTCGATGAACCACAGGTCCTTGTCGGCCTGCTTCGAGGCTTCGGTCAGGATGTCGGCGCTGTCGGCATCGCCCGCCTCGTCCACCGTGTCGATCCCCTTCCGCACCCGCTCGCCATAGGCACGCAGCCGGTCGGCGACCTCCCGCAGATGATCCTCGGTGGCGGTCAGGTCGGTAGGATAGGGCGGCAGCGCGGTCGCGCGGGCCACTTCCTCGACCGTGCCGACGGCCATGCCGTCGAGTTGCTGGATGCGCTCGGCCATGTCGTCGATGTTGGGGTCGAGCCGCGCCTTGATCCCGTCCAGCAATTCGTGGACGGCAATGAAGTTCGGTCCCTTGAGGTTCCAATGCGCCTGCTTCAGTGCCAGCGACAGCGACAGCCCGTCGCTCATGCAGGCTTGCAGTTCCGAGATCGCGGTCTTCCGGGCGTTATCCTCCAGCCCCTGCAGGTTCACAGGCATGGTGTTCTCCTGATGTTGTTGATTTGCAGATCAACGAACCGCCACGGGCCGGGGTTCCAGCCCGCGTCCTTCCGCCGCAGCCGCAAAAGGAAACGGCGCCCCGCAAGGGACGCCGTTTACAAAATGTCGAACCAGCCGAAGGTCAGGCGGCGGTGGCCTGGTCGATGAACTTGACCGCGTCGCCGAAGGTCTGGATCGTCTCGGCGGCGTCGTCGGGGATCTCGATGCCGAATTCTTCCTCGAAAGCCATGACCAGCTCGACGGTGTCCAGCGAATCCGCGCCCAGGTCGTCGATGAACGAGGCGGTCTCGGTGACCTTGTCCTCTTCGACGCCCAGATGCTCGACGACGATCTTCTTCACGCGATCAGCAGTGTCGCTCATGTCTCGTTCCTTAGTTACGGGCACTCCGCCCGGATGCAACCGGGGCGCACCCGGCAACAAGCCGCGGGCGGGTCCCTGCGGCCTTGATGCCGGGATATAGCAACGCCAACGTGATCCGCAACCGCTTTCGCCGCCTTCAAATCATGGCCATGCCGCCGTTGACATGCAGGGTCGCGCCGGTGACATAGCCTGCCTCGGGGCTGGCCAGATACAGGACCGCGGCCGCGATCTCGTCCGCCTTGCCCATGCGCCCGGCCGGGATCTGGGTGAGAATGCGCGTCTTCTGGTCCTCCGTCAGCTTGTCGGTCATCGCCGTCTCGATGAAGCCGGGCGCGACGCAGTTGACCGTGATCCCGCGCGAGGCGACCTCAGAGGCAAGGCTTTTCGACATCCCCACCAGCCCGGCCTTGGCGGCGGCATAGTTCCCCTGCCCCGGATTGCCCGTGGTTCCCACGACCGAGGTGATCGACACGATCCGCCCCCAGCGGGCCTTCATCATGCCGCGCAGCACCCCGCGGGCCAGCCGGAAGGACGAGGTCAGGTTCACGTCCAGCACCTGCGCCCATTCCTCGTCCGACATCCGCATGAACAGGTTGTCCCGCGTGATCCCCGCATTGTTGACGAGGATGTCCACGGACCCCATCGCCTCGACCGCCTGTTTCGGCAGCGCCTCGACCGCGGACGGATCCCCTAGGTTCGCCGTCACCACATGCGCCCGCTCGCCCAGGCTGGCGGCGAGTTCCTGCAAGGGCGCCTCGCGCGTCCCCGACAGGGTCACGGTTGCGCCCGCCGTGTGCAGCGCCGCCGCCACGGCTCCACCGATGCCGCCCGAAGCGCCGGTGATCAGAGCGTTCTTTCCGGTCAGGTCGAACATCGCTGTGTCTTTCTTCTTTGCAAGAATATCCTGGGCTTTTGAGCGCCCGGAAAACAGTCCGGTGAACTGTTTTCAGCGAAAAAGGCCGCAGCAGCGGCGAGCGGGGCAGCGCCCCGGTCCGGCCTCAGCCACGCAGCGCCGCAATATCCTCGGGCATCCCGACCGCACGGGTTTCCACCCCCGGCGCGATGCGCTTGATCATCCCCGACAGGGCCTTGCCCGCGCCGATCTCCCAGAACTCCGTCACGCCCTGTTCGGCCATGAACTGCACGGATTCACGCCAGCGAACCGGGCCTGTGACCTGCTCGACCAGGAACTGCCGGATCGCGCCGGGCATCGTCACCGGCTCGGCGCGGACATTGGCGATCAGCGGCACGACTGGCTCGTGGATGTCCACGCCCGCCACCGCGTCGGCCATCACGCTTGCCGCAGGCTGCATCAGCGCGCAATGGAACGGGGCCGAGACCGGCAGCATCAGCGCCCGCTTGGCGCCGTGTGCCTTCGCCAGTGCCGCCGCCCGCTCCACCGCCGGTTTGTGGCCCGAGATCACCACCTGCGCCGGGTCGTTGTCATTCGCCGCCTGGCAGACCTCATCCTCGGCGGCCTCACGCGCGATCTCGTCCACCGTCGCAAAGTCCAGCCCCAGGATCGCGGCCATGGCGCCGACGCCGAGCGGCACCGCCTCCTGCATGGCCGTGCCGCGGATGCACAAAAGCCGCGCCGTGTCCGACAGGCTGATCGCCCCCGCCGCGCAGAGCGCCGAATATTCCCCCAGCGAATGCCCCGCGACGAAAGCCGCGTCCGTCACGGCGAAGCCTTCCGCCTCAAGCGCCCGCATGGTCGCGACCGAGGTCGCCATCAGCGCGGGCTGGGCGTTGCGGGTCAGGGTCAGGGTCTCGATGTCGCCCTCCCAGAGCAGCGCAGACAGGTTCTCGCCCAGCGCCTCGTCCACTTCCTGAAAGACCGCGCGCGCGGCGGGATAGGCATCCGCCAGCGCGCGGCCCATGCCGATGGTCTGGGCGCCCTGGCCGGGAAAGACGAATGCGCGCATCTTGAGCTTCCTCCATGCTTTGGGTTGGGATAGCCCGAGGACAGCGATCCCGCAACGGCAGGAGAGAGCCATGCCCGCAGCCAACACCACCCGCGCCTATGGCAGCGTCCACCGCTTCCTGCATTGGACCATCGCCGTCCTGATCCTGGCGGCCATCGGCCTCGGCCTTTATGCCGAAAGTTTCCGCGCAGGCGGCGCGGCAACACTAGCCCGGATGGTCGAGGTCTTCTCGATCCACAAGACCGTGGGCATCACAGTGCTGTTCCTCGCGCTGGCCCGCATCCTCTGGGTGCTGGTGCAAGGCCATCCGAGGCCCCTGCACCCGGAATGCAGGCTGGAAACCTTTGTCGCCTCGGCCGTCCACTGGGCGCTTTACGGCGGCATGGTGCTGATGCCGCTGGCGGGCTGGCTGCTGCATACGGCGGCACCCGGGGCAGGTTTTGCCGACATCCTCTGGCCATTCGGCCAGCGCCTGCCGGGCGTGCCGCAAGATACGGAATTGTCCGAACGCTTCACCGCCTTCCACGTCAACGGCTGGTGGCTTCTGGCGGTGCTGATCCTGCTGCATGTCGGCGGCGCGTTGAAGCACACGGTCATCGACCGCGACGCGACGCTGGCCCGCATGGCGGGGAACGCCGCAAAATTGCCCGAGCCGCCACGCGACCCGCGCCCGAACCGCTGGGCGCCGCCGCTGGTGGCGCTGGCGCTGTGGGGCGGGCTGGCCGTTTGGGCCGCCACGGCCGAGCGCCCGCAGGACGCGGCCCCGCAGGAAATTGCCGGCCAGTCTGCCGCGCCTGCTGCGACAGCGGCGCAGCCCGGTTCCACCTGGACGGTGCAATCCGGCACCCTCGGCCTGTCGGTCACGCAGGCAGGCGCCCCGGTCGAGGGCCAGTTCGGCACCTGGACCGCCGCCATCACCTATGACGAGGCCACCGGCACGGGCGAGGTCGTGGCCGAGGTCAACATCGCCTCGCTGACCCTGGGCGCGGTCAGCGGCATGGCGACCGGGCCGGACTTCCTGAACGCGAGCGCCTTCCCGACCGCCCGCTTCGAGGGCGCGATCACCCGCGCCCCCGAGGGCGGGACCGCGCATCAGGCCACCGGCACCCTGACGGTCGCGGGCCAGTCGCAGCCCGCCGCCCTGCCCTTTGACCTGACGATCGAAGGCGATCAGGCGACGGCGACGGGAACCCTGACGCTGGACCGCCGCGATTTCGGCGTGGGGGCGAACTATGCGGATGAAAGCATGGTCTCGTTCCCCGTGGCCGTGGCCGTCGATCTGACGGCCGCCCGCAGCTAGGCGCACGGACGAAAAAGGGCCGCCCCGAAAGGCGGCCCTTGTCATTCCTGCGGCGAATGGATCAGCCGACCAGTTCCAGCCCCGAGAAGAAGAAGGCGATCTCTTCCTTGGCCGTTTCCGGCGCGTCCGAGCCGTGGACCGAGTTCTCGCCCACCGACAGCGCGAATTCCTTGCGGATGGTGCCTTCGTCGGCATTGGCGGGGTTGGTCGCGCCCATCACCTCGCGGTTCTTGGCAATGGCGTTCTCGCCTTCCAGCACCTGCACGACAACGGGTTCCGAGGCCATGAACTCGACCAGCTCGCCATAGAAGGGACGGTCCTTGTGGACCTCGTAGAACTTGCCGGCCTGGGCGGGCGACAGGTGGATGCGCTTCTGCGCGACGATGCGCAGGCCCGCCTCCTCGAACTTGGCGTTGATCTTGCCGGTCAGGTTGCGGCGGGTGGCGTCGGGCTTGATGATGGAAAGCGTGCGTTCGGTGGCCATGATATCCTCGGACTCCGGGAGTTGTCTGATCGGCCGGGCGGCTAGCACGAGGCTTCCGCGAAGGAAACCCCGCCCCGACGACCACGCGCGAACGGAAAAGGGCGGACCCGCAGGTCCGCCCTTTCCGATTCACGTCGCTGGAATGCGATCAGGCGAAGCGGACGTTGATCGCCGATTCGCGGCCATCGCGGCCTTTTTCCAAGTCGTAGCTGACCTTCTGACCGTCGGCGGGGGCCTGCAGGCCGGCGCGTTCCAGCGCCGAGATGTGCAGGAACACGTCGCGGTTGCCGTCGTCCGGCTGGATGAAGCCGAAGCCTTTGGTCGAGTTGAACCATTTCACGGTGCCGTTGGCCATCGTGAGATCTCCTGTCATGTTGCCATCCGCGACATGCGATGGCCCGGCGCAGTCAGTCATAGCAGCATACTGAAGCCGGTAGACGGAGACAGAGAGCAGTAGAAAAACGTTGCCAAGCCCATATAGCCCGGATCGATCCTCCCGGCAAGGGCAATAGCCGCGTTGACGCCGCCGCGCCGCTGCTGCAATCCCGCGCCCATGCTGCGGATCGACGACATCTCTTATTCCATTGCGGGCAGGCCGCTGTTCCAGAACGCCTCGGCGGTGATCCCGACGGGGCACAAGGTCGGCCTTGTCGGCCCCAACGGGGCGGGCAAGACGACGCTGTTCCGGCTGATCCGGGGGGAACTGACGCTGGACGGCGGCGCGATCAGCCTGCCATCCCGCGCCCGCATCGGCGGCGTCGCGCAGGAATCGCCTGCAAGCGGCGTTTCGGTGCTGGACACCGTGCTTGCCGCAGACACCGAGCGTCACGCCCTGCTGGCCGAGGCGGACACCGCCGCCGACCCCCACCGCATCGCGGAAATCCAGACCCGGCTGGCCGACATCGACGCCTGGTCGGCGGAAGGCCGGGCAGCCTCGATCCTGCAGGGCCTTGGCTTTTCCACCGAGGACCAGTCGCGGCCCACGGCCGACTTCTCCGGAGGCTGGCGGATGCGGATGGCGCTGGCGGGGGTGCTGTTCGCGCAACCCGACCTTTTGCTGCTGGACGAGCCGACGAACTACCTCGACCTCGAAGGCGCGCTGTGGCTGGAGGGCTATCTCGCCCGCTATCCCCACACGGTCATCGTCATCAGCCACGACCGGGGGCTGCTGAACCGCGCCGTGGGCTCGATCCTGCATCTGGAAGACCGCAAGCTGAACCTCTACGCGGGCGGCTACGACAGCTTCGCCCGCATCCGGGCCGAGCGCCGGGCGCTGCAGGCCGCCGAGGCGAAGAAGCAGGAGGTCCGCCGCGCCCATTTGCAAAGCTTCGTGGACCGCTTTCGCGCCAAGGCCACCAAGGCCGCGCAGGCGCAGTCGCGCCTGAAGGCGCTGGCGAAGATGGAGCCGATCACCGCCCCCGAGGAAGCGAAGTTCCACCGCTTCACCTTCCCCCAGCCCGACCAGTTGTCGCCGCCGATCCTCGCGCTGGACGGCGTGTCGGTCGGCTATGGCGACCGCGCCGTGCTGAAACGGCTGAACCTGCGGATCGACCAGGACGACCGCATCGCCCTGCTGGGCCGCAACGGGCAGGGCAAATCCACCCTGTCCAAGCTGCTGGCCGACCGCCTGCCGGCGATGGATGGCCGGATCGCACGATCGTCCAAGCTGCGCGTCGGCTACTTCGCCCAGCATCAGGTGGACGAGCTGCATCTGGACGAGACCCCTCTGGACCACGTCCGCCGCCTGCGCCCGGACGAGGCCCCCGCCCGGCTGCGCGCGCGGCTGGCAGGCTTCGGGCTGATGGAGGCGCAGGCGGAAACCAAGGTCCGCGCCCTCTCGGGCGGGCAGAAGGCGCGGCTCTCGCTGCTGCTGGCGACCATCGATGCGCCGCACTTGCTGGTGCTGGACGAGCCCACGAACCACCTCGACATCGAATCGCGCGAGGCGCTGACCGAGGCGCTGAACGACTATACCGGCGCCGTGGTGCTGGTCAGCCACGACATGCACCTGCTGGAACTGGTGGCCGAGCGGCTGTGGCTGGTAGCTGGGGGCGCTGTCTCGCCCTATGCGGATGATCTTGAGACCTACCGCAAGTCGCTGCTGACGGCCGAGGAACCCGAGCGGCCCAAGGAAGCCCCCAAGCCCCCGAAAAAGGCCGGCCGCGACGAGATCCTCGACCTGCGGGCCGAGGTGCGGCGCGGGGAAGAACGGGTCGGGAAGCTGACCGACATGATGGCGAGGATCAGCGAGAGGATGGCCGACCCTGCGCTTTACGACGACCCCGCCGAGGCCGAGAAATGGGGCCGCAAGCACGCCGAGGCGGCCGAGGCCTTGCCCCGCGCCGAGGCCCTGTGGCTGGACGCGCTGGAACGGCTGGAAGCGGCCGAACGCAACTGATCGCCCTTGCGCCGAACCGCGCGCCGGCAAATGCTTGTTCTGAACACCGGAGACATCCCATGCGCGCCAGCCTGCCCCTGCTTCTCGCCGCCCTTGCCCTGCCACTGGCCGCTCATGCCCAGGACGGCTGGGGCCTTGCCGCCGACATCGGCCTTGGCGCCGAGGTCGAGCCGGACTGGCTCGGCTCGGACGATATGGAGACCTCGCCCTGGGTCATCTTCCGCAACCTCGACGTGATGGCGCCGGGACAGCCCGCGACGCGGGACGGATCGTCCGACGGGCTGCGGGTGGTGCCGACGATCAACTGGCGCAGCGGGCGGGACGCGGATGATTCGGACGCGCTGACCGGGCTTGACGACATCGACCGCACCATCGAGGCCGGTGTCCGCTTCCGCTATACCCAGGGGCCCGCCAGCGGCTACCTGGTGGTCCGCAAGGGCTTTGACGGGCATGAGGGGCTGGTGGGCGCGGTCGGCGCGAAATACCGCATCGCCCCGAATGACCGCCTGACCATCTGGCCGGGGATCGAGGGCAAGTTCGGCGACGACCGCTTCACCCGCACCTTCTTCGGCGTGACCGGGGACGAATCGCTGCGCAGCGGCTATGCGGCCTATCGCCCCGATGGCGGCTTCTATGCGGTCGGCGCCAGCATCGAGGCGCGCTATGCCCTGACCCCGACCCTCGCCGTGGTGGGCGAGGCGGAATATTCGCGCCTGACGGGCGATGCCGCCGACGCCCCGTTCATCGAGGAAAAGGACCAGCCCGCCCTGCGGATCGGCCTCGTCAACCGCTTCAGCCTGCGCTTCTGATCCCTTCGGCCTTCCGTCCTGGGCACAAAGCCCCTATATCCGCCCGGAACCTGAGACGGGAGCCGATGCCATGTATCAGCCGCAGACGCAGCCGGGCGAGGGCGAGCCGCTGATCGCGCCCTCGACCACCGACCATCCGCTTTACGACGGGGTCGTGGAAGCCTGCCGGTCGGTCTACGACCCGGAAATCCCGGTCAACATCTACGACCTCGGGCTGATCTACACGATCGCCATCGACGACACGAACGCGGTCCGCATCCTGATGACGCTGACCGCGCCGGGCTGCCCGGTGGCCGGTGAAATGCCTGGCTGGGTCGCCGATGCCGTCAGTGCCCTGCCCGGCGTGCGGCAGGTGGACGTGGACATGGTGTTCCAGCCCCCCTGGGGGATGGAGATGATGTCGGACGAGGCGAGGCTGGAGCTCGGCTTCATCTGATGGCCTCCGAGCGGCAGAAGATGCTGGCGGGGCAATCCTACGACCCCGCCGACCCCGAGCTTGCCGCCATGCGGACCCGCGCTCAGACCCTGATGCGCGAGTTCAACCACACCATCGAGGGCGAGGATGCCGGCATCCTGTCCCGGCTGCTGGGCACCTGGAACGGTGCCGTGATCCGGCCGCCCTTCTACGTCGATTACGGCAGCCACATCCATTTCGGCCCCGGCTGCTTCCTGAACTACGGCTGCGTCTTCCTGGACGTGACCGAGATCCGCCTGGGCGCCCGCGTCCAGATCGGTCCCATGGTGCAGGTCCTGACCGCCGACCACCCGCGCGAGGCCCATCGCCGCGCCGCAAGCGAAGAATGGGGCCGCCCCATCACGATCGGTGACGATGTCTGGATCGGTGCCGCCGCCCTCATCCTGCCCGGCGTCACCATCGGCGCAGGCGCCATCATCGGCGCGGGCGCCGTGGTCACGCGCGACGTGGCCGCCCTCGCGACCGTCGCCGGCAATCCCGCGCGTCCTGTCGGAAACCCGCGCCCTCTTTCACAATCCCCCGCCTAGGCTTCTTTCTGGCCCAAATACCCATGCGGCGGTGACGAAATCCTCAGCGCCGGGGCGGCCGCCAGCTTTGCGTCCAGCTTCGGAAACGCCCCCGCCCTTCGCGGGTGCCCGCGGGCGGCTGCCCCTCGGCCCCTGCCTCTGCACTGACGCGCCGGCGATGGACACGCCGCACGGCCGCGTCGATGCGCCGGTCGCGCAGCCGGTTCCACCAGCGCCAGAACAGCGCCAGCAGCAGCCCAAGGATGCCGAGAATAGTCAGCGCCTGCCAGTTCAGCGGCCGCTCGTTCGGACCCGCCACCGGCGTGATTGCGATGGCGTTCGGGAAGATCGTCACCAGGTCGTTGCGCCACCCGTAAGAGGTCACACTGACCCAGCGCGGATTGTCCGCCGTGGATCTCAGGTCCCCTGCGACGGCATGCAGGTTCGAGCTGTCGTATTTGAAATAGGGCGGCCAGATCAGCCCGGTATCCTCGTTGCGATAAACCCTCGGCTTGCCGTTCGGGCGCACCGTGTCGATGAAACGGACATCGCGCGACCCTTGCGCGTTCTCGACCGTGCCGGTCCTGGCCGAGGCATAGAAGATCCGGTTGCTCCAGTTCAGGTCAGTCAGCTTGTTGTAGGTGTTGGTGATCCGCACCGTCTCGCGCGAGGGCAGCGCGTAATCCAGGAACAGGAACACAGCGACGCCGAACAGCACCCCCAGAACGACCTGGACGTTACGCATGAACATGGGACTCTCCTGAGGCTGCGGCGGCTGGGATCATAGACGGGACCACGGGCGGGGGAAACGCCCGTCCAGCATGAAACGGCGGCGCGGCACCCACCGTTCCGCTTCGCGCGCCGACATGCGATAGGGGCGGAAAGACATGGGGCCATGACCGTGACCAGGAACCTGCCGATCACATCGCTGATCTACTTCCTCGCGACATTGCTGTTGTCGCTTTATTTCGCCTTCGCCGCCGTACAGGGCCCGTCCGGCATCCTGCGCCGCGTGCAACTGGAAGCCGAGACCGTCGATCTGATCGCCGAACGTGACCGGCTGACCGCCGAGGTGGACCGGATGCGCAACCTGACCCGGCGCCTGTCGGACCAGTATCTGGACCTGGAACTTCTGGACCAGCGCGCCCGCGACGTGCTGGGGCTGGTCCGCGCCGACGAACTGATCGTTCGCTGAATCGGCTTGCACCTGCGGAACCGGCCGCCGTAACATTGGTTCAACGCTGAACTATCCCGTGCCGGAGGATGCAGATGGCCAGAAAGCCGACCGAGACTGCCGCGCCAGCCCCGCCCGCCAATGTCTCGCGCGACGAACTGCTGAAATACTACCGCGACATGCTGCTGATCCGCCGGTTCGAGGAAAAGGCCGGCCAGCTTTACGGCATGGGCCTGATCGGCGGCTTCTGCCACCTGTATATCGGGCAGGAAGCCGTCGTCGTCGGGCTGGAAGCCTCGGCCAAGGAAGGCGACAAGCGCATCACCAGCTACCGCGACCACGGCCACATGCTCGCCTCGGGGATGGAGGCGCGGGGCGTGATGGCGGAACTGACCGGGCGTATCGGCGGCTATTCCAAGGGGAAGGGCGGCTCGATGCACATGTTCAGCCGCGAAAAGCACTTCTACGGCGGCCATGGCATCGTCGGCGCGCAGGTGCCGCTGGGGGCGGGCCTTGCCTTCTCCGACAAGTACAAGGGCAACGACAACGTCACCTTCACCTATTTCGGCGATGGCGCGGCCAACCAGGGCCAAGTCTACGAGACCTACAACATGGCGGAACTGTGGTCCCTGCCGGTCGTCTTCGTGATCGAGAACAACCAGTATGCCATGGGGATGAGCGTCCAGCGATCCACCAAGTCCACCACCTTCTTCGGCCGGGGCGAGGCCTTCGGCATCCCCGGCGAGCAGGTGGACGGCATGGACGTGCTGGCGGTGAAAGCTGCCGGGGGAAAGGCTGTCGCCCACTGCCGTGCCGGGAACGGGCCGTATATCCTCGAGGTGATGACCTACCGCTATCGCGGCCATTCGATGTCCGACCCCGCGAAATACCGCACCCGCGAGGAGGTGCAGAAGATGCGCGAGGAACGCGACGCCATCGAGCACGTCCGCCAGCTTCTGCTGCAGGGCGGCCACGCCTCGGAAGACGATCTCAAGTCCATCGACAAGGAGATCAAGGACATCGTCAACGACTCGGCCGACTTCGCCCGCGAAAGCCCCGAGCCTCCGGTCGAGGAGCTTTGGACCGACATCTATGCCGACGACGTGCCGCAGAAGACGGCCGAAGACGTGAACGTGTGAGGGCTGACGCATGGCAACCGAAATCCTGATGCCCGCCCTGTCCCCCACGATGGAGGAAGGGACTCTGGCCAAATGGCTGGTCAAGGAAGGCGATACGGTGAAATCCGGCGACATCCTGGCCGAGATCGAGACCGACAAGGCCACCATGGAATTCGAGGCGGTCGATGAAGGCACCGTCGGCCGCCTGCTGGTGTCCGAAGGGACGCAAGGCGTGAAGGTGAACACCCCCATCGCCGTGCTGGTGGCCGAGGGCGAATCCGCCGATGCCGCGCCGCAGGGCGACAGCGGCGGCACCGTCCCCCATGCTGCCGAGCCTCTGGCCCAGCCCGGCAAGGGGGAAGCCAGCAAGGACGAAACCGGCGAGGCCCCTGAACGCGCCCCCGCCGCCGCGAAATCGGCGGTCGAGGCGGTGAACACCCCCGAGCCCGACGACTCCCCCGACTGGCCGGAATGCACCGCCGTCAAGCAGATGACCGTCCGCGAGGCGCTGCGCGAGGCCATGGCCGAAGAGATGGACCGCGAGGAGACCGTCTTCCTGATGGGCGAGGAAGTCGGCGAATACCAAGGCGCCTACAAGATCAGCCAGGGGCTGCTGGACAAGTTCGGCCCCCGCCGGGTCGTGGACACGCCCATCTCGGAAATGGGCTTTGCCGGCATCGGTGTCGGCGCGGCCTTCGGGGGCCTGCGCCCCATCGTCGAGTTCATGACCTTCAACTTCGCCATGCAGGCGATGGACCAGATCATCAACTCGGCGGCCAAGACCCTGTATATGTCGGGGGGCCAGATGGGCTGCCCCATCGTCTTCCGCGGCCCGAACGGCGCCGCCGCCCGTGTGGGCGCGCAGCATTCGCAGGACTTCGCCGCCTGGTATGCCGCGATCCCCGGCCTCAAGGTGGTGATGCCCTACACGGCCGCCGACGCCAAGGGGTTGCTGAAGACCGCGATCCGCGACCCCAACCCAGTGATCTTCCTCGAAAACGAGATCCTCTACGGCCGCAGCTTCGACGTGCCGCAGATGGACGACTTCACGGTCCCCTTCGGCAAGGCCCGCGTCGCCCGGAAGGGCAAGGATGTCACCCTCATCAGCTTCGGCATCGGCATGGCTCATTCCTTGGAAGCGGCCGAAAAGCTGGCGGCGGACGGCATCGACGCCGAGGTGCTGGACCTGCGGACCCTGCGCCCGATCGACTATCCGGCGATCCTGAAGTCCGTGCAGAAGACGAACCGCGTGGTGACGGTCGAGGAAGGCTTCCCGGTCGGCGCGATCGGCAACCACCTGTCGGCCTGGATCATGGAAAACGCCTTCGACTGGCTCGACGCCCCGGTGATCAACTGCACCGGGAAGGACGTGCCCATGCCCTATGCGGCGAACCTGGAACGCCTTGCGCTGATCACGGCGGACGAGGTGGTCGAGGCCGTCCGCAAAGTGACCTATCGGTAAGAGGACAGACAGATGGCAACGCAGATCCTGATGCCCGCCCTGTCCCCGACGATGGAGGAAGGGACGCTGGCCAAGTGGCTGGTGAAAGAGGGCGACGAGGTCAAATCCGGCGATATCCTTGCCGAGATCGAGACCGACAAGGCCACGATGGAGTTC
Source organism: Paracoccus sp. MC1862 (assembly GCF_016617715.1). NCBI lineage: Bacteria > Pseudomonadati > Pseudomonadota > Alphaproteobacteria > Rhodobacterales > Paracoccaceae > Paracoccus > Paracoccus sp. MC1862. Next base: position 3,225,049 of record NZ_CP067225.1, on the reverse strand, counting down.
GAGGCGGTCGACGAGGGCGTGATCGGCAAGATCATGATCGCCGAGGGCACGCAAGGCGTGAAGGTCAACACCCCCATCGCCGTGCTGGTCGAGGAAGGCGAAAGCGTGGAGGACGCGGCAGGGGGGGCAAGTCCCTCGCCCGCCAGTTCCCAGGCCAAGGCCGACGCGCCTGCCCCGGAAGAAAAGGCCGCTGCTGAAAAGGGTTATGGCGGACCGATCGGCGCTCCGGTCGCAGGTGAAGCCAGCGCAGGCAACGGCAAGCAGCCCGCGGCGGCCCCGGCGAAGAGCAAGGGCGAGCGCATCTTCGCCTCGCCCCTCGCCCGCCGCATCGCGGCGGAACGTGGCCTCGACCTGTCGGCCATCACCGGCAGCGGGCCGAAGGGCCGGATCGTCAAGGCGGATGTGGAAAAGGCCCAGCCCGGCGCTGCCAAACCCGCGGCTCAGCCCGCAGCCGCGCAGGCCCCCACGCAACCTGCCGCTGAAGCGCCCAAGCCTGCCGCCGCTGCGCCGCAGGGCATGGGCTACGAAACCGTCAGGAAGATGCTGGACGGCCGCGAGTTCGAGGAGGTCGCGCTGGACGGGATGCGCCGCACCATCGCCGCGCGTTTGTCCGAGGCCAAGCAGACGATCCCGCATTTCTACCTGCGCCGCTCGGCCAAGCTGGATGCGCTGATGGAGTTCCGGGGCACGCTGAACAGCCAGCTCCAGTCGCGGGGCGTCAAGCTTTCGGTCAACGACTTCATCATCAAGGCCTGCGCACTGGCGCTGCAGCAGGTGCCGGATGCCAATGCCGTCTGGGCGGGCGACCGGATCATCAAGCTGAAACCCTCGGACGTGGCGGTGGCCGTCGCCATCGAAGGGGGGCTGTTCACCCCGGTCCTGAAGGACGCCGACAAGAAGACGCTGTCGGCGCTGTCGGCCGAGATGAAGGATCTCGCCAATCGCGCCAAGACCAAGAAGCTCGCGCCGCATGAATACCAAGGCGGCAGCTTCGCCATCTCGAACCTCGGGATGTTCGGGATCGAAAACTTCGACGCCGTGATCAACCCGCCCCATGGCGCGATCCTGGCCGTGGGCGCGGGCATCCAGACCCCGGTGGTCGAGGACGGGGAAATCGTCATCCGCAACATCATGTCGATGACGCTGTCGGTCGATCACCGGGTCATCGACGGGGCGCTGGCAGCACAACTGCTGCAGGCCATCGTCGGGCACCTGGAAAACCCGATCGGGATGCTCGCCTGACCCCCCGCAAGACCGCATTGGAAAAGGGCGCCCCGGAAGGCGCCCTTCTTCTTTCCCAGGTATTTTTTTTTCTGGCCCGGATACCGTGAGGAGGCGCAACGCGCCGGGGGGCGAAGCACCCTACTCCGCCGCGGCAGGCGCGGCCCGGTTCAGCCCCAGCCGGCGCCGCAGCCAGCCGCCGACCCGCTCCTGCCCGCCATGCAGCAGAGAGAAAAGCGAAGGCACGAACAGCAGCGACAGCATCGTGGACAAAAGCAGCCCACCGATCACCGCGATCGCCATGGGGGAACGGAACTCGGACCCCTCGGCGGTCGAGATCGCCGAGGGCAGCATCCCCGCCGCCATGGCGATGGTCGTCATGATGATCGGCCGCGCCCGCTTGTGGACGGCGTCAAGGATCGCCTCGCGCTTGGGCGCCCCCCGCTCCATGGCCTGAACGGCGAACTCGACCAGCATGATCGCGTTCTTGGTCACGATCCCCATCAGCATCAGGAAGCCGATGACCACGGCCATGCCGATGGCGTTGCCGGTGACGAACAGCGCGAGGATCGCGCCGCCGATGGCCAGCGGCAGCGACAGAAGGATGCTTATCGGGGTCACGAAGTTCTGGAACAGCAGCACCAGCACGACATAGACGAACAGCACCCCCGCCCCCATGGCGAAGCCGAAGGCGCCGAAGACCTCGCCCATGATCTCGGCATCGCCCGATGTCTGGAACTCGGTCCCCGGCGGCAGTTCGATCCGGTCCTGCAACGCCTGCACCTGGGCTGCGACCGGCCCCAGCACCGCGCCATCGGCAAGGTTCGCCGACACTGTCGTGCGATAGCGCTGATCATAGCGGGAAATCTGCGTGGCCCCCGCCGACAGCGACACGTCGGCCACCGCCCCCAGCGGCACCTGCCCCACTGACGAGGGCACCCGCAGGTTCCGCAACTGCATCAGATCCTCGCGCGCGGGTTCGTTCAGTCGGACCATGATCGGCACCTGCTCGTCGCCGGCATTGAACTTTGGCAGGTTCGCCTCGGCATCCCCCAGCGTCGCCACCAGCAGGGTCTGCGCCATGGCCGCCGTGGACACCCCAAGCTGCGCCGCGATGTCGGTGCGGGGCGTGATCTGAATCTCGGGCCGCTGCAGCGCCGAGGAGGAGGTGACGCTTTCCAGTTCCGGCATCTGCCGCATCTGCGCCACCAGCAGATCGGCCGCGCGTGCCGCCCCTGCCTCGGTATCGCCCATCACGCTGATGGTCAGGTCGTTGCCGCCCGCCTCGTTCTGGAAGTTCAGGCGCACGTCGGGCGTGTCGGCCAGCAGCAGCTTCAACTGCTCCTCGATCTCGAACTGGCTGCGCTCGCGGCTGGCCTTGGTGCCATAATTGATCATCAACCGCGACTTGGTGGGTTCCGAGGTGCCGCCCATGACAAAGACCGACTGGACCTCGGGGATGACGGCGACGCGGGCGGTCAGGGCGCGCGTGATCCCTTCGTTCTGGTCCACGGTTGATCCGGGGGGCAGTTCGACCTCGATCTGGCTGCGGCCGACATCGCCCGAGGCGATGAACTCGGTCGGCAGCAGGGTCGCCGACCAGATCGAGCCCGCGAAGACGCCCACCCCCAGCAGCAGCGTCAGGCCGCGATGCCGCATGGTCCAGGCCAGCACGCCCATCAGCCCCCGCATGGCACGGCCATCGCGCGGCTCTTCGGGGTGGCCGGTGCCGCGGATGAAATAGGCCGACAGCATCGGGGTGATGATCCGCGCGACCAGCAGCGAGAACAGCACCGACACCGCGACAGTCAGGCCGAACTGCTTGAAATACTGCCCCGCGATCCCGCCCATGAAGGCCACCGGCGCAAAGACCGCGACGATGGAAAAGCTGATGGCGATGACGGTCGTGCCGATCTCGTTCGCGGCTTCCTCGGAGGCCTGATAGGGCGACGAGCCCATGTGCATGTGCCGGACAATGTTCTCGATCTCGACGATGGCGTCGTCCACGAGGATGCCCGTCACCAGCGTGATCGCCAGCAGGCTGATCCCGTTCAGGGTGAAGCCGAGCCATTGCATGACGAAGAAGGTCGGGATCACCGACAGCGGCAGCGCGATGGCCGCGATCACCGTCGCTCGCCAGTTGCGCAGGAACAGCAGCACCACGATCACCGCCAGCGCCGCGCCTTCATACAGCGTGTGCATCGCGGTCTCGTAGGACTGTTCGGTATAGGTCGTGGTGTCATCGACCAGCGTGATCGTCAGGTTCGGATAGCGTTCGGCCATCTCGGCCAGCCGCTCCTTAGCATTGTCGCCGGCCATCAGGTCGGATTCGCCGGTCGCCCGATAGACGCCGAAAGCCACCACGGGCTTTCCGTCCAGCAGGGCGAAGCTGCGCTCGTCGCTGGGGCCGTCGGTCACGGTCCCCAACTGGTCCAGCCGCACGGTCTTGCCATCCGCGATGGAAATGGGCGTCGCCGCAAGCTGCGCCACCGTGTCGGCTGAGCCGAGGGTGCGGATGGAATATTCCGTCCCCGCCAGATCGCCGCGCCCGCCGCCGGCGTTCAGGTTCTGCGAGCGCAGCGCGTTCGAAACCTCGGCCGCCGTCAGCTCATGGGCGAGCAGCCGGTCGGGGTCCAGCGCGACCTCGATCTGGCGGTCGGCGCCGCCGATGCGGCTGACCTGCCCGATACCCCGCAGGGTGGTCAATTCGCGGGCGATCACGTCGTCCACGAATTTCGACAAGCCCTCGATGGACCGCGTCGGGTCGCCCACCGCATAGGTCAGGATCGGCATCCCCGTCACGTCAAGGCGGCGGACACGCGGTTCGGTGATCGACTGCGGCAGGTCGGAACGAACGCTCGCCACCGCGTCCTTGACATCGTTCAGCGCCCGGTCGCTGTCGGTTTCCAGCTCGAACTCGACGGTCAGGCTGGCGGCGCCGTCCGAGGCCGTCGAGGTCACATGGCGCATCCCTTGGATGTTGGATATCTGGTCCTCGATGGGCCGGACGACCTGCGAGATCAGCTCGGTCGGCGCGGCGCCGGGCTGGCCGACCGTGACCTGGATGATCGGCAGGTCGATGTTCGGCATCGCCGTGACCGGCAGCCGCATGAAGCTGACCAGCCCCAGCACCAAGAGCACAAGGAAGATCGCGATGGGCGGGACCGGGTGGCGGATGGACCAGGTGGAGAGGTTCATGGCTGCGCCCCCGCGGGCGCCGCCGTTCCTGCCTCGGCGTCAGGTGCGACGGCCACGGCCAGCGCCACGCTGGGCGGCGCATCGAGACTGTCGGTCGTGACATTCACCCGGTCGCCGGTGGTGAAGAAGGCGCCTGCGCGGGCGATCACCGTTTCGCCGGCCGCAACGCCCGCGCGGATCTCGCGCCTGTCCTGCCACAGAAGGCCCGCGTCGATGGCGCGGGTTTCCACGGTCCCGTCGGTGACGACCTGAACCCGCTCGCCCGAGGCATCGGCAAGGATGGCCGAGGCAGGCACCGTCACCGCCTCGCGCCGTTCGGTGATGATGTCGCCGCTGGCGAAAAGGCCGGTCAGCAGCCGGTCGTCATAATCCAGCCCCACCCGGACAAGGCCCAGCCGCGTTGTCGCATCGACCGCTGCCGGCAACTGGCGCACCCGGCCCTCGACGCGGCCCACGCCCGCGACCTCAAGCTCGACCGGCTGGCCGGGTTGCAGCAAGGGCAGGTCGGTTTCGATCACCTCGCCCTGAAACTCGATCGAGCCATCCGCGATCAGGATGAACATCGGCCCCGCCGCCGCCGAGGCGATGGTGCCCAGTTCGGCGTTGCGGCTGGCCACCCGGCCCTCGACGGGCGAGGTGATGCGGGTGCGGTCCAGGTTCAACTGTGCGATCTCGCGCGCAGCCCGCGCCTGCGCCTCGACCGCCTGCGCAACGGCCAGACCTTCGCGGACGCTCGCCGCCGCCGCGCGGGCCGAAGCTTCCGCCACCACTGCCTGATCCAGAGAGGCCTGCGTGCCGCTGCCGCTTTGCCGCAGCGATTGCGCGCGTTCCAGCGCAGTCACCGCCTGCGTCAGCGCCGCCTCGGCCGAGGAAATCTGGCTTTGCGCTTGGGCGACGCTGGCCACCGCCCGCTGCAATTCGGCGTCGGCCTGCGCCAGTTGCGCCCGCAGGGTAGTGTCGGACAGCCGAACGAGTTCCTGCCCGGCCTCGACCCGGTCGCCCGGCTCGGCGCCGAGCGCGACGATTTCCAGCCCCTCGACCTGCGGATAGACCTGCACCTGCGCCCGCGCGACCAGGGTGCCGGACAGCGGCACCCGGCGCTGCACCTCGGCCGGGGCCGCCGCCGCGATCGTCACCGTCGGCAATGCAGCCTGCACCTGGCCCGCAGCGGGCTGTTCGGGCGGCGCGCCCCCCATCGGCAAGGCTGCGGCAGGAGCCAGCAGGAACAGGGCTGCGATAAGGGAAAGGCGCCGCATGGGTGATGTCTCTCTGGTGCCGGTGGCACATAGGCGCGAGCATATCCTGCGGCAATGGCGGCGTCTGCGGCTGCGGGGGGCAGTGTCTAGATGTTGACCTTGACGCCGGGCAGCCGCAGTTCCGTCAGCAGGTCGCGCAGTTCCTGCCTGGCGGCGATGTTCGACATCGACAGGGCTTGGGTTCCGACGTCGCGCAGATCCAGCAGTGTCAGCCCGCGCGGGAACAGTTCGCGGAAAATCACCCGCTCGGCAAAACCCGCGGCGACGCGGAAGCCGATGCGGCGCGACAGCCGGGTCAGCGCCTCGCCGACCTTGCGCTTGTTGTGCATTTCCGTGGTGCCGAGGCGGTTGCGCAGCACCACCCAGTCGATCGCCCCCGCCCCCGCCTGCCCGCGCAACTGGCGCGCGGACCAGACCATCTCGGCATAGATCGACGGTCCCAGCACCTCGCCCTGCGGCGAGATGCGGGCCAGCAGATCGAAGTCGATGAAGCTGTCGTTCATCGGCGTGACCAGCGTGTCGGCCAGCGTATGCGCCATCTGGCTCAGCTTCGTATGCGAGCCGGGGCAGTCGATCACGATGAAATCATGCTCGGCGTCCAGAGCGGCCACGGCCGGGGAGAGCGGGTCCGTGCCCTCGTCGCGCGACAACTCGCCCAGCATAGGGCCGGGCAGGTCCAACCCCTCGCCTTCGACAAAGGCCCTGCGGTTTTCCAGATAGCGGGCGAAGCTGCGCTGGCGAACGTCAAGATCCAGCGCGCCGACCCGATGCCCCATCCGCGCCAGCGCGGTTGCGACATGCATCGAGGTCGTGGACTTGCCCGAACCGCCCTTCTCGTTGCCTACGACGATGATATGCGCCACGAATCGCCCCGCTTCAAACCAGCCGCAAGGTAACGGGAGAGCCGCCGCAAGTCATGGTGGCTGGCAGGGGCGGCAGAGCCCGGCCCCCCAAGTCAGCAGCGCACCGCCCATCGGATGAGCCAACGAAACAAATGCAGCCTTGACGGGAACGCCTTTGTGACACGAAGGTTAATAACCGGTTAACGATTTGTGTTTGCGAGTAAGCCGATGTTGCAATCCGTCAAGAACAAGGTTTCTGCACAGTACTGTTCTGTCGCAGCGGTTTCGCTGGGCAGCGGTGGCACTGTCCAGGGCAGGATCGTCGCCGTCTCGCCGGATGGGCGGGTGACACTGGACACGCCGCAGGGCAGCGTGACGGGCCGTCCGGTGGTCCCCGAGACGACGCGGGGCCAAGGGCTTCTTGCCACGATCTTCCGTCTCTGACCTGCGAACGAGAACGCCGCCCCTCGGGGCGGCGTTTTCGTCATTCCGACACGCGGGATCAGAAGCCCAGGCCGGCGTATTTGTTCTTGAACCGGGACACGCGCCCCCCGGTGTCCATCAGCTTGGCCGAGCCGCCGGTCCACGCGGGATGCGAGGTCGGGTCGATGTCCAGGGACATCGTGTCGCCCTCTTTCCCCCAGGTGGAACGGGTCTGGTAGGTCGTGCCATCCGTCATCTTGACGGTGATCATGTGGTATTCGGGATGGGTATCGGCTTTCATGGCGCGCGACCTCAGACGTTCTGGTTGGCGTCGGCCTTGGCGGCCTTCGGCTTGTAGTTGGAGACTTCGGCGATGCGGGCGGATTTGCCGCGGCGATCGCGCAGGTAATACAGCTTGGCGCGGCGGACGCGGCCACGGCGCACGACCTCGATCGAATCGACGTTGGTCGAATACAGCGGGAAGACGCGCTCGACGCCCTCGCCGAAGGAGATCTTGCGGACGGTGAAGGACGCGGCCAGCGTGTCGCCGCCCCTGCGGCTGATGCAGACGCCTTCGTACATCTGCACGCGGGTGCGGGTGCCTTCCGTCACCTTGTAGCCGACGCGGACGGTGTCGCCGGCCTTGAAGTCGGGAATGGTCTTGGCCAGAGCGGCGATCTGCTCGGCTTCCAGTTGGGCGATCAGGTTCATCGCGGGTTCCTTGTCATGGCTCGCGGTGGTCCCGCGATTGGTCTGATGCGCCCGAGAGCTGCGTCCTTTGGTCCGGGTCCATACCGTCACGGTATGCCCGCCACAGGTCGGGGCGGCGTTGCTTTGTCAGCCTTTCGGCCTCGTCCTGCCGCCAACGCGAAATTGCCGCGTGATTTCCCGACAGAAGAACATCTGGAATCGCACGGGCTTCCCATTCGGCGGGCTTCGTATACTGCGGATGCTCAAGCAGGCCGTGGGAAAAGGACTCCTCGGCCAGAGATTCCTGATTCCCCAGCACGCGGGGTATAAGGCGGATCGTCGCGTCGATCAAGACCTGAGCGGCGATCTCTCCGCCGGTCAGGACGTAATCGCCGATGCTGATTTCCGTGACGTCGAAGGCGTCCAGAACGCGCTGGTCCACGCCCTCGAAGCGCCCGCAGATGAGGGTGACGCCGGGGCCTTGCGCCAGACGGCGAGCGATAGCCTGGGTCAGCGGGCGGCCTCGGGGGGAAAGATAGACCACCGGCAGATCAGGAGCGGCGGCCCTGGCCTCGCGCAGCGCGGCGGCCATGACATCGGCGCGAATGACCATGCCTGCGCCGCCGCCCGCCGGCGTGTCGTCCACGTTGCGGTGCCGCCCGATGCCATGGTCGCGCAACTGGATCGTGCGCAGCGACCACAAGCCCTCGGTCAGCGCGCGGCCGGTCAGCGACAGGCCCAGCGTGCCGGGGAAGGCCTCGGGGAACAGGGTGATGACCTGCGCGGTCCAGGCGCCCGCGAGTTCGGGCGGCGCCATCAGGTCGCGCGGCCGCAGCGAGGGGCGCACCGCGACCCGGCCGTGGGAGCGGGAGGGTGGCTCAGCCATCGCCGCCTCTGACCGGGAACCAGCCGGTTCCCGCCAGCACCGCGCCCGCGGCCGACAACGCCAGAGGGCCGAGGCCGCCCCAGTTGCCCGACCAGCCGAGGCTGCGGCTGACGGCATCGGCGCCGACATACAAAGCCACGCAGCCCAAGGCGGCCAGCGCCGTGACCGCTGCGAGATGAAAGGGCGAGCGCCAGCTTTCCGCAGGCGCGGCCAGCACCAGCCCAAAGACGGCGAGCAGCGCGAACAGCCCCACCGTCCAGCCTCCTCGACTACCCAAACCCGCCAGCACCGGCCCGGTGACGATCAGCGCCCGGCCGATCCACAGACGCAACGAGGCCCTATTCATCCGAACCCGGCGGGTCCGCGACAATGCGCCTTGCGGCCAGATCGACGGTCGGCACCGCCGCTTGCGTGAATGGAATCAGCAGCACGCCCGAGGGGCCGTAAACCTCAAGGATGTCGCCCGCACCGTGGTCGTAGATGGCGCGGACGCGGCCGAGGCTCGCGCCGCCCGTGTCCATCACCTCCAGCCCGATCAGGTCGGCGTGGTAGAACTCGTCGTCCGGCAGCGAGGGCAGCGCCGCGCGGTCAGCCCAGAGCGTCACGCCCTTCAGCGCGTCGGCCTGCTCCTTGGTTTCCACCCCTGACAGACGCGCGCCCAGCCCGCCATTGACAGGCCGGGTCAGCTTGACCGTGAAGCGGCGCCCGCCGTCCTCGCTGGTCAATTCGCCATAGGTGGCGATGTCCTCGGCGACAGTGCAGAAGCTTTTCAGCCGCACCTCGCCGCGCACGCCGAAGGCGCCGGCGATGGCGCCGACGCAGATGCGGTTGGACGGTTCAGCCATGCGGGTGCCCCTTGCCGAACGTCGGACGGGCGGGCGCAAACGCGCGCCCGCCGGTGATCCGTGGATCAGGGCGACTCGGTGCCGCTGGTCGATTCCGAGGCGTCCAGCGCGGTCTCGTCGGTCGCGGCGGGCGCATTTGCAGCCTCGGCGGCGGCGGCTTCGCGGGCGGCGCGCTTCTCGGCGCGGTCCTTGGCGGCCTTGCCCGGCTCGCCCTTCTTGAGGTTGGCGCGCTCGGTCTTTTCCTTCACGCCGGCGGCTTCCAGGAAGCGGGCCACGCGGTCGGTCGGCTGGGCGCCCTGGGACAGCCAGTGCTGCACGCGCTCGACATCCATCTTGATCCGGTCTTCCGAATCCTTGGGCAGCAGCGGGTTGTAGGTGCCCAGCTTCTCCAGGAAGCGGCCGTCGCGCGGCATGCGCGAGTCGGTGGCGACGATGGCATAATGGGGACGCTTCTTGGACCCGCCGCGGGCGAGCCGGATCTTCATGGCCATAGGTTCATCTCCTTGATATGGCGTTTTATTTCTGGAACTGCTCGTGATGCCGGATGACCTCCGAGATCACGAAATTGAGGAACTTGCGGGCGAAGGCGGGGTCCAGATCCGCCTCGGCCGCCAGCCGTTCGAGCCGGGCGATCTGGGCGGCCTCGCGCGCGGGGTCCGAGGGCGGCAGGTCGTGCTGCGCCTTCAGCCGCCCGACGGACTGGGTGTGCTTGAACCGCTCGGCCAGGGTGAAGACCAGCACGGCGTCCAGCCGGTCGATGCTGGCGCGATGGTCGGCCAGCAGCTCGGCGGCGCGGGCGGAAAGGTCGGTCATGGGGCAAAACCGGGCAGTGCATCCGATGCACGGACCATGCACAGGCGATGCACGGACGGTATGAACCGCCCGGTCCCAGTCACCGGGATGCCGGTCAGCGCCGTCATTTCTTGCCGAACAGCCCCGAAAGCCCGCCGGGCAGGTTCATCCCGCCCAACTGGCCGCCAAGGCCCTTCTGGTCCTGCAGCATCTTCGTGGCCTCGGCCATCTTGGCCGGATCGACGTCGCCCAGATCGGGCAGCCCGCCGCCCTTGCCGGACATGGCGCGCATGGCCTGCTTCATCATCGCGCCCTTGCCCATCTTGCTGACCTTCTTCATCGTGTCGGCCATCTGGCGCTGCATCTTCAGCAGCTTGTTCAGTTCCGCCACCTCCATCCCCGCGCCCGCGGCGATCCGCTTCTTGCGGCTGGCCTGCAGCAGATCGGGGTTGGCGCGTTCCTTCTTGGTCATCGAATTGATCAGCGCGACCTGGCGGCGCAGCATGGTGTCGTCGATGCCCGCGGTTTCGGCCTGCTTCGCCATCTTCCCCATGCCCGGCATCATGCCCATGATGGACTGCATCCCGCCCATCTTCTGCATCTGCTCAAGCTGGTTCCTCAGGTCGTTCATGTTGAACAGGCCCTTGGCAAAGCGCTTCATCATGCGCTCTGCCTGCTCGACCTCCAGCACCTGCTGGGCCTTCTCGACCAGGGCCACGATGTCGCCCATGCCGAGGATGCGGCCCGCGACACGTTCCGCGTCGAAGCTTTCCAGCGCGTCCATCTTTTCGCCGACGCCGACGAAGCGGATGGGCTTGCCGGTGATCTGGCGCATCGACAGCGCAGCACCGCCGCGCCCGTCGCCGTCCATCCGGGTCAGGACCACGCCCGAGACGCCGAGCTTGGCGTCGAACTCGGTCGCGACGTTCACGGCGTCCTGGCCGGTCAGGCCATCGACGACCAGCAGCGTCTCGCGCGGGTTCGCCACGTCGCGGACGGCCTGCACCTCGTCCATCAGCACGTCGTCGATGTGCAGGCGGCCCGCGGTGTCGAGCATGTAGACGTCATAGCCGCCCAGCGTCGCCTGCTGTTTCGCGCGCTTGGCGATCTGGACCGCGTTCTCGCCCTTGATGATCGGCAGGGTATCGACGCCGACCTGGCTGCCGAGGATCGCCAACTGCTCCATCGCCGCGGGTCGGTTGGTGTCCAGCGAAGCCATCAGGACGCGCTTCTTCTCGCGGTCCTTGAGCCGTTTCGCCAGCTTGGCAGTGGTGGTGGTCTTGCCGGACCCCTGCAAGCCGACCATCAGGATCGGCGCAGGGGGCACGTCGATCTTCAGCGTCTCGGGCGCATCCTCGCCCTGCAGGGTGCGGATCAGCTCGTCATGGACGATCTTGACGACCTGCTGGCCGGGGCTGACCGACTTGGTGACATTGGCGCCCGTGGCCTTCTGCGTGACAGCGCGGACGAAGCTGCGCACCACCGGCAGCGAGACGTCGGCGTCCAGCAGCGCCTGGCGTACCTCGCGCATGGCGGCGGTGACGTCATCCTCGGACAGCGCGCCCTGCCTGGTCAGGCGGTCGAAGACTCCGCCGAGGCGGTCTGACAGGCTCTCGAACATCGGCGGCCTCCGTGGCAGCGACGAAAACAGGACGGCCCCCGTGGGCGCAACGCGCTGACGGGGGTCGATCCCCGCGCAAGATCGGGGACCGGAAGGCAGAGCTTCCGGGTGTGGAACCCCGTTACGCCAGACAAGCGCCCGAGTCAACCGCCGGGCTGGAAAGCCGACCGGCAGCACCTTGCCGATGCGGCGCTTCCTCGTGCGACAGAATCATGACAATCTGTTAACGATAAAATGTTTGTTCTGTTAACGATGGGATCGGGTTTGCACATGGCGTGGCCGAATGTGACTGTGAATGGCGCGGCGGCTTGGGGGGCCGGTTCGTCGCGGCTCCATGCGCCCCTGCTGACGGCGGCCTATGGGATCTGGGCGGTGCTTCTGTGCCTGCACCTGCTGCAGACGCTGTCCGGACCCTGGCCTGCGCCCCTGCCCCGCCTTCTGGACCCGAACGAGGAAAGCAGCCTTTACACCTGGTTCTCGGTGCTGGCGCTGGGGGTTGCGGGGCTTCTGATGCTGGACCTCGGGCTTCGCACCCCGCCGTCCGACCGCATCCTGCGCTGGGGCTGGATCGGCGTCGGGCTGGCGGTGCTGGCGGTGTCGGCCGACGAGCTGCTGATGATCCACGAGGCCGTCGCCGTGCGGCTGCATGACCATTTCCAATGGGGCGGTTTTCTCAGGTTCGCCTGGGTGGTCCCGGCGATCGCGGTGGTCGCGCTGGGCGGGTTGCTGGTGCTGCCGTTCCTTGGACGGCTGCCCGCATCGACCCGCCGGTGGATGATCGCCGCAGGCGTCGTCTTTGTCGCGGGCGCGGTCGGGATCGAGATGATCGGCGGCAAGCTGTGGGACGACGGGCTTGAGGACAGCATCTCCTACGCGCTGGTCAGCGGCGCCGAGGAGGCTTTCGAGGGTCTGGGCGTCCTGATCCTGCTGGGCGGGATTCTGCGATATCGGCAGATGACCGGGGTCTCCTGACCCGCGGCTTTTGCCGAAGGGGGCGGTCATGGTAAGCCCGGACGAACATCAAGGGACCGACCATGACCCAAGCCATCAGCCGCTTCGACATTCCCAACCTGCGCAGCCTTCCGCCCGACATTCAGGAGATGATCCGCGCCGTGCAGGAGAAGTCGGGCTTCGTGCCCAACATCTTCCTTGCGCTGGCCCATCGCCCGGCCGAGTTCCGCGCCTTCTTCGCCTATCACGACGCGCTGATGGAAAAGGACGAGGGGCTGTCGAAGGCCGAGCGCGAGATGATCGTGGTTGCCACCTCGGGGCTGAACCGCTGCCAGTATTGCGTGGTGGCCCATGGGGCGATCCTGCGCATCCGGGCGCGTGACCCGATGATCGCGGACAAGGTTGCGATCAACTGGCGCAAGGCGGGCCTGAGCGAGCGGCACTATGCCATGCTGTATTACGCTGAACTTGTGGCGACGGATGCCGACAATATCACCCAGGACGATTACGAGGACATGATCGAGGCGGGCTTCACCCCCGACGAGATCTGGGACATCGGCGCGATCACCGCCTTCTTCGGGATGTCGAACCGGCTGGTGAACATGGCCGACATCCCCCCGAACGACGAGTTCTTCCTGCTGGGGCGGCTGCCGAAGCAGGGCTGAATCTTACGGCTTCAGCGCCAGCCCGCGCGCGGCCGCATCGCGGATCGCGGTGGCATAGGTGGTGACGTCGATGGCGGTCGCGACAAAGCGGGCGCCGTCGGCCACGGCGTTCCGCGCATTCGCCTCGTCGGTCCAGAGGATGCCGGGCGCCTTGCCCGAAGCAGCGATCACCCGGAGCGCGGCGCGGACCGCCTGCTGCACCTCGGGGTGGTCCAACTGGCCCGGAAAGCCCATGTCGGCGGCAAGGTCCGAGGGGCCGATAAAGACGCCGTCCACGCCCTCGACTGTCAGGATCCCGTCCAGGGCGGCAAGGCCCGCGCGGGTTTCCACCTGCACCCCCAGCCAGATCTGCGCATCCGCCGTGGCAAGGTAGTCCGGGATCGCGGAAAAGCCCGAGGCCCGCGCCAGCGCCGCCCCCACCCCGCGGTTGCCGTTCGGCGCATAACGGGTGGCGCGGACCAGTTGCACGGCCTGCGCGGCGCTTTCGACCATGGGGATCAGCAGCGACTGAGCGCCGATGTCGAGCGCCTGCTTGATCGCCCAGGTCTCTCCCATCGGCAGGCGCACCACGGGGGCGCTGCCGGACGCCTCGACCACCCGCAGTTGCGCGAGGATCGAGCGGAGGTCGTTCGGCGCGTGTTCCCCGTCGATCAGCAGCCAGTCGAAGCCGGCGGTGGCGGTGATCTCGGCGGCATAGGCGTCGGCCAGCCCGACCCAGGCGCCGATCAGGGTCTCTCCGGCCGCAAGGCGGGATTTGAAGCGGTTCTCGGGGGCGGGCATGTGCAGGCTCCGGTCTGTGCGGGGGCAGAGTGGGGAAGGCGCGGCGCTTGTGCAAGCGGGTGGCCGGGGCGGCCGGGCGGCGCGGGGTTCACGCGCAAGTGATGGCAACAAATGTGAGCGTGCAGAGTTGGTCGGCACTATCCTGTAACACCTGTAACAATCCATCCCAGGAGACAGCCCGATGACCTTCGCAAGAACTTCCGCCGCTGCCGCCCTTTTCGCCCTTGGTGCAAGCGTGGCCTTTGCCCAGACCGCCCCGGCGACCGTTGTCGATGTCGCGGTAGGGTCGCCCGATCACACCACGCTGGTGCAGGCCGTGACCGCTGCCGGACTTGCCGAGACGCTGCAGGGCGCCGGTCCCTTCACCGTCTTCGCGCCGACGAACGCGGCCTTCGCGGCGCTGCCCGCGGGCGCGCTGGATGACCTGCTCAAGCCCGAGAACAAGGACCAGCTTGTTGCCGTGCTGGGCTGCCACGTCGTCGAGGCCAAGGCCATGGCCGCCGACGTGGCGCAGATGATCGCCAACGGGAACGGCACGGCCACGGTCCCCGCGCTGGGCGGCTGCAGCCTGACGGCCACGGAATCGGGCGGCACCGTGACGATTGCCAGCCCCGGCGGCACTTCGGCCACCGTGGCGACGGCCGACCTTGAGGCCGGGAACGGCGTCGTCCATGTCATCGACGGGGTGCTGCTGCCGGCCTCGTGACCGGAACTTCCGCTGTCCGGGAAGCCTGCCGACCCGGCAACTCAGGGGGCGCCTCTCGCGCCCCCTTTTTTCATGGCGGTCAGGCCGCCTGCGCCTCAGGGTCGACCAGCGCGACCAGGTCCATCATGATCCGGTTCAGCTCGAAGTCCTTGGGGGTGTAGACGCGGGTCACGCCCATCTCGGCCAGCCGCTTGGCGTCGTCGTCGGGGATGATGCCGCCGACGATCACCGGGATGTGGCCCAGACCCGCCGCCCGCATCCGGTCCATCACGTCGCGGACCAGCGGCAGGTGGCTGCCCGAGAGGATCGAGAGGCCGACCACATGGGCGTCCTGTTCGCGGGCGGCGGCCACGATCTGTTCCGGCGTCAGGCGGATGCCGTCATAGGTGATGTCGATGCCGCAGTCCCTTGCACGGAAGGCGATCTGCTCGGCCCCGTTGGAATGGCCGTCGAGACCGGGCTTGCCGACCACGAACTTCATCCGGCGTCCGAGGCGGGTGCTGACGGCGTCCACCGCCTCGCGGATCGGCTCCAGCCCCTCGGTGCGGTTGGAGGGGTTCGGGGATACGCCGGTCGGGCCGCGGTATTCGCCGTGGACCTGCCGCATGACGCCTGCCCATTCGCCGGTTGTCGCGCCTGCCTTCGCCGCGGCGATGGAGGCGGGCATGACGTTGCGGCCGGCCTGCGCGTCTTCGCGCAGGCGCGACAGGGCGGCCTCGACGGCCGCAGTGTCGCGATCCTGCCGCCATTGGTTCAGCCGGGCGATCTGGTCCTGTTCCACCGCCGGATCGACGACCATGATGCCGCCGTCGCCTGCGGTCAGCGGCGAGGGCTCGCCCTGCTGCCAGCGGTTCACGCCGACCACGACCGTCTCGCCGTCCTCGACCCGGTTCAGCCGCGCGGCGTTCGATTCGACCAGCCGCCCCTTCATGTAGTCGATGGCGGCGATGGCGCCGCCCATTTCGTCCAGCAGCTTCAGTTCCGCGCGGGCTCCGTCCTTGAGTTCCTCGACCTTGGCCGCGACGGCCGGATTGCCGTCGAAGAGATCGCCGTATTCCAGCAGGTCGGTTTCATAGGCCATGATCTGCTGCATCCTCAGCGACCATTGCTGGTCCCAGGGGCGCGGCAGGCCCAGCGCCTCGTTCCACGCCGGAAGCTGGACCGCGCGGGCGCGGGCGTTCTTGGACAGCGTGACGGCCAGCATCTCGATCAGGATGCGGTAGACGTTGTTTTCCGGCTGCTGTTCCGTCAGGCCGAGGCTATTCACCTGCACGCCATAGCGGAAGCGGCGGTATTTCTCCTCCTCGATGCCGTAGCGGTCGCGGCAGATCTCGTCCCAAAGCTCGGTGAAGGCGCGCATCTTGCAGAGTTCGGTGACAAAGCGGATGCCCGCGTTCACGAAGAAGCTGATGCGGCCGACCATCGCCGGGAAATCCGCGGGCGCGACCTTGCCCTTGAGGTCGTCCAGCACCGCGATCCCCGTCGCCAGCGCATAGGCGAGTTCCTGTTCCGGCGTCGCCCCGGCTTCCTGCAGGTGATAGGAACAGACGTTCATCGGGTTCCACTTGGGCAGGTGCTGCGCCGTATAGGCCGCAACATCCGTGATCATCCGCAGCGACGGCTTGGGCGGGCAGATATAGGTGCCGCGCGACAGGTATTCCTTGATGATGTCGTTCTGGACGGTCCCCTGAAGCTTGGACACGTCCGCCCCCTGTTCCTCGGCAACCGCGACATAGAGCGACAGCAGCCACGGGGCGGTGGCGTTGATCGTCATCGAGGTGTTCATCTGTTCCAGCGGAATGGCGTCGAACAGCGCCCGCATGTCCCCCAGATGGCCGACGGGGACGCCGACCTTGCCGACCTCGCCCCGCGCCAGCACGTGGTCGCTGTCATAGCCCGTCTGGGTGGGCAGGTCGAAGGCCACCGACAGGCCGGTCTGCCCCTTGGACAGGTTGTTGCGGTATAGCTCGTTCGACTTGGCGGCGGTGGAATGGCCGGCATAGGTGCGGAACAGCCAGGGTTTGTCCTTCTGGGCCATGCGGCGCCCCTTATGAAAGAATCTGTCGCTTGGGGCGAGTTAAGGGACAGGATGCTGCGCCGTCAACTCGCCGCAGTGCGGCACAAGGCCAACGCAGGCCCTGAAAGATTGTTTCGCCTGCCAGACATATTGTTGCGTCACTTTCCGCTGCATCTATTGCAATGTTGCTTGGCCGCGCATAGCACTCGACTCGCAAGCCCGGCTTCTGCGCTGCGGCATGAACGCGAGGAGATCATGATGGCCCTGGACGCCCCGTCCGCGATCGCCCCCTACGACGCGCCGATCAAGGACCTGTACGAAATCGGCGAGATGCCGCCCCTCGGCCATGCGCCGAAACAGATGTATGCCTGGGCGATCCGTCGCGAACGCCAGGGCGAACCAGACCAGGCCATGCAGCTTGAGGTCGTCGACACCCCCACCATCGACAGCAACGAGGTGCTGGTCCTGGTGATGGCGGCAGGCGTCAACTACAACGGCATCTGGGCTGGTCTTGGCGTTCCGATCAGCATGTTCGACGTCCACAAGCAGCCTTATCACATCGCGGGGTCCGACGCCTCGGGGATCGTCTGGGCGGTCGGCGACAAGGTCCGCAACTGGAAGGTGGGCGACGAGGTCGTCATCCATTGCAACCAGGACGACGGCAACGACGAGGAATGCAACGGCGGCGACCCGATGTATTCCCCCACCCAGCGCATCTGGGGCTACGAGACGCCGGACGGCAGCTTCGCCCAGTTCACCCGCGTCCAGGCCCAGCAACTGATGCCGCGCCCCAAGCACCTGACCTGGGAGGAATCGGCCTGCTACACCCTGACGCTGGCCACGGCCTACCGGATGCTGTTCGGGCACGAGCCGCATGAGTTGAAGCCCGGCATGAACGTGCTGGTCTGGGGGGCTTCGGGCGGCCTCGGGTCCTATGCGATCCAGTTGATCAACGCAGCGGGGGCGAATGCCATCGGCGTGATCTCGGACGAGGACAAGCGCGAGTTCGTCATGGGCCTCGGGGCCAAGGGCGTCCTGAATCGCAAGGACTTCAACTGCTGGGGGGCGCTGCCGAAGGTCGGATCCGACGAATACAAGGACTGGTTCAACGAGGTCCGCAAGTTCGGCAAGGCCATCTGGGACATCACCGGCAAGGGCCAGAACGTCGACATCGTCTTTGAACATCCCGGCGAATCGACCTTCCCGGTGTCGGTCTTCGTCTGCAAGAAGGGCGGCATGGTGGTGATCTGCGCCGGCACCACCGGCTTCAACTGCACCTTCGACGTGCGCTACATGTGGATGCACCAGAAGCGCCTGCAGGGATCGCACTTCGCCCATCTGAAGCAGGCGGCGGCGGCCAACAGGCTGATGCTGGAACGCCGGCTCGACCCCTGCATGTCCGAGGTCTTCCCCTGGGCCGAGATCCCGCAGGCGCATGTGAAGATGCTGCGCAACGAACACAAGCCGGGCAACATGGCGGTGCTGGTGCAGGCCCCGCGCACGGGCCTGCGGACCTTCGAGGACGCGCTGGAAGCAAGGGAAAATGGTTGACTCCGAAACGGTCCCCAAGGGCCGGCAGATCAGCAGCGTTGGCGACCTTATCGCTTGGGTCAAGGACGTGAAAGGCTGTCCCCTGTTTGAAAAGGCAGGGGAGGTTTGCTATCGCGGCCATGAGGACGCCGCATTTTCGCTGCTGCCGTCCGTCCAGCGCAGCCTGCGCGCTGACGCGGAACAGAACATCATCAGCGAACTGCTGCTGTATTCAAGCGATGCGTTCCTGTCGGACCGCACCATGTTCGAAAAACTGGTACGTGCGCAGCATTACGCGCTGCCGACACGATTGCTGGATGTGACCATGAATCCGCTTGTCGGGGCCTATTTCAGCCTTGGGACCGACGACCGGACGGATGGCCAATTGTATATGTTCGGCTTCGCCCCGGACAGGATCAAATATCCCGACAGCGACTCGGTTGCGCTGATCTGCAACATCGCCCGTCTCACCAGCAAGGAACGAGAGGATCTGCGCAATGCCTGTAGTCAGGTCAAAAGCGACGATCCGGCGGAGGTAGAGAAGTTCCGCAGTCACAAGTCCATGCGCCGGCTGCTTCATTTCGTGCGCGATGAAAAGCCGGCGTTTGAGGATCGCGTCGAACCAAAGGATCTGACGACCTATTACTTGGTCAGGGCCAAGCAGAGCAATCGCCGCATCATTGCACAAAGCGGGGCGTTCATCGCGTCGGGGCTCAATTCCTACCAAAGGGTCGGCGGCAGTTCGACATTCCCAAGGGCCGAAGCCATCATCTCAAAGGAGGCCAAGCCGGACCTTCGCCGCGAACTAGAACTGTTTGCCATAAACCACCGGACCATGTTCCCTGACCTAGAAGACGTGGCTAGGCATATCGCGCGCAAGTGGAAGGTCGAAAGCATCTGATCCGATAACCGCAAGATAAGGATCGGCGCCAGCGAATCTTGGCGCCGATCTTGGGCATTGCAGCCTTCTCCCGTGAAGGATTACTGGCCGGGCTGGTAGCTCTGCGGCGGCTGCGCGGTGTCGGTCAGTTGCGACACGTCGAGGCCCGTTTCAGCCAGCGCCGCCTCGGCCTGCTGGCGGGTCTCGGCGTCGATCTGCGGCTCACGCGCGAGAATCCAGCCGATCGGGCCTTCGGGCGACTGGACGGCCGCCCATTGGTATTGCCCGTCCTCGATGTCGCTGGCGGCGGCCACGACATAGTTCACGCCCTGGCTTTCCTCACCGACCGAGAACGAGACGTTCAGGGTGTTGAAGTTGTTGTTCACCACCTCGGCCTCGCCGGTGATGCCCTGAGTCTCGCCACCCTCGGCATCACAGCGGTTCGTGACCTTGACGGTGGCCTCATCGATCAGCTCGTAGGTCGCGGTCACGCCGCCCGCGCACATCTCTTGGAAGGGGGCGGGGGTGCGGGCGATCTCGTACCATGTGCCGACATAGGCCTGCGGGTCGATCTCGGTCGCGGCGGTGGTGCCGGCGTCCTGCGCGAAGGCGGGTGCGGTCATCAGCAGCGATGCGGCAAGGCCGAGGGTGAATCTCATCTGGGATCTCCTGTGTGGTGTGGCGGGACAACGCGGGCAGTCCCGCATCGTTCAGACACGCGGTCTCACGATCAGTAGTTGCCGGGCGGGTCGCTGGCGGGGAAGGATTCGTCCGCCTGCTCGTCCACGCGGTCCCAGCCGCGGCGCGGGCGGTCGCGCATCGATTCTGGTCCCGCATCGCGGACGAATCCGGGGGCGCAGAGTTCATCGGTGCCTTCCGCCACCTTGGGGTGGATGGCCGCCATGCCATCGGGGACGCGCCTGGACGACGAACTGCGCGGCCGGGTGTCGCGCAGGAACGAGAACGCCAGCGCGGCGATCCCCGCCAGCGCCAGCAGCGGCAGCAGCGGGTCGGGGCGGTGATGATGCCGGTATCTCATGGAATATCCTTTCCTGTTGGTGGCGGCGCGCGGGGGCGTCTTCAGCCGCTCAACGCCCTGACCCGGCGCTGGGTCCGTCGCGGCGAAAATTGCCGCCGGGCGTGGCGGTGCGCCGCCGGTGCCGCTAGGATGCGGCATGGAACTTTCCCCGGCCTCCCCCACCCTGCCCGCCTTCTCGCCTGATCAGGCTGAGGCATGGGATGCGCTGTCCGGGGCGCTGACGAGCGCGGGCATCGACCTTCTGTCCGAGGAACTGGCGCCCGCTCAGGGGGGCAAGGGCCGGGTGATGGCGGTGCTGGGCAAGGCGGGATCGGGCAAGACGCTGCTGCTGGCGGAGCTGACCCGCGCGCTGGCGGCGCTGGGCGTGCAGATAGTCAGCGGGGATTACGAGGGCAAGCGGAAGAAGGACGCCCGCACCGTCGCAGTGCTGGCGCCGACGAACAAGGCGGCCTTCGTGCTGCGCACGCGCGGGGTGCCCGCGACGACGATCCACCGCATCCTTTACACGCCCGTCTATGACCCGGAATACGAGCGGCTGGCCGAGTGGCTGACCGGCACCGGCGAGCGTCCCCGGATCGAGGGGCTGACCGACGAGGCGCTGGACCGGGCGCTGCTGTTCTTCCAGCAGCACGGGTCCATCCCCGGCGCTCTGGCGACGGCGGGTCTGCGCGGGTCGGATTTCATCCAGGGCTGGAAGCGGCGCGAGGACCCGCTGGACGTCGGGCTGATCGACGAGGCGTCCATGCTGGACGAGCGCCAGTTCGACGACCTGCGCGAAATCTTTCCCCTGCTGGTCCTGTTCGGGGACCCGGCGCAGTTGGCCCCGGTGGGCCAGTCGGGCGAGATGGTGTTCGACCGGCTGGCGGCGTCGCAGAAGCTGGTGCTGCACCGCATCCACCGGCAGGCGGACGACAGCCCGATCCTTGATCTGGCACACGCGCTGTCCGATCCAGCCGTCGATTTCCCGGCCTTCGAGCGGCTGGTGCGCGAGGCTGCCGCCAGCGATCCGCGCGTGGTCTGGGCGGAACGGATGGACGCCGACCTGATGGCCCGCAGCCCGGCGCTGGTCTGGCGCAACGCGACGCGGGTGCGGCTGATCACCGCCTTCCGCGCCGCCCACGGCGCGCCCGGCGATCTGCTGCTGCCGGGGGAACCCCTGGTCTGTGACGGGCTTGAACTGCCGCTGAAGCACCGCAAGAAGCGCATCGACCTTGAGGCGCGCGGCCTCATCAAGGGCGCGCAGGTGATCTATCTGGGACCGGGCAAGAAGCCCGGCTTTTCGCGCCTGCACGTCATCGGCACGCCCGAGCCGCGGCTTTCGGCGGCCAGCATCGTCAAGATCGAGACGCCGGATGTCGAGGAGCCCTTCATCCCCTTCGCCGCCCGCATGGGCGCGACCTTCCTGCATGGCGCGGCGGTGACGATCCACAAGGCGCAGGGGTCGCAATGGCCCGAGGTGCAGGTCTTCGGCCCCGATCTCTCCGCCGCCGCCTGGTCGAACCGGATCGAGGCCGGGCTGCCGCTGTGGAAGCGGCTGGCCTATGTGGCGATCACGCGGGCGCAGGAGCGGCTGTTCTGGGTCACGCGGGCGGCCTTGGCGCGTCCCAGGGTGGGGCTGTCGGTGGATGACCTGACGGTCGAGGCGGCGCCTTTGGAACTGGCGGCCCCAGAGTCCGAGGCGGAGTGAAGGGTTGCACCGCCGGAGCCTCCGGTGGGGATATTTAGGGCCGAAAGATGCGGCTTGGCGTCAGGCCTTGCGGGTCTTGGCGCCCCGGTCTGCCTGAAGCTGCTCGATGCGGTCGCGCAAACGCTCGGTCAGCGCCTCGCGGGGCAGGCCGGTTTCCTGCGCAAGACGCAGGACGCCGAAATGGACGCGGGCCACTTCCTGATAGTAGCCGGCGAAGGCGAAGTTGATCGAGGCGCCGGCCATTGCGCCGAAGACGGGCGTGGCCTGCGCCGCGAGCTTCTGGCCGAGCACCAGCGACAGGCGCGGCGCGATGCGGGCGATGAGGCCCTGCACGGTCTGGCCGGTGATCGAGAGCTTGGCGGCCAGCAGGCCGAGGTCGGTGCCGTCGTCCTCGGACATGGGACCGGCGGCGGCGAAGACGCGCAGCGCCTCCATCCGCACCTCGTCGCTGTCGGGATCGAGGCCATGCTCGGCGGCGATCTCGAGGATCGCGCGCAAGAGCATCGTCACCGTCAGCGGCAGTTCGACCACCGCGCCCGGCAGGCCCGCCA
This sequence comes from Paracoccus sp. MC1862, assembly GCF_016617715.1. Taxonomy (NCBI): domain Bacteria; kingdom Pseudomonadati; phylum Pseudomonadota; class Alphaproteobacteria; order Rhodobacterales; family Paracoccaceae; genus Paracoccus; species Paracoccus sp. MC1862. The sequence continues at coordinate 3,202,469 of NZ_CP067225.1, read as the reverse complement.
TGCCGCCCGCTGCCCCCGAGACGGTCGAGGCCAGCCGGTTGAACCAGTCGCCCCGGTCGCGGACATAGCGGCGCGATTGCGTGGCCGCGTCAAAGGCGCGGTTCAGCGCCGCCAGCGTGATCCGGTCCATCCGCTTGCGGACAAAGCCCGGCAGCCGGTCGATCAGTCCCTGCGCGCTGCCCCCGACCGAGGCGAGCATCTCCATGACCAAGCCGCCCGCCTCGACATAGCGGCGAGCGAGCTTGTCGATCTGGACATGGACGGACGGATCATCGATCGGCGGCAGAATGGCTTGGCGCGAGGTGATGCTGGTCGCGGGCATGGGGATCGTCCTTCGTAACCTCAACCTCGGAACAGGAGGAGAGCAGATCGGGGTCGTCGATTTCGGCAAGGCCGGCCAGCACCTCGGGCCGGGTCTCGCGCGTCACCGCGCCCCGCACACCAACCCATGCGCCGGGGCGGAGTTCCAGACCCAGCACCCGGTCGGGGTTGGTGGGGGGCGGCATTTCCACATGATCGAGTTTCGAGAAGCCGAAGCGGCCGTAATAGGGCGCGTCGCCGACCAGCATCGCGCGTTCCCAGCCCATGGCAGCGGCGCGGGACAGGCTTTCACGCATCAGGAACGCGCCCAGCCCCTCGCCCTGCGCGGTCGGATGGACGGCGACGGGGCCGAGCAGCAGGACGGGGCGGCCGCCTACTCGGACGGGCCAGTAGCGGATGGCGGCGACCATCGATTCGTCCGGGTCGCCTGCCCGCATGGTCAGGCAAAGCTCGGGCACCGGGGGCACGCCGTCGCGCAGTCGGTAGGAGGACAGCGCCGTGCGGCCGGGCCCAAAACACAGGTCCAGCAGCGTCTCGACCTCGGGGGTGTCGGCGGCGGTTTCGGGGCACAGCGTGTACATCGGACCTCATCGCCGCCAGTCGCCGCGGCCTTAGCATCGACCCACGGGGGGTGAAAGAAACAAAGCCGTGCAAGCGGTTGCCCATGGCGGCGGGCGTGTTCATATGGCCGCGCCACAGCAGCAAGGGCCCGGCCATGTTCTATCGACCCGAGGCGGGCCACGGCCTGCCGCACAACCCCTTCAACGCCATCATCGCGCCGCGGCCCATCGGCTGGATTTCAACCCGCGGGCGGCAGGGGGATAACCTCGCGCCCTATTCCTTCTTCAACGCCACGGCCTACGTTCCGCCGCAGGTGATGTTCGCCTCGACCGGCGCCAAGGGGGACCGACCCGGCACCAAGGACAGCGTGGCGCAGATCGCCGAAAGCCGCGTCTTCTGCGTCAACATCGCCGACGCGCCGCTGAAAGAAGCGATGAACGCGAGTTCGGCCCACCTGCCCGCCGGGACAAGCGAGTTCAAGGCGGCGGGCCTGACCGCCGTCCCCTGCGAGACCATCGAGTGCCCGCGCGTGGCGGAAGCGGCGGCGAGCCTTGAATGCCGGGCGACCCGGATCATCCGGCTGGCGGGCGAGTCGAACCACATGGTGCTGGGCGTCGTCACCGGCATCCACCTGCGCGACGACTGCCTGGTGGACGGGCGGTTCGACCTGACCCGCTCGGGCTGGCTTTCGCGAATGGGCTACCGCGATTACGCGGTCGTCACCGAGTTGTTCGAGATGGAGCGTCCGGCATGAACCGGCAGAAAAGCGTCAAGGATTACATCCGCACCATCGTGGATTTCCCGCACGAGGGGATCCTGTTCCGCGACGTGACGACGCTGTTCGCCGACGCCCGCGGCTTCCGCATCTGCGTGGACCAGTTGCTGTCCCCTTACGCGGGCATCCCCATCGACAAGGTCGTGGGGCTTGAGGCGCGCGGCTTCATCCTCGGCGGGGCGGTGGCGCATCAACTGACCACCGGCTTCGTGCCGATCAGGAAAAAGGGCAAGCTGCCCGGCGCGGTCATCAGCCAGGCCTATGCGCTGGAATACGGCGAGGCGGTGATGGAGATCCACGACGACGCGCTGCGTGCAGGCGAGCGGGTGCTGATCGTGGACGACCTGCTGGCCACCGGCGGCACCGCCAGCGCCGCCATCGAGCTGTGCCGCCGCTTAGGGGCCGAGGTCGTGGGTGCGGCCTTCGTCATCGACCTGCCCGAATTGGGCGGACGGCAGGTGATCGAGGCCATGGGCGTCGAGGTTCACGCTCTTTGCGAGTTCGAGGGGGTCTGAGCCGCGCGCATCTCGGGCAAGGGGAAGATCCGGTCATAGGCCCAGTTGAAGGCGTAGCCGTAGATCAGGTAGAAGATCACGATCCCGATGTCGAACAGGAATGCCTGCCACAGCGTCCCCCCCAGCATCCAGGCGATGAAGGGCAGCAGGATGACCAGCAGGCCCAGTTCAAACAGCAGCGCGTGCAGCGCCCGGATCGGATGGGTCTTCACCACGCTGCCGCGCAGCCGCAGCATCGCGCGGTCGAACATCCAGTTGTAGACGAAGACCCAAGCCGTCGCCACCAGCGACGAGACAACGCCGATCACGCCAAGGGCCTGGACGTCGAAGCCGGTCAGCAGCGCGCCGCCTCCGATCAGAAAGATGAGGCCGATCACTTCGAACAGGATGGCGTGGCGGATACGGTCGGCGGTGGTGCGCATGGGGATCGGTTCCTTTGCGGGCCGTCCCGAGCGCTGCCCATGATGGGGAAGGTCGTCCTTCGCCGTCCGATATAGGCCGGGCGGTGATGGGGATCAACTCAGCACCGCGCCGGGGTTCATGATGCCCTGCGGGTCCAGCGCGGCCTTGATCGCCCGCATGGACGACAGCTTCACCGGGTCGCCCCAGCGTTCGAGATCCGCGACCTTCAGCCGCCCGACCCCGTGTTCCGCCGAGAAGGAGCCGCCGCGTTCCACGACCATCCCGTAGATCGCCTCGGGCAGCCGGAAGCGCAGGTCGGCGTAATCGGCGCGGGTGCGGCCGGGACCGGGGAAGACGTTGTAATGCAGGTTGCCGTCGCCCAGGTGCCCGAAGCAGTTGATCCTGAGATCGCCCATCCCCGCGATCATCGCGCCCGCGTCCGCGATGAAGCGCGGGATTTCCGACAGGGGCAGGCTGATGTCATGCGAGGAAATCGCGCCGATGCGGCGGTTCGCCTCGGGCAAATGCTCGCGCAGGTTCCAGAACTCGGCGGCCTGCTGGCCGGACTGGGCAATGGCGCCGTCAAGGACAAGGCCTTCCTCCATCGCCCGGCCCAGCAGGTCTTCCACCGCCGCCTCGGGGTCCATTCCCTTGGGAAGCGACAGTTCCAGCAGCACCGACCAGGGGGCGCCGGGCAGGGGCTGGCGGATTTCGGGCAGCGTCTCGGCCACGAAGGCGAGGCTCTGACCCGAGATCAGTTCAAAGGTGGTCACGCAGCCCGCCATCATCTCCTGCGCCAGCGACAGCAGTTGCAGCGCGGCCTGCGGGTCGGGCACTTCCAGCATCGCGGTCGCCATCGCCGCCGGACGCGGCGCGAGCTTCAGCGCCGCCGCCGTGATGATCCCCAGCGTGCCCTCGGCCCCGATCAGCAGATCCCGCAGGGAATAGCCGGTGTTGTCCTTCCGCAGCCGCTTGAGGTCGCGCAGGATGGACCCGTCCGGCATCACCGCCTCGATCCCGAGGCAGAGCGCACGCGCATTGCCCCAGCGCAGGACACCCGTGCCGCCTGCGTTCGCGGCCAACACGCCGCCGATCTGCGCCGTGCCCTGGCTTGCCAGCGACAGCGGGAACTGACGGCCCGCAGCCGCTGCGGCCTCCTGCACCTGCTGCAGAGTGACGCCCGCCTCCGCCACCAGCGCATCCTCGTCCGGCCAGACATCGCGGATCGTGGTCATGCGTTCCAGCGACAAAACCAGCGGTGGAACCCCGTCGGGCATCACCGCGCCCGCGACCAGCCCGGTCCCGCCCCCGCGCGGCAGCACCGCCACCCGTGCCTCCGCGCAGGCGCGGACGATGGCCGCGACCTCCTCGACGGTGCGCGGCGCCGCCAGCAGCCCGCCCTGCCCGGCGAAATAGCCGCGCGGCTCGTCCAGATGCCGCGGCTCCAGCGGGCGGACGACGCCTGCCGGCAGGGCGGCGACCAGGCGATCATCGGCGGGGTTCAGCATGCAGTTCTCCTTTGCCCAAATATCCCGGGGGGTGAATGGGGGTGGGGCCCCATTCACACTCGCAGAGTGGCGGGGGCAGCGCCCCCATGCGCCCTATCCCGCCTCGGTCCGCCCGCGCCGGTCGGGGCGCAGATAGGAATAAAGGACGTGGTTCCGCCAGCGCCCGTTGATCTGCAGATAGGACTGCGCGACCCCTTCATACTTGAAGCCGCATTGCTCCAGCACGCCCCGGCTGGCGGTGTTCTCGGGCAGGCAGGCGGCCTCGATCCGGCTGAGGTCCATCGAACTGAAGGCATGGCCGACGACCGCCCCGATCGCCTCGCGCATGTAGCCCTGCCGGGCAAAGGGGGCGCCGATCCAATAGCCCAGCGTTCCCATCTGCGCCGGGCCGCGGCGGATGCCGTCCAGCGTGATCGCGCCCAGCAGTTCCCCGTCGTCGCGGCGCGTCAGGAACAGCGGCACCGAGGTGCCGCTGCGGCTTGCCCGCGCGGCCCAATAGACGCGGTTGGTGAAGGCGCGGCGCGACAGGTGGTCGGCGTGCCAGACGGGCTCCCACGGGGTCAGGAAGGCGCGGCTTTCGGCCCGCAGGCCGGTCCAGGCGGAGAAATCGCCATGCGCCGGCAGGCGCAGCACCATGCGCTCGGTTTCCAGCCGGGGCGCATGGCGCCGCCAGAACATCAGGCGGCGAGCCGAAGGGCCAAGGCCTCTCGCGCGGGGGCCTTGCGGACGGGACCATACAGCGCCAGCGCCGGCTGCGCCCGCGCGATCATCCGCTGCGCGTGGTCGCGCACGTCACCGGCGGTCACGGCGTCGATGCGCCGTGCGACCTCCTCGGCATCGGGCACCCGGCCCCAGATCGACAGTGCCCGGGCAATGCGTTCCGCCTGCCCCGAGGGGCTTTCCAGACCCATCAGCAGCCCGGCCTTGAGCTGCGCCTTGGCGCGCGCGACCTCGGCTTCGCCCAGATCCCCGGCGGAGCGGCGGATCTCGTCCACCGTCAGATGCGCAAGGTCAGCCACCTGATCGCCCGAGGTGCCCGCATAGATCGTCACCATCCCGGTGTCGTCGTGGAAGCCCGACTGCGCGAAGATGGAATAACACAGCCCCCGCTCCTCGCGGATCTTCTGGAACAGGCGCGAGGACATCCCGCCCCCCAGCGCATTGGTCCAAATCTGCGCGGCGTAGAAGTCGGGGTCCCGGAAGCCCGGCCCCTCGAAGGCCAGGGCGAAATGCGCCTGTTCCAGCTTCTTGACGCGGCGGGCCTCGCTGCCCTGCCAGACAGCGCCTTCGCGGGTGACGCCGACAAGCGGCTTGAGATGACCGAAGATGTCCTCGGCCTGCCGCACCAGCGCCTCGTGATCGACCGCGCCGGCAGCGGCCACGATCATCTGGCCGGGACCGTAATGCTCGCCCACGAAGCCCGCGAGGTCGTCGCGGGAGAAGGCCGAGACACGCTCGGCAGGACCAAGGATCGTGCGGCCCATGGGCTGGGCCGGATAGGCCGCTTCCTGTAGCCAGTCGAAGATCACGTCGTCGGGCGTATCGAGGCTTTGGCCGATTTCTGACAGGATCACGCCACGCTCGACCTCGATCTCGCGCGGGTCGAAGGTCGGGTTCAGAACGATGTCGCCGATCACGTCCAAGGCCAAGCCCACGTCGCCCGACAGCACGCGGGCGTAATAGGCGGTCACGTCGCGCGAGGTATAGGCGTTGATATAGCCGCCCACGTCCTCAATGGCCTCGGCGATCTGCAGGGCCGACCGGCGGGCAGTGCCCTTGAAGGCCATGTGTTCCAAGAAATGCGCGATGCCGTTCTGCTCGGCGCGTTCGTCGCGCCCGCCGGCGTTGACCCAGATGCCGACGCTGGCGGAATGCAGGCCCGGCATCAGGCGGGTGGCGACCCGCAGGCCGTTCGGAAGGGTGGTGATCTGGACGTCGTTCAAGCCATTCTCCGTTCTAGGATCAAGGACTTAAGCGCCTCGTTGTCGTTTTCAACCCGAGTGACACGCTCGGGCAGGTCGAAGAGGCGGGCCATGTGCGGCGGCAGCGGGGGCCGGATGCCGACGGCCTGTTCCACGGCATCGGGGAACTTGGCCGGATGGGCGGTCGCCAGCGTGATCATCGGGACGCCGGGCTTGCGGTGGTCATCCGCGACCCTGATGCCGACGGCGGTGTGGGGGCAGACGACCTCGCCCGTCTCGGCGCGGACGCGGGCGATGGTGGCGAGCGTCTCGGGTTCCGACACCCGGCCCGAGTTGTAGATCTCGCGCAGGTGCTGCAGCGCGCCCTGGGGGATGCCGAAGGAGCCGCCCTTCAGTTCCTGCATCAGTTGGGCCACGGCTGCACCATCGCCATTCAGCGCATAGAACAGCGCGCGCTCGAAGTTGGAACTCACCTGAATGTCCATCGAGGGCGACACGGACGGCTCGACCCGGCCGACCTCGTAGATGCCGCTCCGCATGGCGCGGTCGAGGATGTCGTTCTGGTTGGTGGCGATCACCAGCCGGTCCAGCGGCAGGCCCATCGCCTTGGCGATGGTGCCCGCGAAGATGTCACCGAAGTTGCCGGTCGGAACGGTGAAGCTGACCGGGCGGTGCGGCGCCCCCAGGCTGACCGCGCTGGTGAAGAAATAGACCACCTGCGCCAGCACCCGCGCCCAGTTGATCGAGTTGACGCCCGCCAGCCCCACGCCGTCGCGGAAGTCGTGGTCGTTGAACAGGTCCTTCAACCGCGCCTGCGCGTCGTCGAAGGTGCCGTCGATCGCCAGCGCATGGACATTGGCCTCGTCGGGCGTGGTCATCTGACGCCGCTGCACCTCGCTGACCCGGCCATGCGGGTAGAGGATGAAGACATCCACGTTGAGCAGGCCACGGAACGCCTCGATGGCGGCCGAGCCGGTGTCGCCAGAGGTCGCGCCGACGATGGTGATGCGGCGGCCTTCGCGGGCCAGCGCGATCTGGAACAACTGCCCGATCAACTGCATGGCGAAGTCCTTGAAGGCCAGCGTAGGCCCGTGGAACAGTTCCAGCAGGTGATGGCCCGGCGCAAGCTGGACCAGCGGCGCGCGGGCGGCGTGGCCAAAGCCCTGATAGGCGCGGCGAATGGCCTGGCGCAACTCGTCCTCGGAAAAGCTTTCCGCCACGAAGGGCCGCATGACGCGGAAGGCGGCTTCCTCGTAGCTGACCCCTTCCAGCGCCTTGATCTCCGCCGCGTCCATCTGCGGGATGGTCTCGGGGACATACAGCCCGCCGTCACGGGCGAGGCCGGTCATCATCGCCTCGGCAAAGGGCAGCACGGGCGCCTGCCCGCGGGTCGAGATATAGCGCATCGTCTTCCCTTCAGTCGGTCCGTCGCCGGATACGCCAGGCCAGCGCCATTGTCATCCCGAAGCAGATCAGGGCGAACAGAAACCACTGCACCGCATAGGAGAGGTGGTTGTTCGGGATGCCGCCGATGTCGAGCGGGATCGGCATTACTCCCTGCGCGTCGCCCTGCACGGCGCTGGCGACGACCAGCACCGGCTCGGTCCCCAGATGCGCGGCCATCCGCGGCACTTCGCGGGCGAACCAGATGTTGGCGGCAACGTCGGGTTCGGGAGTCGATCCGCCTTTCTCGTCCGGCCAGTGCAGGTTGCCTGCGACCGTCAACGGCACAGGCGGGCGTGCGGCATGGCGGTCGTCCTGCGGAACATAGCCACGGTCCACCATGATCCGGCGGCCGTCCGCGGTCTCGAAGGCCGAGACGATGTTGTAGCCCCCGCCTTGCTCTTTCGTGTGCGAAAGGACGAGGATCTCCTCGCCAGTGGTGCGGCCCTCTACCACCACCGGCAGGTAGCGCAGCGACGGGTCAATGGTGGCAGGCAAAGGAACCGGCGGCTGCTCGATCCCGGTCTGGATGGCGGCGAGCTGCTGGGCCTTCCATTCCATCCGCTGCAACTGCCAGACGCCCAGCGAGGCCAGCACGGCGGTCAGGGCGATCCCCGGAATCAGCAGCAGAAGCAGGCGGCGCAGCATCGAAGGTGCCCTGAGCGGATGGGGCATCAGCCCCCTGAACGGCAAAGGCGCGCGGGACCTGCCCGCGCGCCTGCTTGGCTGTGAATGGGGATCAGCGGCCCCAGACGTAGATGGCGGCGAACAGGAACAACCAGACCACGTCAACGAAGTGCCAGTACCAGGCGGCAGCCTCGAAGCCGACATGCTGGTGCTGGGTCATGTCGCCGCGGATGAAGCGGATCAGGCAGACGAAGAGGAAGATCGTCCCGATGACGACGTGGAAGCCGTGGAAGCCGGTCGCCATGTAGAAGACGCCGCCATAGGCCGTGTCCGCCAGGCCGAAGGCCGCATGGCTGTATTCATAGGCCTGCAGGGCGGTGAAGGCGACGCCCAGGATCACCGCCACGATCAGGCCTCGGATCACCGTCTTGCGGTCGTTGTCATGGACCAGCGCATGGTGCGCCCAGGTCACGGCGCAGCCCGACAGCAGCAGGATCAGCGTGTTGATGAAGGGCAGATGCCAGGGGTCGAAGGTCTGGATGCCTTCGGGCGGCCAGACGCCGTCCACAATCGGGCTCATCTCGCCCATCGGGTAAAGCGCGTGCTTGAAGAAGGCCCAGAACCAAGCGACGAAGAACATCACCTCGGAGATGATGAACAGGATGATGCCGTAGCGCAGGCCGATCTGCACGACGGGGGTATGGTCGCCGGTGTTGCCCTCATGCGTGACGTCCGCCCACCAGCCGTACATGGTGTAGATCACCAGCAGGAAGCCGACGGCGAAGACCGCCCATTCGGGCAGGCCCAGCACGCCCATGCCCTTCATCCAGAAGACGCCGCCGGTCAGCATGATGAACGCGCCGACCGCGGACAGGAACGGCCACAGGGATGGCGGCAGGATGTGATAATCGTGGTTCTTGGCGTGGGCCATGATGGCGGGCTCTCTCTGCGTCGTCATGTGCGGTCAGTTCAGGGCGGTCGCCAAGGCGCCGGTCTCGGCCCGGGCCGATTTCTGCGCGTCCTGGCGGAAGAAGGTGTAGCTGAGCGTGATGTCGCGGATATGGGCCGCGTCGCGGTTGTCCAGCATGTCGGGGCTGACGAAGAAGGTCAGCGGCATCTCGATCCGCTCGCCGGGGGCAAGCGTCTGCTCGGTGAAGCAGAAGCATTCGATCTTCTCGAAGTAGTATCCGGCGTCCGAGGGGGCGACGTTGTAGGTGGCGCTGCCCGTGACGGTTTCGTCCGAGGTGTTGACGGCCTCGTAATAGGCCATGGCCGTCTCGCCCAGACGCACCGTCATCTCGGTCTGCATCGGGCGGAAGGTCCAGCCGAGGTCCGACATGACATTGGCGTCGAAGCGCACGCGGATGGTGCGGTCCAGCACCCGGTCGGATTCCTGCGTGGCCACCTGCGTGGTGCCGGCGAAGCCCGTCACCTGGCAGAACCAGGAATAGAACGGCACCGCCACCCAGGCCAGCGCACCCATGGTCACGACGACCGCCAGCAGCCGCCAGACCACCCGCTTGTTGGCGTCGGGATGCGTGCTCATGGCCGCACCGGCGCGGGTTGCGCGTTAGGCAGGTCCGCCCCCGGCGTGCCGGGCACGGCAACGGGGTTCGCGGCAGGTCCGGGCAGCGAGGTCGGCGCAGGTGCAGCGGGGCGATGGTCGAAGCCCTGGATCATGCCGCCCTGCTGCACCTTGACGATGGACAGGGCAAAAACCAGCGTCACGAACAGCACCAGCACGATGCCAAGGCCAAGATTGCGCCCGCTGCGGCGGCGGTGCAGTTCATGTTCCGCACGAATTCCCATCACCATGTCCCCACCGTGGCCTGCAGCGCCAGCGCGGCGAAATGCAGTGCAAGATAGTACAGCGACAGCCGGAAGAAGCTCTTCTCGACGCGATAGCCGTCGGCCTGCGCCCTTTCCTCGCTCCGGCGCAGGATCTGCCAGCCGCCGTGGATGAACAGGGCGTTCAGCACCAGCGCCACCGCCATGTAGACCGGCCCGCCGATGGAGGTCAGCCCCAGCGCGACGGCGAAGGGCGCCAGCACCAGCGTATAGCCGAAGATGTGGCGGCGCGTGGCCGCGCGGCCATGCGTCACTGTCAGCATCGGCACGCCGGCCTTGTGGTAGTCCTCCTTCATGAACAGCGCCAGCGCCCAGAAATGCGGCGGTGTCCAGAAGAAGATCAGCGCGAACATCAGAACCGATTCGACCGCGATCCCGCCCGTGGCGCAGGCCCAGCCGATCATCGGCGGGAAGGCCCCCGCCGCACCGCCGATCACGATGTTCTGCGGCGTCGAGCGCTTGAGGAACACCGTGTAGATCACGGCATAGAAGAAGATCGTGAAGGCCAGGAAGGCGGCCGCGAACCAGTTGGCCGCAAGCCCCAGCATCAGCACCGCAAGGCCCGACAGGAACAGCCCGAGGCTCAACGCCTCGCCCGCCGTCACGCGGCCCGCGGGGACCGGGCGCTTGCGGGTGCGGTTCATCACCGCGTCGATGTCGGCGTCATACCACATGTTCAGCGCGCCGGACGCGCCGCCCCCCAGCGCGATGAACAGGATCGAGGCGAAAGCCACGACCGGGTTCACCGACACCGGCGCCACGTAAAGCCCGACAAAGGCGGTGAAGACCACCAGCGACATGACGCGGGGCTTCAGCAGGGCGACATAGTCGCCGAACTCGCCCTCGCCCCCTGCGGACAGGCCATGGGCCTCGTATGAACGGATGTCCGTCACGCCGATCAGTTCGCCGAAGCCAGCCGCACCGGCGCGGCAGGCAGGTGGTCAGAGGCATCGGCGGCAAAGGTCGTCTGCGCCTCGGCCAGCCAGGCGTCATAGGTTTCCTGGCTCACCGCCTTGACCACGATGGGCATGTAGGCGTGGTTGATGCCGCAGAGTTCCGAGCACTGGCCGAAATAGACGCCTTCCTGCGTCGCCTCGAACCACAGTTGCGCGATGCGGCCGGGCACGGCGTCCTGCTTCACGGCAAAGGCGGGGATGGTCCAGGAATGGATCACGTCGGTCGCCGTCACCTGCATCAGCACCGTGGCGCCGACCGGGACCACCACGGCGGTATCGGTGGCCAGCAGGTATTCATCCTCGGAATAGCCGTAATCCGCCAGTTCCTCGCGCGTCAGCATCAGCGAATCGAAGGCGATGCCGTCGTTCGGATATTCATAGGACCAGTACCACTGATGACCGACGGCCTTGATGACCACATCGGGGTCCGCCGGCATTTCCTGCGACCGGAACAGCGCCGGAAGCGAGAAGATGCCGATGGTCAGCAGAATCAGCACCGGAATCACGGTCCACAGCACCTCGACCGGGGTGTTGTGGGTGAAGCGCGCCGGCACCGGGTTCGCGCGCCGGTTGAATCGGACGATGCACCACAGAATCAGCAGGCAGACGATGGCCGTGATCACCGCGATGATCCACAGCACGAAATGATCCAGCCATTGCTGATCGGCCGCCAGCGGGCTGGAGGCCGGCTGGAAGCCGATTCCGCCCGGCTCGGGCTTGCCGATCACCGGCAGTTCGCCCAGCACGTCCTGCGCCATCGCCGCACCGCTTGCCACCAGGTTCGTTGCGGCAAAACCCGCCGCCATCAGCCCTGCCGTCATGCGGCCCCTTGCCCAGTTCGCCATTCGTCGTTTCCCGTCTTGGTCCCTGCGTCTTCCGTGGGGGTCCGGTTCATGCAACCGCGGGCGGCACCCCTTGCCGCCCCGTCGCGTCATCTTGTCACAACCACATCTACCGCCACCCGGCAAGCCATTGCTATCGACTTCATCCTAAAAAACCCCTATCTCCCGGCTGTCATGACCGATCGCTTCGACCCTTTCGCCGCCCTGATCGACCCCGACCGCGCCCTTGCCATCCTGCGCGAGGCGGTCTCGGGCGCCGACGATGGCGAGCTTTTCCTGGAACGCGCCCGCAGCGAGAGCCTCGTCTTCGACGACGGGCGGCTGCGCAGCGCGGGCTATGACGCCTCGCAGGGCTTCGGCCTGCGCGCGGTCCGGGGCGAGGTCACGGGTTACGGCCATTCCACCGACATCACCGAACCCGCCCTGCGCGACGCCGCCGCCATGGCGCGGCTTGCGGTCGGCAACGGCGGCGGCGTAATGGCGCCGCCCCCCGCCGGTCCCGGACCGCGGCTTTACACCGACGCCGATCCCGTCGGCGGGATCGAGTTCGCCGCCCGCATCGCCACCCTGCGCGACATCGACGCCTTCGCCCGCGACCTCGACCCCCGGGTGGTGCAGGTGACGGCCTCGATGGCGACCTCGTTGCAGGAGGTCGTGATCCTGCGCCCCGAGGGCGGCATCGTCACCGACACGCGCCCGATGGCGCGGCTGAACGTCTCGGTCATCGTGGAATCGAACGCCCGGCGGGAAACCGGCACGGCTGGCGGCGGCGGGCGATTCGGGCTGGCGGCGCTGATGCAGCCCGACCACTGGCAGGGGCTGGTGCGCGAGGCGCTGCGGATCGCCCAGGTCAACCTGCGATCGGTCCCCGCGCCTGCGGGCGTCATGGACGTGGTGCTGGGGCCGGGCTGGCCGGGAATCCTTCTGCACGAGGCAGTGGGCCATGGGCTGGAAGGCGACTTCAACCGCAAGAAGGCCTCGGCCTTTTCGGGACTGATGGGCCAGCGGATCGCCGCGCCCGGCGTGACTGTGGTGGACGACGGCACCCTGCCCGACCGGCGCGGGTCCATCACCGTGGATGACGAGGGCACCCCGCCCCAGCGCAACGTTCTGATCGAGGACGGGATCCTCGTGGGCTACCTGCAGGACCGGCAGAACGCCCGGCTGATGGGCGTCGCGCCGACCGGCAACGGCAGGCGGGAAAGCCATGCCCATGCGCCGATGCCGCGGATGACCAACACCATGATGGACCCTGGCAGCGATGACCCTGCCACGATCCTGTCGGGCCTGAAGGACGGCATCCATGCCGTGGGCTTCGGCGGCGGGCAGGTGGACATCACCAACGGCAAGTTCGTCTTTTCCTGCACCGAGGCCTATCGCGTCAGGAACGGCGAGGTGGGCGAACCCATCCGCGGCGCCACCCTGATCGGCGACGGGGCGACCGCCCTGCGCCAGATCCGGGCGGTCGGCAACGATCTCGCGCTTGATCCCGGCGTCGGCAACTGCGGCAAGCAGGGCCAGTGGGTGCCGGTGGGCGTGGGCCAGCCCACGCTGCTGATCGGCGGGCTGACGGTCGGCGGCTCGGCCGCCTGACGTTAACGCTTTCTTAACACCCCCATGCGATGAGTTCCCTGCGGATGAGGCAGGGACCGGTATTGCAGGCGCAATCGCTTTCTTTCAGCAACTCCTTTTCTCCGCGCGCCGCTCGGGACGATGACCTGACGGTTCTTCGCCTCATCCGTTCCCGCCGCGTCGGACCGGCGACATTCCACCGGCTTCTGGCCGAACACGGCAGCGCCGCCGCGGCGCTTGACGCCCTGCCCCGGATCGCTGCCGAGGCCGGGATCGAGGGCTACGAGATCTGCCCCGCGGGCGTGGCCCATGGCGAGCTTGTGGCGGGTGCCCGCGCGGGCGCACGGCTGATCCGCTTCGACGATCCGCTTTATCCCGCACTTCTTGCCACGATTCCCGATGCGCCGCCCGTCCTGTGGCTGAAGGGCCGTACCGAGGCGCTGGATCGCGCCTCCATCGCCGTCATCGGCGCCCGCAACGCCTCGTCGCTGGGCCTGCGGATGGCGCGCGGACTTGCGCGCGGGCTGGCCGAGGCGGGACTGACAGTGGCCGCCGGCCTGGCCCGGGGCATCGACACCGCCGCCCATGAGGCAAGCTGCGAGGCCGGCACCCTGGCCGTCATGGCGGGCGGCATCGACGTCATCTACCCGGCCGAGAATCGCGCCCTTGCCGACCGCATCCGCGAGAACGGCTGCCTGCTGACCGAGCAGCCGCCGGGGGTCGAGCCGGTCGCCCGCCATTTCCCGGCCCGCAACCGCATCGTCTCGGGCCTGTCGGCGGGCGTGGTGGTGATCGAGGCCGCGCATCGGTCTGGCAGCCTCATCACCGCCCGCTGCGGGGCCGAGCAGGGGCGCGAGATCATGGCCGTTCCGGGCCATCCGCTCGACGCCCGCGCGGCGGGTTGCAACGCCCTGATCCGCGACGGCGCGACACTGGTGCGCAATTCCGACGACGTGCTCGCGGCCCTGGCGGGCGCGGGCGGGCTGGCGGGGCTTTCCTGCGGTAAGCCGGAAGATGCAGATGGCCCTGTGCGTCGGAAAGGTCGCGCGGGGTCCGAAGGGCAAGCGCGCCGGATGGCGGGTGAGAGCGGCAGCCCTGATCAGGCAGTGGTCCGTGACGGGCCTGACCAGGGTGGCAGGGCGAATGTCACGTCCGACAGCGGCGACATTCCGCCTCGTGCCAAATCTCTGCGGAAGCCGGAAGGTAACGACTCGGATGTGGTGCAAGGTCCATCCGGGATGGCGTCCAGCGATGCTGATCGGTCATCGGACCTGCGCCATCGGCTGCTGACCCTTCTCGGCCCTTCTCCATCCGACGAGGACAGCGTCATCCGGGACATCGGCGTTTCGCCGGCGCATCTCGCCCCCACGATCCTCGACCTGGAACTGGAGGGCCGCGTCATCCGCCTGCCCGGTGGCCGCATCGCGCTGGCGACGTAAGTCTGTTGACGGAAGCCGGCCATGAATCCTGTCACCCGCGCAGTCTGACAACCGCCCGGCACGGCACGGCACGGCACGGCACGGCACGGATGAATGCCGCTTCGGTGAATAGTGGCGCAATTCACTCCCGCCTGTGGGACTCAGGGCAGCCTTCATGCGCGGTCTCGGTAGTGAGCCTGTCCCGACATTCTGTGTCCCGCGACGGGTCTTCGGGCCGGGTGTCCAAGTCGGTTATCTCGGGTGGGTGCGAATGAACAGCGCCGGATGAAGAGAACGCGCACGCGGCCCGAACAATGGTCGGGCGAGATCGGCCCGGATGGTTTTCCGGTCAGACAAGGACTGTTCGGCGATCCTTGAAAAAACCGAAAAGGAGAAGCAGCAAGTCCGCCGCAGCGGTCGCAATCCCCCGATCCCATGATCCCGGCCGGCAGCAACGACAGGATGTTTCCGGCATTCTGCCAAACCTGAAGACATTTGAATTCTCGCATTCCCCCCAGCATGAAAGCACCTGAAGCAGGAGCGTGCGAACGCTCCTGATTACTCCTGCTGACCCAAGTGCACCGGGGAACGCGGTGGCGCCAGACCCGTGCGCCGACAGCGTGGGACGGATCAGCCGGCTTTCAGGGGCAGCGATGCCATGTCGCCGTGCCGGAACTCGTCGGGCGCGTCCAGGTCGGCGATCGGCGGCTCACCAGCATCCCGGTGGATCGGCCCGGTCAATGCGCCGGCACCCTGATCCCTGGCGGCTGGTTCGGGGACGGCCGGTTTCTCTGCATCGCGTGTCAGGCGCAGGGCGTGTCGGCCTGCAAGCTCGCCCAGCTTGCCGCGGAACAGCACCTGGCCCGTTGCCGTCTCAAGACTGGCATTCGCCAGCACATGCGGCGGCAGGGCGATCATGTCGCCCGGCATCAGCCCTCGCAGTTCCCCCAGCGAGATCATGCGGCGGCAGAGAATCCCCGCAAGGTCGATCGGAGCCGCGCGGACCGCCTCGGACAAGGTCGCCGCGGCGGAAGCTCCTGCGGGGGCCAGTGCGGGTTTGTCCACTGCCATGGCAGTCGCGGGACGCGCGGCGGGTTCTGGCCGCGCCGGCAGCGCGATGAGGATGCGGCCGTCGCGCTGGCCGGTCTCGCCGGCGCGAAGCCGGGCCTGCACAAGATGGAAGCTGCCGTCCTCCAGCATCAACTCAAGCGGGCGGGGGTCCTCAAGGAAGCTCGCGTAGCGGAAACCGCGCAGTCCCTCTCCATCGGGCGGCAGGACAAGTTCCTCGCCCAGTTCGGAAAGACAGGCGTTGATGAGATCGGCGCAGATCAGGCCATCGGCCCGTGTCGGCCGCCGCACCGAGGGCGCACGGGCCGAGATGCGGCCTGTGGCCTGCATCTCGATCACCGCGCCGAGAAGGCCGGGGCAGATTGCGACGACCCCCAGGGCTTCGCCCGGCCCCTCGACGACAGAAATCAGCGCCCGTTCGGGGAAAAGCTCGGCCAGTTCGGCCAGGGCGGCCCGGTCATAGTCCAGCCGATCGAAGAACAGGCGCAGTCCGTGGACCCGATCCGCCGCCCGACCGATCGCCCCGGCGACGATCCGGTCCAGCCCGCGTCCCGTGGAAATTGGCAGGGCGGCCGCTTCGGATGCGGCACCTGCAGCGGCCCGGCGCGCCCCCGCGGCCGCAACATGGCGGCGCAGAGCCGATCCGCCCGCCGGCGCTTTCCCGTTTTCTGCCGCGGCCTGCATCGCCTGCCCGAATCGCCAATGTCCTGCGGCGAATCTGGCGGAAAATCCTTTCCGGCAGGTTAGCGTCGCCCCGTCAGAACCTAAAAATCGGCTTGCACCGGAAAGACAGGCAAAGCCCCCGGCTTAGAGCGACAGCCCCCTGCGCCCCGCCAGATCGGTGAAGAATTGCCAGGCAACCCGGCCAGAGCGCGCCCCGCGCGTGGCCTGCCACTCGATGGCCTCCGCCCGCAGGGTGGCGGGATCGACCTTGAGCCCGTAGGCGGCGCAATAGCCCTGGATCATCGCCAGGTATTCGTCCTGCCCGCAGGTGTGGAACCCAAGCCACAGGCCGAAGCGGTCGGACAGCGAGACTTTTTCCTCGACCGCCTCGCCGGGGTGGATGGCGGTCGCGCGTTCATTGTCGATCATGTCGCGCGGCATCAGGTGACGCCGGTTCGAGGTCGCATAAAGCACCACGTTCGGCGGGCGCCCGGCAAGGCCGCCATCCAGCACCGCCTTCAGGGACTTGTATTGCGCGTCGTCGCCGGAAAACGACAGGTCATCCGCAAACAGGACGAAACGCCGGTCGCTGTCGGCCAGGATCGCCAGCAGCCGCCCGACCGAATCGAGGTCGTCGCGGGCGATTTCCACCAGCACCAGCGGCAGGCCCTGCGCCACCGCCTCGGCATGGACGGCCTTGACCAGCGAGGATTTTCCCATCCCCCGCGCACCCCACAGAAGCGCGTTGTTCGCCGCATGGCCGCGGGCGAATTGCAGCGTGTTGGCCAGAAGGGTGTCGCGGGCGCGGTCAATGCCGACCAGTTGATCCAGCGGCACCCGGTTCACGCGGCGAACGGGGTCAAGCCGGTCAGGGCCGGTGTGCCAGACATAGGCCTCGGCCTCGGTGAAGCTGGGGGACGGTGCAGGCGGCGGCGACAGGCGGTCCAGCGCATCGGCGATCCGCGTCAGCGCGGGATCAGTCGTCATCAACATCGACCCACAGCCCTTCCGCGCGCAACTGCGCCTCTCGTTTCGCTTCGATGCGTTTCACAAGCTGGATAGCGACCTCGTAAAGCGCGTAGATCACCGTGAACAGCACAAGCTGGCTGATGACATCCGGCGGCGTGACCATGGCGGCCAGTATGAGGATCAGCACCACCGCATAGCGCCGCATGGAGGCAAGCCCCGCTGCCGACACCAGCCCCGCCTTGCCCATCAGCGTCAGCGCCACCGGCAGTTGGAACGACAGGCCGAAAGCCAGCACGAACTTGGTCGTCAGCGACAGGTATTCGCTGATCGAGCCTTGGAAGACGATGCCCGCCATCCGGTCGTCGGTGGCGACCGGGACGGTTGGATCGTCGGGCAGGTCCAGCGGGCCGCTCTGGAAGCCCAGGAAGAAATCGAAGGCCCAAGGCAGGATGATGTAATAGGCGAAGGCGCCGCCGATCATGAACATCACCGGCGAGGCGACCAGGAAGGGCAGGAAGGCGTTCTTTTCCGAACGATAAAGCCCCGGCGCGATGAAGCGCCACAGTTGATAGGCGATCACCGGGAAGGCGAGAATGAAGCCACCGAACATGGCGATCTGCATGGCCAGGAAGAAGCCTTCCTGCACCTTCAGCATGATCAGCCCGCATTCCTGCCCGCGCTTGGCCAGCGCCCCGCAGATCGGATGGGTCAGGAAGTCGAAGATCGGCTTCCAGACGAAATAGCACAGGATGGCGGCACCGACAAAAGCCATCACCGACCAGATCAGGCGGGTGCGAAGCTCGGCCAGATGCTCGATCAGCGGGGCGGAACTGTCGTCGATGTCGTCAGGACGTTGGGCCAAGCCTCAGCTCCGGTCGGTGCGGCGGACGGCGTGCAGCCGGCGGGCGCCGGGTTGTGGCGCCTCGGCCGAGGGTGCGCCGGTGGCGGGCGGCGCGGCGGGGGCCACGACCTTCTCCTCCCCCCCGGGGGCGGAAGCTGCGGGGGCGGGGTCCGCCTTGGCCTCAGGCTTCGGGGGCTTCGGCGCGGAAGGATCGGGTATGGCGGACTTGCCCTCCTTCCCCTCGCGCACCGGCTGCAGCGGGTCCCATTTCTCGAACTTGTCGGCGGCGCGGCCCAGCGCGTCCAGGCCCATCGACTTGGTGCTGGTCAGCTTCTGCAGGTCGCGCAATTCCTTGGTGGCCTCCTGCACGCCCGAGGCTCTTGCCGCGTCCTCCATCGCCGAGGAGAATTCGCGCGCCATGCCACGGGCACGCGACAGGATGCGGCCAAGCGTGTGAAACATCACCGGCAGATCCTTGGGGCCGATGACGATAAGCGCCACCACCCCGATCAGCAGAAGCTCGGTCCAGCCGACATCCAGCATGACTTTCCCGTGTGCTCGTTCGACTTACAGGCGGTCGGTGTCGCGCGGGGTCACGTCGCGCAGCGCCTCGGTGCGGCTGGCGCGGGCAGCATCGGCTTCGGCCTGGATGCGCTCGGCCTCGGCGCGGGCCTTGGCGGCGGCGCGTTCCAGATCGTCGGCGGTGCGTTCAGCGGTAACGGCGCGCTCGGTCGTGGCGTCGGCGGTGCGCTCGATTTCCTCGCTGCCGTCGCGCACGCCGCGCTTGAAGGCGGTGATCCCCTTGCCGACCTCGCCCATCAGGGACGAGACCTTGCCCCGGCCGAACAGGACCAGGACGACGATGGCGATCAGCAGAAGCGCCATGGGTGAAGGTGCGTGCATCGTCTCTCTCCGTTGTCGGGCCGCGGGGCCCGGCGCGGACGCTCGGGCATGAGCGGCCGTTTCACTGCATATAAGGACATGGGGGCCGGGCCGAAAGACCCTTTGCGGTCACAGGTCAGAGCGTCGCAGGCCCCTTTCTTTCCCCCGGAATCCGGCCCGAGGCTGGCGCTTTGCCGCTGCCGACCCCAGATCGGCGCCATCCGCCCGACAAGGAGCCCGCCGCATGAGCGTCGATCCCGCCCGACTGATGTTCCTGCTGCTGCTGGTCTTCGCGCTGGGTGGGTTCGTGGTGGTCGAGTTCCGCCGCAACGCCGGCTCGACCTCGCGCGCGGTGATGGCCTGGACGCTGATCTTCGTCGCAGTGATCGCGGCGGCCGGCCTGTGGGAGGACATCCGCCGGCAGGTCCTGCCCCGCCAGGCGATGGTCAGCCCGACCCGGATCGAGGTGCCCATCGGGCCGGACGGCCATTTCCACCTGACGGCCGAGCTGAACGGCGTGCCCGTGCGCTTTGTCGTGGATACCGGAGCGTCGTCCATGGCGCTCAGCCCGCGCGATGCGGAACGGGTGGGCATCGACCTTGACCGGCTGGCCTTCGCCGGTCAGGCGCGCACCGCGAACGGGCTGGTGCCGACCGCCACGGTGCGGCTGGACAGCGTGGCCATCGGCGACATCGTGGACCAGAACGTCCCCGCCATCGTGATCCGGGGCGAGGTGGATCGCTCGCTTCTGGGGATGGACTACCTCGGCAGATTCGCCCGCGTGGGCTTCGAGGGCGGCACGCTGGTGCTGGAACGCTGAGGCCGCCTCAAGGCACCGTCGCTTGTGCGACCGAGGTCCACCCGGGGGCCAACCCCATCATCGTATACGACCATCCCGGATATCTTGCCGAAGAAAAAAGGCTGCTCGCCTGCTTCAGGCGCATTCTTCTTTGCCCAAATATCCCGGGGTCCGGGGCAGAGCCCCGGTCCGAGGATCCAGCCGGAGGCGCGGCATCCCGGTCCGGCGTCCTGTCACCGCTTCTTCTCCCACCGCCCAGCGGCCTCGGACCAGTATTCCGCGGCAACCCTTGCGCCCGTCAGGTTTCGCCACTGATCCCGCGCGCGCTCTACTGCCGCGGGGTCGTTGCCGTCGAAGACCACGCAGACCCGTTGTGCCCGAATACATTCGGCCGGGTCGATGGCCGCGCCGTCGATTGCGATCAGGCAATCGGCGCCCGGCGGCTCGTCCTGCCCGGCCACGGTCAGCAGCACCGGCTGCAACGCGTCATGCGGCCCGCCCGCAAGGCCGTGGGGCAGGAAGCCGTCGCCCTGCCACAGAAGCTCGTCCAGCCGCGCCATGCGGGCGGATTCGGTGCCGCGCAGTTCCACCCGCCAGCCGGCCTGCCGCGACTTGGCCGCCAGCGACGGCACCAGCGCCTCGGCCGTCGAGCGGGTCAGGTGATAGAACAGCGCGTTGCCCAAGAATCGGCCTTATTCCGCCTCGAACCGGTCGCGGATCAGCCGGTCGAGCGTCATCACCCCCCAGCCCGTCGGTCCCTTGGGCGCCAGCGTGGTTTCCCCCGGCGGCAGCGCCACCCCCGCGATGTCCAGATGCGCCCAAGGGGTGCCCTTGCGGATGAAGCGCTGCAGGAACTGCGCCGCGGTGATGGACCCCGCGGGCCGCCCGCCCGAGTTCTTCATGTCCGCCAGCCGCGACTTGATGAGATCGTCGTAAGCCGGCCCCAGCGGCATCCGCCACAGCCCCTCGCCCGTGGCATCCGCCGCCCTCAGCAGATCCCCCGCCAGCGCGTCGTCGTTGGAAAACAGTCCGGCCTTCTCATGCCCCAGCGCCACGATGATCGCGCCCGTCAGGGTGGCGAGGTTCACCACCGCCGCAGGCTGGAAGCGGTCCTGCGCGTACCAGAGGACATCGGCCAGCACCATCCGCCCCTCGGCGTCGGTGTTCACGACCTCGATGCTGTTGCCCTTCATCGAGCGCACGATGTCGCCCGGCCGCTGAGCGCGGCCGTCGGGCATGTTCTCGACCAGCCCGACCAAGCCCACGACGTTGGCTTTCGCCCGGCGCAGCGCCAGCGTCCGCATGACGCCTGCGACGACGCCCGCGCCGCCCATGTCCATGGTCATCTCCTCCATCCCCTGAGCGGGCTTGATGGAGATGCCGCCGGTGTCGAAGACCACGCCCTTGCCGACGATCGCGAAGGGAGCTTCCTCCCCGCCGCCCTGCCAGCGCATGACGACGACCTTGGTGGGGCTTTCCGACCCCTGCCCCACCGCCAGCAGCGCCCGCATGCCGAGGCGCGCGAGTTCGTCCTCGTCCAGCACCTCGACCTCAAGGCCAAGCTCGCGCATCGCCAGCAGGCGGTCAGCGAAATCGGTGGTGGTCAGGACGTTCGCGGGCTCGTTCACCAGATCGCGGGTGAAGAACACGCCCTCGGCCAGCGCCGCCCCCGCCTGTGCCTCGCGCGCCGCCGCCTCGGGGTCGGCGCAGAGGACGGTGACGCGGGCCTTTTCCGGCTGCGGCGGCTCGGCGGTTTTTCCGGTCGTGCCCGGCTCGGGTTCGGCACCCGCGGCGTCATTCAGCCGCGCGTCGGGCGCGGCGCCGTGGGTGGTGCTTTGCGGCGCGGCGGCGGGCAGGTCGCCGGCGGTCTCCTCGGCCCCGGCCTCGGCCTGCGGCGCGGACTTGTAGGCCGGAAAGTCATAGCCGCGCAGCGCGATCCCCAGCGTCAGGTCGGCCACCGGCGTGCGCGGATCGCAGACCACCGTGACCTCGCCCTTGCCCATGCGGGCGCCGATGGCGGCCCCGGCCTTGCGCGCCAGCGCCGCATCGGCGCGGCGGGGCAGGCGGACAAGCTGCACCGCATCGGCGGCAAGGCCCGCCGGAAAGGCGATCTCCATTGCGCCGCCCGGCTTGACCTCGGCCCATGCCTTCGACCCCAGCGCGCGGGACAGGCTCTTGCGGACAGGGCCCGGCAGCCCCTTGGGCAACTGGTCGCGCTCGCCGACGATCAGGGCAAGCCGCCCCTCGCGTTCCGAAAGATCGGCGTCGGCGGCGGGCATGAAACGGATTTCGACGGGATGGGTCATCGGGAAGCCTTCGGTTGCGCGAGCGTGGCAGAGCCTAAGCCCCACCCGCCGCCTTGACCAGACCGGCCAGGCAGCGGCCCGAAGGGCTTTCGCCGGACCCCTCGCCCGGCTAATCAGGACGGGCCCGCAGCCAGGATGGGACATGACCCGGATCGACCGATACATGCTGTCGCAATTCCTGACCCAGTTCGGGTTCTTCGCGCTGGTGCTGGTGTCGGTCTACTGGATCAACCGCGCCGTGCGGCTGTTCGAGCAACTGATCCAGGATGGCCAGACCGCGCTGGTGGTGCTGGAATTCACGGCCCTGACCCTGCCCGTCGTGATCGCGCTGGTGCTGCCGGTGGCGGCCT
This sequence comes from Paracoccus sp. MC1862, assembly GCF_016617715.1. Taxonomy (NCBI): domain Bacteria; kingdom Pseudomonadati; phylum Pseudomonadota; class Alphaproteobacteria; order Rhodobacterales; family Paracoccaceae; genus Paracoccus; species Paracoccus sp. MC1862. The sequence continues at coordinate 3,179,881 of NZ_CP067225.1, read as the reverse complement.
TTGCGGCCACGGCCTACGGAACCAACCGGCTGGCGTCGGAATCCGAGCTGACGGTGATGCAGGCGGCAGGGCTGTCGCCCTGGCGGCTGGCGCGCCCGGCGCTGGTCTTCGGGCTTCTGGTCGGGCTGATGGTCGCGATCCTCGCCCATGGGCTGGTGCCCATGGCCCGCGCCCGGCTGGCCGAGCGGCAGGCCGACATCGCAGAAAACGTTTCCGCCCGCTTCCTGCGCGCAGGCGCCTTCCAGCATCCCGGCGACGGCGTGACCCTGTTCATCGGCGAGATCGCGCCCGACGGCCGCCTGATCGACCTGTTCCTGGAAGACGCGCGCAACCCAGGCAGCCAGACCATCTACACCGCCGAGGAGGCGCTGGTCCTGCGCGGCGAGACCGGCCCCCGGCTGGTGATGGCGCGGGGCATGGTCCAGACGCTGCGCAGCGCGCCGGGGGCCGAGCCGCGCCTGTCCACCACGCGCTTTGCCGACCTGACCTATGACATCGGCGCGCTGTTTTCCGTCACGGCGCGGCGCGGGCGCGACCTGCGCGACTATTCGACGCCCCGGCTGCTGAATCCAGACCCCGAGATCCTGTCCGCGACCGGCGCCTCGGCCGAGCGCGCGCGGGCGGAAGGGCACGAGCGGCTGGCGCAGCCTCTGCTCGCCCCGGTGGGGGCGCTGCTGGGCTTTTCCATGCTGCTTCTGGGCGGCTTCTCGCGTTTTGGCGTCTGGCGGCAGGTGATCTGGGCGGTGGTGGCGCTGCTCTTCGTGCATTTCCTGTCCACTGCCGCCGCCAGCCGCGCGGCGAAGGCGCCGGAAAGCTGGCCGCTGCTCTATGTGCCCGCGATTGCGGGCGCGGCTATGGTCATGGCGGCGCTGTGGGTGGCGGCCCGGCCGCGGCGGCTGCGCGGGGCGGACCAAGCCGAGGTCGGGCCATGATCCTGCAACGCTATGTCGCCCAACGCTTCCTGCGGCAATTTCTGCTGGTGACGGCAGTCTTCGTGGCGATCCTCTTCCTCATCGACATCGTCGAGCAGATCCGCCGCTTCGGCGGCGACGACATCGGCCTTGCGGGGGCGGCTGGCCTGTCGGCGCTGAACATCACCGAAGGCGTTTATGCGATCCTGCCGCTGATCGCCCTGCTTGCGGGCATCGCGCTGTTTCTGGGGCTGTCGCGCAGTTCGGAAATGGTGGCGATCCGCGCCGCCGGGCGGTCCGGGCTGCGCATCGTGGCCGCGCCCGTCATCACGGCGGTCGTCCTGGGCGCCATTCTCGTCAGCGTGATGAACCCGATGGTGGCAGCCACCACCAAGCGCTACGACGAGGCCGCCGCGCGGGCGAACGGAGAGGTGCCGCAGGCCGTCTCGCTGGGACGGGGCGCGGTCTGGCTGCGGCAGGGTGTGCCGGCGGGCTCGGCCGGGACCGGGCCCGAGGGCGGCCAGATCGTGATCCGCGCGAGCCGCGCCAGCGCCGACGCGACCACGCTTTACAACGCGACCTTTCTGGTCTTCGACGCGACCCAAGGCCCGGTCCGCCGCATCGTCGCGCAGTCGGCGCGGCTCATCAACGGCGCCTGGGCGCTGACCGGGGTGAAGGAATGGCGGCTCGGCAGCGCCAATCCCGAAAGCGCGGCGCTGGCCCTGCCCGGCATGACGCTGCCCACGGAACTGACCGCCGCGCGCATCCGCGACGGCTTCGGCGCACCCGAGGCGATCCCCTTCTGGCAGTTGCCCGATTTCATCGAAGGGCTGGAACGCGCGGGCTTTTCCGCCCTGCGCCACAAGGTCTGGCTGATGATGGAAATCGCCCGGCCCTTCCTGATGGGGGCGATGGTGATGGTCGCGGCCGTCTTCACCATGCGGCCGATGCGAGGGCGGCGCAGCGGGATGCTGGTGCTGACCGCCTTCATCACCGGCGTGGGGCTGTTCTTCCTGCGCAACCTGACGCAGGTTCTGGGAGAGGCCGGCGAGGTGCCGCCCGCCTTCGCCGCCTTCGCGCCCCCGCTGATCGCGGCGCTGCTGGCACTGACCGCCCTTCTGCGGCTGGAGGAATGATGACCGCGCCTGCCCGCATCCTCCGCCGCGGCACGGCCGCCCTGGCCATCGGCCTTGCGCTGGCGACCGCCGCCTCGGCGCAGACTGACCTGACCGCGCCCTCGGTTCCTTTCGTGGGCAGAGGCGGGCCGGCACTTGCGCCGACGGAATCGAACCGGCGCGGCGACCGGCTGGCCGACGGAACCAGCTTCACCGCGCTGCCTGTGGTGATCGCGCCCCGGCGGCCGCCCGCGCGGGTCGAAACGCCGCCCGAGCCGGATGACGCGGCCACGCTTCTTGCCGATCACGTCGATCTGTCGGGCGACCGGGTGCTGACCGCATCGGGCGGGGTCGTGATCTGGTTCCGCGGCGCGCGGCTGATCGCCGAGCGGGTGATCTATGACGGCAATGCGGGCACGCTGGCGATCGAGGGGCCGATCCACCTGACCGAGCCGGGCAGCGAGAGCACCCAATCGGAAGTCATCCTGATCGCCGACGCCGCGCAACTGGACGAGGACCTGCAGGACGGGCTGCTGACCGGCGCCCGGATGGTGCTGGCGCGCGAACTGCAGTTCGCCGCAGCCGAGGTCCGCCGCACCGGCCAGGGCCGGATGACCACGCTGACCCATGTGGTCGCTTCCTCCTGCCAGGTCTGCGCTTCGGACCCCACGCCCTTGTGGGAGATCCGCGCCCGCCGCATCACCCATGACGCCGAAACCCGGCGCATCCATTTCGACCGCCCGCAGTTCCGCGCCTTCGGCCTGCCTGTCGCGACCCTGCCCGTGCTGTCCGCCCCCGATCCCACGGTCGAGCGGATGACCGGCTTCCTCGCGCCCCGCTTCCGCACGACCTCGGGGCTGGGGTTCGGGGTGATGCTGCCCTATTTCATCACCTTGGGCGACAGCGCCGACCTGACGTTGACGCCCTATGTCTCGGCCAGCCGCACCTCCACGCTGGGGCTGCGCTACCGGCAGGCCTTCGTGAACGGCGCCGCCGAGATCAACGGCGCGATCTCGGACGACGACCTGGCCTCGGGGACGCGCGGCTATCTGTTCGCGAACGCCGCCTTCCGGCTTCCCCGCGATTACCTGCTGGGGCTGCAGCTTCAGACCGCCTCGGACCGCGCCTACCTGCTGGATTACGACATCACCGACGCCGACCGGCTGTGGAGCGGGGTGACGCTGGACCGCGTCGCCCGCGACCGGCTGGTGACTGCCCGCGTCGGCCGCTACGAGGCCCTTCGCGACGAGGAGGACAACGCGGCATTCCCCGACCTTGTCGCCGACGCGCTGTGGGAACGGCGGTTCCGCCCTGCGCTGATCGGCGGCGAGGGCGGGGTGCAACTGTCCGTCCACGCCCATCGGCGCCGCTCGGGCGAGGACATCGAGGGCCGCGACATGGCCCGCGGCTCGGCCCGGCTGGACTGGCAGCGCAACGAGATCCTGCCCCTTGGGATCGTCGCGGCGATGCAGGGGCGGCTGGACGCGGACCTTTACCGCATCCGCGACGACAGCCGCTTCGACGCGACCGAGGCCCGCGCGACCCCGGTCGGCGCCATTGAGCTGCGCTGGCCGCTGTTGTCGCGGGGCGGCCCGGCCGCGAACCTGCTGGAACCCGTGCTGCAGGCCGTCTGGTCGCCGGAACTGGACAACGAGGACGAGGTGCCGAACGAGGATTCCCGCCTGATCGAGTTCGACGAGGGGAACCTGTTTTCTCTGGACCGCCTGCCCGGCCGCGATGCGGTGGAAGGGGGTCTGCGGGCGAACCTCGGGCTGACATGGACGCGGATCGACCCGGCGGGCTGGTCCTTGGGGGTGACGGCGGGCCGGGTGCTGCGCAACGACCCGGACCCCGCCTTTGAACGCGGCGGCGAGGTGCTGTCCGGCCGCCAGTCCGACTGGCTGCTGTCCGCGACCTATTCCGATTCCAGCGGCCTTGCCGTCGCCAACCGGGCGCTGTTCGACAGCGACCTGTCGATCCACCGCGACGAGCTGCGCGTGGGCTGGCTGCGCCCCGGCCTCGAACTCTCCGCGGGCTATCTGTGGATCGACGCCCGGACCGAGGAAGGCCGCCCGCGCGACGTGTCCGAACTGACCGCCACCACCGGCTGGCAGGTGGCCCAAGGCTGGCGCGCGACGGCCGAGACCCGCTACGACTTTGCCGCCGACCGGGCGCAGAAGGCGGAACTGGGGCTGGAATACCGCAACGAATGCGTGACGGTGGACCTGTCGGTGTCGCGCCGCTTCACCTCGTCGGACACGGTTCGGGCCGACACGGACGTAGGGCTGTCGGTGCGGCTGGGCGGCTTCGGGCGCTCGCGCGCCGATGGCGTGGCGACGGTGGCGCGGCGGTCCTGCCTGCGCTAGGTTGGCCTGCAAGAACAGAACGGCAAGACCTGAGGACGGGGCGACGATGCGGCGGATTCTTCACGCGACGACCATGGCGGTGGCTCTGGGGGCGACGGCCCTGCCCGCGCTGGCCCAGACGGAGCCGCTGTCGCCCGTGGTGTATGTCAACAACTCGGCCGTGACGCAGTATGAGCTGGACCAGCGCATCCGCTTCATGCAGATCCTGCGCGCCCCCGGCGCCGACCGCGAGGGCGCGCTGCAGGCGCTGATCGACGACCGGCTGAAGATGGACATCGCCAGGCAACTCGGCATCGCCGTCACCGACGAGGGGCTGGAAGCGGGGCTGGCCGAGTTCGCAGGCCGCGCCGGGCTCGGCATCGAGGAATTCGCCGCCGCGCTTGGCCGCGAGGGGGTCGAGCGGCAGGCTTACCGCGATTTCGTCCGCACCGGCGTCGCCTGGCGCGAGGTCATCCGCCAGCGCATCGTGCCCACCATCGATGTCAGCGACCGCGAGGTCGAGCAGGAGCTGACCCGCGAGATCGAGACACCGATTATTACCCAGGTCCTGCTGTCGGAACTGGTGCTCCCCGCCCCGCCCGGGCAGGAGCAATCCGCGCTGGCGCTGGCGCAGCAACTGTCGGGGTCGGTGACGACCGAGGCCCAGTTCGCCGCCGCCGCCCGCCAGTATTCGGCGGTGCCGACCGCGCCGCAGGGCGGGCAGCTTCCCTGGACGCCGCTGGCGAACCTCGCGCCCGGCCTGCGCGACATCATCCTGCAGTTGCCACCCGGCTCGATCAGCCAGCCGCTTCCGGTGCAGGGCGCGGTGGTCCTGTTCTTCCTGCGCCAGACGCAGGGCCGCCTTCGGGCAGGGGCCGAGTCGCAGACCGTCGATTACGTCGAGCTTGCCCTGCCCTCGGCGGCCGAAGGTGCCCGCATCCTGTCCGTTGCCGACAGTTGCGAGCAGGTCTTCGTCGAGGCCAACCGTTTCGCCGGCGACGTGATCCGGCGGCAGACGCAGCCCCTGTCGGCGGTGCCGCTGGACGTGGCGCAGCGGATCGCCTCGCTGGACCGCAACGAAGGCACGGTGATCGACTATGGCGGGGGTGCGCGGCTGGTGATGCTCTGCAGCCGCACGCCCGCGCTGATCGCCGACACGGCCGAGCCCACCACCCTGCCCGGCCTGCCGGTGCCCCCGCGGCGCGAGGCGCCCCCTCCCAGCGCCGCCGAAGCGCCCAATGCCGCGAACGCCGCCGCCGATGCAGCCGCCGCGGCAGGCGTCGCCACGCCCGGCGACCCGCCGCTGCGGACGCGCGAGGAGGTGCGGGCGGTGATCTTCAACCGCAAGGTCAACGCGGCCGCCGACGCCTACCTGGCCGAGTTGCGCGCCGACGCGCTGATGCGCCGCCCGTGAGCCGGCGCCCGTGACCCCGCCGCTGATCCTGACCTGCGGCGAACCCGCGGGCATCGGCCCGGAACTCGCCCCTCTGGCGCTGGTTGCGGGCGTGCCCTTCGTCTGGCTTGGCGACCCCCGGCATCTGCCGGAGGGCACGGTCTGGGCCGGGGTCACGGCGCCCGGCGATCCCGTCGCATCCGGTACGCTGCCCGTCTTGCGCCACGACTTCGCTGCCCCTGCGACTCCCGGCCGCTCCGATCCAGCCAATGCGCAAGGCATCATCGACGTAATCGCCCGCGCCGTGGCGCTGGCAATGGAAGGGAAAGCGGGTGGCATCTGCACCCTGCCCATCAGCAAGCAGGCCCTGAAGGAAGGCGCAGGCTTCGCCTTTCCCGGCCATACCGAATACCTCGCCCACCTCTCTGGCGGGGCCGAGGTGGCGATGATGCTCGCCTCGACCACGGTGCATCCGCCCTGCCGTGTCGTCCCCGCCACGATCCATATCGCGCTCGAACAGGTCCCGCATGCCCTGACGCCCGAGCTGATGGAGCGCACCATCCGCATCACCCATGCGGGCCTGATCCGCGACTTCGGTATCGCGGCCCCCCGCATCGCCGTCGCCGGCCTCAACCCCCACGCGGGCGAGGGCGGCGCCATGGGCCGGCAGGAACTCGACTGGGTTGCCCCCCTCTGCCAGCGCCTTGCGGCCGAGGGAATGCAGGTCACCGGCCCTCTGCCCGCCGACACGATGTTCCACGCCCCCGCTCGCGCCCGCTATGACGCGGCGATCGCCTGCTACCACGACCAGGGACTGATCCCGATCAAGACGCTGGACTTCGCAGGGGGCGTGAACGTCACCCTTGGCCTGCCCTTTGTCCGCACCTCGCCCGACCACGGCACCGCCTTCGACATCGCGGGCCGGGGCCGGGCCGATCCCTCCAGCACCATCGCCGCGCTGCGCATGGCCTGGGATATGGCGCAGAAGCGGTCAGCGGCATGACCGATCTTTCGGCCGCAAATATCCTGCGGGGGTGCGGGGGCGCAAAGCCCCCGCTTGCCGCCCGTTGAGCGCGATCGACGGCCTGCCGCCCCTGCGCGATGTCATTGCCCGCCACGATCTGCGGGCGAAGAAGCAGCTTGGCCAGAACTTCCTTCTGGACCTGAACCTGACCGCCCGCATCGCCCGCGCGGCAGGCGACCTCACCCGATGCGACGTGATCGAGGTCGGCCCCGGCCCCGGTGGCCTGACACGCGGCCTTCTGGCCGAGGGCGCGCGCCACGTGCTGGCCATCGAAAAGGATGCCCGCGCAATTCCCGCGCTGGAGGAAATCGCCGCCGCTTATCCCGGCCGGCTGACGGTGATCCACGGAGACGCGCTGGAGATCGACCCGCTCGCCCATGTCACGCCCCCGGTCCGCATCGCCGCGAACCTGCCCTACAACATCGGGACGGAACTGCTGGTCGGCTGGCTGACCCCACCCGAATGGCCGCCCTTCTGGCAATCACTGACGCTGATGTTCCAGAAGGAGGTCGCGCAGCGCATCGTGGCGAGGCCGGGCGGCAAGGACTATGGCCGCCTTGCGATCCTCGCCCAATGGCGCTGCGAGGCGCGGATCGTCCTGACCCTGCCGCCGCAGGCCTTCGTGCCCGCGCCCAAGGTCGAGTCTGCGGTCGTCCACCTGACCGCCCTGCCCGCGCCGCGCTTTCCGGCCGATCCGCGTGTGCTGGAAGAGATCACCCGCGCCGCCTTCAACCAGCGCCGCAAGATGCTGCGCGCTTCGCTGCGCGGGCTGAATCCGCAGATCGAAACGCTTCTGGCCGAGGCTGGCATCCCGCCGACCGCCCGTGCGGAAGAAATCGACCTGGAACGCTTCTGCATCCTTGCCCGTGCGCTGGCGGCTGCGCGCAGCACGGGCTGACCCCGGCGCTCACCGGACGATCACGGGCAGGAAAGCTGGCAAAGACCCGGCTGCGGCGGCGATCCTGCACGCAGCCATGCAGGAAAGCCGTTGACGTTGTTTGACGAGTTCCCGCCTGAACGATGGGGAGACAGGCACAAGGACATTGTACAAGACAACCTCGCGGGCCAGCAGTCCCAAGGCATTAGACCGTCAGCACGACATGAGCTTCTGCTGGAATCCGTGCCTGCAGCGCAGGACCACCAAACCGCGGAACTTTCCGGGCGGCATTGCAGGAGGCGCGTCCTACGCGCCCCTGCAGTCCTGATGCCTTATTCTTCCCCGGCAGCTTCGGGGGTGGCAACCACAGCCTCGCCGTCCTCAGTGCGGCGGCGACGCTGGGGGGCACGGCGCGGCGTCGTCGCGCGCGGCTTGCGGGTGCGCGGAGGTGCCGCCTGCAGATCGACCGCAGCTTCGTCGCGGCTTTCGGGCGTTTCCACCGGCACCGCATTGTCGTCACCCTGCGCTTCGGGCAGGCCGGGAAGGTCGGGCTGCGAAAGCTCGGGCAGCGCGGCATCCTCGCTGGGCACCGGGTCCGCCTGCGCCTTGACAGCGGGCGCCTCGGCGGCAGGCGTCTCGACGGCGGGGGCCAGCGGCAGGATCTCGGCGGCGGCTTCGGCGGGGGCCTCGGTCACGGGTCCGACGGTCGGGCGTTCGTCGCGGCGGTTGTCCTCGCGCTCGTCACGCCGGTCATTACGATCATCGCGGCGAGGCTGGCGGTTGTCGCTGCGGTCGTCCCGGCGGGTGTCACGCGGCTCGTTGCGGCCGTCGCCGCGATCATCGCGCCGCTCGCCCTGCGGCTGGTTGCCCTGGTAAGGGTAGCCGTTGCGCTGCTCCTCGCGCCCGTCGACGCCGGGCTGCTGGCCGCCGAACTGGGCCTGACGCTCGGCCTGCTCGCGCTGGGCCTCGCCCAGCATCCGCGTGTAATGCTCGGCATGCTGCAGGAAGCTCTGCTCGGCCACGCGGTCGTGGGACAACTGCGCGTCGCGGGCAAGCGCAAGGTATTTCTCGATGATCTGCTGGGGAGTGCCGCGGACTTTCCCTTCGGGGCCGGAGCTGTCGAAGACGCGGTTGACGACGTTGCCCAAAGACCGCGGATTGCTGCGGGACTTGTTGCGCGAGCGGGACTTGGAAGATCTCATCGTGCCAATGTTCTTGGTCCGGCGCGGAACGCCTGGATGCGGTTGGGGTCACGGTGCTGCGGCATGGGCCGGGACAGTGGCCCGGCAATTCGCGGAACTCTCCGGCAACGGTGTGTGCGGATGACCCGTGCGGGGCATCATGCCCCTGTCACGCCGCCTGCTAACCATGCAAGATGATCCATGGCAAGTGAAATCGCCCTGAAACACGGGTCGTTTATTTAAAAATGCATCCGATCAGCCCGGATTGCGCGCCATAATCACCCGGTCGCGCCCGTCAAGATCGTGGCGGAGGCCGATCTGCTGCAACCCGCAGGCCGCGAAAATCGCGCTGACAGCCGCGGCCTGCGTCGGCCCGATCTCGACCGCAAGCCAGCCGCCGGGCGACAGATGCGGCCCTGCCCCCGCGGCGATGGCGCAATAGGCGGAAAGCCCGTCGCCCTCGTCGGTCAGGGCGACGCGGGGTTCCCACTCGCGCACCTCGGGCGACAGGGCGGGCATCTCGTCGGCGGCGATATAGGGAGGGTTCGAAACGATGAGGTCGAAATGGCCTCCGGCCGCCGAGAACCAGTCCGAGCGCCGGAAATCAGCGGCAATGCCCAGTGCGGCGGCATTGCCACGCGCAACCTCCAGCGCCGCTTCGGACAGATCGACCCCAAGGCCCCGTGCGCCGGGACGGTCGGCCAGCAGCGACAGAAGGATTGCCCCGGTTCCGGTGCCGAGATCCAGCACCGAGCGCCATGGCAGTTCCAGCGCGGCGGCCACCAGCGTTTCCGTATCGGGGCGGGGATCGAGGGTGTCGCGGGTGACGCGGAAGCGGTGTTTCCAGAAGTCGCGATAGCCGATGATCTGGCTGACCGGCTGGCGTTCCAGCCGCGCGGCGATGGCCTCCTCGAAGCGTGGGACCGCATCCGGCGGCATCGGCTGCGCCAGCGCATCGCGCAGGGCATGGCGGGGAAGGCCCAGCGCGTGCCCCATCAGCACCAGCGCGTCGCCGGCCGCAGTGTCGATCCCGGCTGCGGCCAGCCGGGCGGTCGCCTCGGCCAGCGCCGCGTGACCGTCCCTCACCCTTCGGCCTCGGCCAGCCGGGCAGCCTGGTCGTGGGCGGTCAGCGCGTCGATGATCTCGGTCAGGTCGCCGCCCATCACCCGGTCCAGCGCATAGATCGTCAGGTTGATCCGGTGGTCCGTCACCCGTCCCTGCGGGAAGTTGTAGGTGCGGATGCGCTCGCTGCGGTCGCCCGAGCCGACCTGTGACCTGCGGTCGGCGGCGCGTTCGGCATCGGCGCGGGACCGTTCCATGTCGTAAAGCCGCGCCCGCAGCACTGCCATCGCGTTGGCGCGGTTCTGGTGCTGCGACTTTTCCGAGCTTGTCACCACGATCCCGGTCGGCAGGTGGGTGATCCGCACCGCTGAGTCCGTCGTGTTGACGTGCTGGCCCCCCGCCCCTGACGAGCGCATGGTGTCGATGCGGATGTCGGCGGCGGGGACGTCGATGTCCACGTCCTCGGCCTCGGGCAGGACCGCCACGGTCGCGGCCGAGGTGTGGATGCGCCCGCCCGATTCCGTTTCCGGCACCCGCTGGACCCGGTGGACGCCGGATTCGTATTTCAGCCGGGCGAAGACCCCCTCGCCCGCGATATGGGCCACGGCCTCCTTGACCCCGCCCAGTTCGGATTCTGCCAGTTCCAGCAGGCGGAAGTCCCAGCCCTGCTGTTCCGCATGGCGCTGATACATCCGCAGCAGGTCGCCCGCGAAAAGCGCGGCCTCGTCGCCCCCGGTGCCGGGGCGGATTTCCAGGATCGCGGGCCGGGCATCCGCCGCGTCCTTCGGCAGCAGCGCCAGCCGCAGCGCCTGTTCCAGTTCCGGCAGAAGCGCGCGCAGGCGGGCGATCTCGTCCTCGGCCAGTTCGCGCATGCCGGGATCGGCCAGCATCGCCTGCGCCTCGGCAAGACCTGCCCGCGCCGCGCGCCATTCGGCGACTTGGGCGACCACCGGCCCGAGCTCGGCATATTCGCGGCTGACGCGCGCAATCTCGTCGGCCTGCGGTCCCGCATTCAGCCGCGCTTCGAGATACTCGAAGCGGCTGACGATCTGGTCGAGGCGGTCGGCGGGCAGCATCCCTGCCGCTTAGACCCCATGACCGGGGGCGGCAAGGGCGCATGAAAGGCGAAAGCTTTGATCTGCATCATGGAACCGTCACTGCCCCGGTGCGATAGTCCGTTGACGCGCGGAAACCGCATCAAGCGAATGGAGCCATGATGACCTACCGTCCCCTTATGTATCTTACCACGGCCCTTGTCCTTGTGGCGCCCGTTGCCTTTGCACAGCCGGCGACCGCCCCCGCCGCCGTTGTCGAACAGGCGCAGGGGGTGCAGGTCCCCGCGGCGGGCGACCCGGCGCAGGAAGCGACCGCCGCGGGCGACGCCGCCCTGGCCCAGGGGTCGACCGAGGAAATCGCCGCCGAAACCGCCGTGACCCCGCCCGAGGGCGGTGCCGTGTCAGACCCCCAAGCCACGCCCGAGGCTGCCGCAGTCGAATCGCCCGATGCCGAACTGCGGGCCGAAGCCGCGGACTGGTTCGAGCCGATCCCCCGCGCCGCCGAACTGCCCAGCGGCCGCCCGATCACGCGCGCGCGGGCGGATCTGGGACGGATGCTGTTCTTCGATCCCCGGATGTCGCTGTCGGGCGTCTTTTCCTGCCACTCGTGCCACAACCTCGGCCTGGGCGGGACGGACCAGCTTGAAGCCTCGGTCGGCCATGGCTGGCAACAGGGGCCGCGCAACTCGCCCACCATGCTGAACGCGGTCTTCAACGCTGCCCAGTTCTGGGACGGCCGCGCCGAGGATCTGGCCGAGCAGGCCAAGGGTCCGGTGCAGGCGGGCGTCGAGATGAACAACACGCCCGAGAACCTGATCGCGACCATCAGTTCGATGCCCGGCTATGTCGAGGCCTTCGAGACGGCCTTCCCCGGCGAGGATGACCCGATCACCTTCGACAACTTCGCCTTGGCGCTTGAAGCGTTCCAGACCACGCTCATCACCCCGAACTCGCGCTTCGACCAGTGGCTCATGGGCGTGGACGGCGCCATGAACGAACAGGAAAAGCGGGGCCTGCAGGCCTATATGGACGCGGGCTGCACGACCTGCCACGCGGGCGTGAACTTCGGCGGGCAGGAATATTTCCCCTTCGGCCTGGTCGAGGCGCCCGACGCCGAGGTGCGCCCCGAGGGCGACGTCGGCCGCTATGAGGTCACCCAGACCGAGGAGGACCAGTATGTCTTCCGCGCCTCGCCGCTGCGCAACGTCGCCCTGACCGCGCCCTATTTCCATTCCGGCAAGGTCTGGAGCCTGGAGGAAGCAGTGAAGATCATGGCGACCGCCCAGCTCGGCACCGAGCTGACCGAGGAACAGGCCGGGGACATCACCGCCTTCCTGATCACGCTGGACGGCGAGCAGCCGCAGGTCGTTCACCCGACCCTGCCCGTCCGCACCGACGAGACGCCGCCCCCCTCGCCGATCGACGCAGCCCCCGGCGCAAATGCCGCGGCGAACTGATCGCGGCTGAAAAGCATCAGGGCCGCCCAAGGGCGGCCCTTTCTTCTGCCAGGTTCGGCCGGATCAGCCCTTGATCGCCTCGACCGAGATCCGGAGCTCCATCTCGTCCGACACCGCCGGCGCGAGCATCCCGAGGTTGAAGTCGCTGCGCTTGATCTCGCCCTCGGCCACGAAGCCGACGGCCGGCTTCTGGGTCATCGGATGCGCGGCCGCCTTGCGAAGATCGACATCCAGCGTCACCGGGGCGGTCACGCCGTTCAGCGTCAGCTCGCCCGTGACCTTGGCCTCGTCGTCATCCTCCAGCTCGACCGAGGTCGAGCGGAAGGTCACCTGCGTGTCGGGCGAGGCGCCGTTCAGCATCTGGTCGCCATACATATGCTGGTCGAGATCCGCGTCGATGGTGCTGATCGACGACAAGGGGAAGCTGGCCTCGACGCTGGAGTTCGCGGGATTCGCCGCGTCCAGGGTGATCGTCCCGGTGACGCCGTTGATCATGCCGTGGCTGATGGAAAAACCCAGGTGATCATACGAGAACACGATCTGGCTGTGGCCCGGGTCGATCACATAGGCGCCGCTGATGTCGCCGCTCTCGGCGGGGGCTGCCGCGGCCTGGGCTGCAGGCTCGGGGGCGGCGGGGGCCTGCTGCGCGTCGGTGGCGGTCTGCGCAAGGGCGGGGGCCGCCAGCAGGGTGGAAAGGGCAAGAACGGAGAGGGTGCGGGTCATGAAGGCTCCTGTCGTTGATGTGGCTATGCAGGGATAGGTAGTGTGAGGAACATCGAACCGCCATTCTTGTTCCGGAAGCAGTCTTCTTCCATCGGTTTGCGCCGAATCCGCTTGCCTGGGGCGGCGCGTCCCCTATAAGGCCCCATTCCTTTCCGCAGTTTTGCGAAACCGGCGCAGCCTCTCGTGGCGGGGCGCGGAAGGGATCTTACCCGCCTATGAAGCGCGCCCGAGACGAGAAGGGATTGCCATGCCGCTTTACGAGCATGTGCTGATCGCCCGCCAGGACCTGTCGAACGCGCAGGCCGAAGGGCTGATCGAACATTTCTCGACCGTGCTGGCCGACAACGGTGGCACCGTCAGGGAAAGCGAATACTGGGGCGTTCGCACGCTTGCCTACAAGATCAACAAGAACCGCAAGGGCCATTACGCCTTCCTGCGTTCGGACGCGCCCTCGGCCGCCGTGCAGGAGATGGAGCGTCTCGCCCGCCTGCATGACGACGTGATGCGTGTGCTGACCGTCCGCGTGGACGAGCATGCGGAAGGCCCCTCGGTCCAGATGCAGCGCCGCGACGACCGCGAGCGTGGTGATCGTGGGGACCGTGGTGATCGTGGCGAGCGCCGTGACGGTGACCGCCGGGACGGCGACCGTGGCGAGCGCCGCGAATCGCGCGGCGAGGATCGTGGGGATCGCGAGCGCGCCCCCCGCGGCGACCGTTTCTGATCGTAAAGGAGCGACATCATGGCGACCAAACCGTTTTTCCGCCGCCGCAAGGTCGATCCGTTCGGGAGCGACAACGCGCCCGCGATCGACTACAAGGACACCCGCCTGCTGCAGCGCTATATCAGCGAACGCGGCAAGATCGTGCCGTCGCGGATCACCGCCGTCTCGGCCAAGAACCAGCGCAAGCTGGCGCAGGCGATCAAGCGCGCGCGCTTCCTTGCGCTGCTGCCTTACGCCGTGAAGTGAGGATCTGACCGATGCAAGTCATTCTTCTGGAACGCGTGGCCAAGCTGGGCCAAATGGGCGAGGTGGTGCGGGTCAAGGAAGGCTTCGCCCGCAATTATCTGCTGCCGCAGGGCAAGGCGATGCGCGCGTCCGACGCCAACATCGCTGCCTTTGAAGTCCGCAAGGCCGAACTGGCCAGCCGCAACGACGAGACCCGCGCGGAAGCGCAGCGCATCGCCGAAAAGCTGGACGGGGCGAGTTTTGTCGTCATCCGTTCGGCCTCGGACGCCGGCGCTCTCTATGGCTCGGTCACGCCGCGTGACATCGCCGAGGCAGCCGCCGCCGATGGGTTCCAGGTCGAGCGCCGCCAGATCGTTCTGGCCGAGCCGATCAAGGATCTGGGCCTGCACGACGTGACGGTCCACCTGCACCCCGAGGTCGAGGCGAAGATCACCCTGAACGTCGCCCGCTCGCCCGAAGAGGCCGAGCTGCAGGCGACGGGCCGCTCGATCCAGGATCTGGCCGCCGAGGAAGACGCCGCCGCCGAATTCGAGATCGCCGAACTGTTCGACGACATCGGCTCGGCCGGCCGCGACGAGGACGACGCCCCCCGCGGCTGATTCCGGCCTTCTTGAAAACTTTGAACCGCGCCGCATCCCGGCGCGGTTTTCTTTTGCGCGAACCTCACCGGAACGCCCCTGCCCCGCCGCAAGTTGGTCTGCCGGACCTGCAAGGAGGCAGTCATGAGCACGCATCCCACCATCCTCGGCGACATGGTCAGGAACGAGGGGGAAAAGGACGACAGAACCTCGCTGGATGTCGAGCGCGACCTCGGCACACCCACCGGCATCGACAGCGACACGATGGATGTCGCCCGCGATCTGGCGATCCCGCCCTCGGACCTGCCCGATGCCGAGCGGCAGCCGGACACCGCCCCCGGACACAAGCAGTCCAAGTGAAGCGGCGCGCGGCTGCGGGAACGATCGGCCGAGCCGATGTGTTGGAGGACCAAAGGGACCGCATCGCCGCAGACGCGGCAGCAGCAAGGAAAACCTCATGTCCGATACCGACAACCTGCCGTCCAACAGCTATATACCCCAGGGCGGGGGCCTTGGCCGGCCGGTGGACCGCCGGCAGGAACGCTACCAGCCCTCGGGGCACAGCGCCCGCCCGATCCCGCCGCATGGCGACGTATCGCCTGACGGGGAACGGATCTGGCCGCAGCCGTCGATGACCTCGCGCGTGCTGGTCTATGGCGGCGCGGCAATCGCCGCGGCCGCCGCGACCGCCGGCGTGGTGCTGGCCGCGCGGAAGGTGGCCGACATGGTGACCGGCGACGACAGGCTTGACCGCGAGGCCGAGGACGCCGCCGAACGGGCGCGGGTCAAGGTCTATGACGAGTCCCGCGGCCGCTACACCGCGCCTCGCATGGCCGCCCTGCCCGAACGCGAGCGCGAGGCCGTGCGCGCCCGTGCCCGCAGCCGGATGCGCGAGGATGACGCCCAGCGCAGCCGGATGCGCGCGGAAGCCCGGCGCAAGCACGGGGGCGACCGCAAGCCTGCCCCTCCGCGCCAGGGGGTTCAGCCCATGGGCTTTCTGGACGATGTCGAACATACCGCCCAGCGGCTGACGCGCACCGTCAACGACGTGGTGAACGGCATCGGCGCGGCGGTCGCGGCCTTCCGGTCGGTCGCAGCCCAAGCCGAAGGCGTGATGCGCGACTTCCATGGCGCAGCCGATCAGGTGCGCGGCTTTCTGGATACCGGGCGCGGCACCGGAACGAACCCCGCGCCGCGCCGCGACCCTTACCGCCGCCCCGCGCGCCGCGACGTGGTCGACCTGCGCGACACGGGCGAACCCGCGCAGGGCGAGGGCGATCCCGCCCGGACCCACCGCCTGTAAGCCCGGTCGTCCGGCATCCCCGATCCGGCCGCGCCTTTCCGGCGCGGCCTTTCCCCACCCGAGGCACCCATGACCGATCCGAAACCCGATGTCTTCGCAGCCTTGTTCGACCCGCTTCCCGAAGGCTGGCGCGAACGCAAGGGGTTGCCGCCCGAACCCGGAGGGTCGAAGCAGGACAGGCCGGAAAAGCCGGGCCACGGGAAGGAGTCCGCAGCCGCGGCTGCCAAGACCGAAAAGGCAAACGAGGCGCCGCCGCCCCGGCGTCCCGGCGCCCCGGAATCGCCCTGGCAGTTGAGCCGGCAAAGCTGGGTCAAGATCGGCAAGCGCGTCGTCACTGAATTCACCGCCGACCGCGTCACCTCGGTCGCGGGCGGCGTCACCTTCTTTGCGCTGCTGGCGCTGTTTCCCGCGATCACGGCGCTGGTGTCGATCTACGGGATGCTCGCCGATCCGGCGACCATCGCCGACAACCTGTCGATGCTGGATCGCATCCTGCCGGAAAGCGCGCTGGAACTGATCTCGGGACAGGTGATCGCCATCGCGTCGGCCCCCACTACATCGCTGTCCATCGCCGGGATCATCGCGATCCTGATTGCCCTGTGGTCCGCCAATGGCGGCATGAAGGCGCTGATCGAGGCGCTGAACATCGCTTGGTTCGAGACCGAGAAGCGCGGCTTCATCAAGCTGAACCTGGTGTCGCTGGCGCTGACCCTCAGCGCGATCGTGGGCGTCATCCTGATGATCGCACTGGTCGCGGTGCTGCCGGTGCTGCTGAACACCGTCCTTGCCGGCAGCGGCGTCGAGACATGGCTGAACTGGCTGCGCTGGCCGATCCTTGCCGGGATGCTGATCCTGGGGCTGGCGGTGATCTACCGCTTCGGCCCCAGCAAGGAAGACCCCCAGTGGCAATGGATTTCCCCCGGCGCGGCCGTGGCGGCGCTGGGGCTGCTGATCGCCTCGATCCTGTTTTCCTGGTACACGGCGAATTTCGCCAACTACAACGAGACTTACGGCTCGCTGGGGGCGGCGGTCGCGATGATGATGTGGCTGTGGATCGCCGCCATCGTGGTCCTCACCGGGGCCGAGGTGAATTCCGAGGTCGAGCGGCAGATCAAGATCGAGAACGGAGTCGAGCCCAAGGACGAGGACGACATGGACCGCAGATGAAAAAGGCCGCCCCAAGGGGCGGCCCTGTCGTTCAAGCCGGGACGATCAGATCTCGTCCAGCGCCTCGAGCGCCTTTTCCAGTTCCTCCTTGGAAACGGAACGGTCCGTCACCTTGGCGCCGGCGATGATGTGATCCACCACCTTGTCTTCGAAGATCGGGGCGCGAAGCTGCTGGCGGGCGCCCTCGTTCTGCTGGATGAACTCGAAGAAGGCGCGTTCCTGTCCGGGGAAGTTCCGGGCCTGGCGCATGACCGCTTGGGTCATTTCCTGGTCCGAGACGTTGATCTCGGCCTTCTGCCCCACATCGGCCAGCAGCAGGCCCAGACGCACGCGGCGCTCGGCCAGCTTCTTGTGCTCGTCCGTCGGCTCGATGGAGCCGTGGTTGTGGCCCTGCTCTTCCGGGTGTTCCTCGTGCCAGAGCTGGTGGGCGATCTGCGCGGCCTCGGCCTCGACCAGCGATTCGGGCAACTCGAAGCTGACCAGCTCGTCCATGCGGTCCAGCAGGGCGCGCTTGACCAGCGCACGGCTTGCGCCCTGGTATTCGGCCGACAGACGCTCGCGGATCTGGGTCTTCAGCGCGTCCAGGCTTTCCGCGCCGAAGCGCTTGGCCAGTTCGTCGTCGATCTCGGCCGCCTTCGGCGACTTGACGGCGTGGATGGTGGTCTCGAAGACCGCGTCCTTGCCCTTGAGATTCGGGGCGCCGTAATCCTCGGGAAAGGTGACGTTGACGTTCACGCTGTCGCCTGCCTTGACGCCAGCCAACTGGTCCTCGAAGCCGGGGATGAAGGACCCCGAGCCCAGCACCAGCGGATAGCCCTCGGCGCTGCCGCCCTCGAATGCCTCACCATCGACCATGCCCTTGAAGTCGATGGTGACCTGGTCGCCCGGCTGCGCGGCCTCGCCCTCGGCGCGGTCCTCGAAGTCTTGGGCGTTCTTTGCCAGGTTCTCCAGCGCCTCGGTCACGGCCGCTTCCTCGGGCTCGACCGTCAGCCGTTCAAGCTCGACCGCCGACAGGTCCACTTCCGGGATCTCGGGCAGCAGCTCGTAGGAGACGTTGACGACCACGTCGTCGCCGTCCTTCCAGCCTTCGCCGTTCTGCATCTCGATCTTCGGCTGCATGGCGGGGCGGACGCTGTTTTCCTGCATATGCGCGCTGATCGCGTCGTCGATGGATTTCTGCATCGCATCGCCCATGACACGCGGGCCGTAGTTCTTCTTCAGCAGCGCCATCGGCACCTTGCCCTTGCGGAAGCCCTTCATCTCGATCTGGGGCTGCGCCTCGGCCAACTGGCGATCGACCTCGGCGGCCAGATCGGCGGCGGGCAGCGTGAACTGGTAGCCGCGCTTGAGACCTTCGTTCAGGGTTTCCTTGACCTGCATGGGCATTCCTTTTGTCATGTCGAAGGGGCCGCGACAGCAGCGGCCGTGCAGTTTGTGCGCCCTTCTAGGGACCCCCGGCCGCGCGCGCAAGCAGCGGCGCCATGCTGTCGCAGGGCGGACTTCACCGGTTCGTGCCTTGTGCTTGCAACCCGGCTGATCCATCGCGGACTGCCCAAACCAGGGATGGCGTGATGAGGATCGTTGGTCTGTGCCGCTTTTCGCTGGTCGGACGGGGCGACTGGCGGGCCACCCGGAAGATGAGGGCGGAGGAGTTCGGGGCAATCGCCTCGGAACGCGCCGCGATGCTCTTCGCCCCCCGCCGGCTGGAAGCGCGGCTTGCCACCTTCGAGCATCTCACCCTTGCCTCGCTGAAGGGGCAGACGGACCCCGACTTCACCTTTGTCGTGCTTGCATCAAGCCTGATGCCCGAGTTCTACCAGGACCGGCTGGAAGCGGTCTGCGCGCAGGTGCCCCAGGTCGTGCTGCGCTATTTCCCCGTGACCAGTGCCGAGGCGGCCCAAGACGCGACCTTCCGGGAACTCGGCATTCCGTATCGCGACACCCTGCAGTTCCGGCTGGATGACGACGACTGCCTTTGCGCCGATTACGTCGAGGTGATGCGACGGCACGCGGCGCCCCTGATGGACGGCCCTGAGGTCTTCGCCGCAAGCCTGACAGGGGTGATGTTCTCGGTCCTGAACGGGCAAAGGCCGGTGATCCATGACTGGCCGGTGGCGTTCTTCAGCGCCGGCGCCGCCATGCGCCATCCCCGGCGCAGCATCTTCCGCTTTGGGCATTACGCGCTGCCGCAAAGGTTTCCGCATCTGACATTGCCGCGCGGGATGGCGCTTGTGACGCATGACGGCAGCAACGACACCGGCGCGCCGAACGAGACCCGGAAAAAGCGCCGCGGCATGACCGAGATGAGTCCATCCGAGATCGGGGCCGTGCGGGACAGGTATTTCCCGTTTCTGACCGAAGCGGGCATGATGGTGGCCGGACTGACCGGCGCGCTTGAAAGGGCTGGCTGATGCGGCATTTCCCGGCCACATGCCGGGCATGACGGCGCGGCGGATGCTTCAAGGGTGGCATGGTGCGGGTAAAGGGACTCGAACCCCCACGCCTTACGGCGCCAGAACCTAAATCTGGTGCGTCTACCAGTTCCGCCACACCCGCATCCCCGGCGCAGCGCGCCGGTCGGGGCCTTGTAGCAAAGCCGCCGGGCGCGCGCGAGAGGAAATCACAGCCCGAGATCGCGGAACACGCCCGGCAACTGGTCGGGCAGGTCGTCGGCGATCAGGCCGGGGCCGAAGCGGCGGGCGGCGGCGGCGTGCAGCCAGGCGCCGGTCGCCGCGGCCTCAATCGGCGGGAAGCCGCGGGCGAGCAGCCCGGTGATGATGCCCGCAAGCACGTCGCCTGTCCCCGCAGTGGCAAGCCAAGGCACGTCCCAGGCGCCAATGACGCGCGGCGGCCCGGACCCGTCCGCCACGACCGTCGCCGCGCCCTTGTGCAGGAGCACGCATCCGACCCCGCGCGCGGCCTCCTGTATCGTCCCGATGAGGCTGCGGCTTGCGTCGACGCTCTTGGGAAGCAGGCGGGCAAACTCGCCGCCATGGGGGGTCAAGACGACCTCGCGGTGCCGGGTCAGATCGAACAGCGCCTGTGGATCGTCGGCAAAGGCGGTGAGCGCGTCGGCATCCAGCACGAGCCTCAGCCCATGGCGCGCGCGGGGATGGTGCAGCGCCGCCTCGACCAGAGCGCGGGCACGCTTCAGCCCAAGGCCCGGGCCGAGGCAGAGGGCGCGGATGCGTTCATCCTCCAGCGCGGCGGTCAAGTCGTCCGGTCCCGCTATGACCCGGCGCATCAGCGCGTCGGGCAGGGCCGGAGTCACGCCGCCCTCCGGCAACCCCAGCGTCACCAGCCCCGCGCCGACGCGCAGAGCGGCCCGCGCGGCCAGCCGCGCCGCGCCGGCGTGGCTGGCGCCGCCCGACAGCACCAGCGCATGGCCGTGGTCGTATTTGTGCTGCCCCGCGTCCTTGGCGAGCGCGGGCGCAGAGGGCGGCAGATGGCGGGTCCACAAGAGGGGATACTGGTTGAACCTGCGCGAGCCGGGACCGGAGAAGCGCATCCATTCGTTGTGCAGCCCAAGATCGGCAACCATCACCCGGCCCGACAGCAGCGGCCCTTGCCCCAGCACATGGCCGGGACGGGCGCGATGGAACGTGACCGTCAGTTCCGCCGCCGGCTCGGCGGAATCGGCCGCGCCGCTGTCGAGGTCGAGCGCGCTGTGGCCATCGACGCAGACCAGATGATCCGAGTTCTCGGCGAAATCGTAGAGGTTGCCATACCAGCCCTGCGGCATCGGATGGCGCGCGCCCGAGCCGAGGATCGCATCAACCGCGACATCGTAGGAGGTTCCGATCATATGGCCGGGGAACTCGCCTTCCGGGTCGGGCGCATCGTCCACCTTGCCCCCGGCCTCGATCAGCCTCTGGCGGGCGGCGGCGGCCTCGGGGGGCTGGCGCGCGGGATCGCCCAGGCCGATCACGTCCACGGACCAGCCCTTCTCGTGCAGCAGCCGGGCGACGATATAGCCGTCGCCGCCGTTCAGCCCCGGCCCGCAGAGGACCACGGCCGAGCCGGGAAACCGCCCGCCCCCCGGCGCAAGCTCGGGCCATGCCTGCTCGATGGCGGCGACCACGGCAGCGCCCGCGATCTCCATCAGCCCGGCACTGGTCGCCGCGCCGCTGGCGAAGACCTCCTGTTCAAAGGCGCGGATGGTGCGGCAGGGCACAAGTTCGGTCCCAGCTTCCGGGTTCGTTCCAAGTTCGATCAACATCTCACCACCCTGCCCAAGATTTGGGCACCTGCTGCCGAATGCCGGAAACCAGGGCAGTCGCCCGGCGCACCGGCATTTACCCCGTCCATCAAACCCGCCACCACACCTTCAAGGCAAGCCGGACAGGAGCAAAGCGCGATGAAGAAGGTCGAAGCCATCATCAAGCCGTTCAAGCTGGACGACGTGAAGGAGGCGCTGCAGGACGCGGGCGTCCAGGGCTTGTCCGTCACCGAGGTCAAGGGCTTCGGCCGCCAGAAGGGCCATACCGAGCTTTACCGCGGCGCCGAATATGTCGTCGATTTCCTGCCCAAGGTGAAGATCGAGATGGTGCTGCCCGACGACCTGGTCGATGCCGCCATCGAGGCGATCATCGGCGCCGCCCGCACCGACAAGATCGGTGACGGCAAGATCTTCGTTTCCCCCGTCGAGCAGGCGATCCGCATCCGCACCGGGGAAACCGGCGACGACGCCGTCTGAGCCGAAATCCTACCCACGAACCCGCAACCACGCGGCAAGGAGAAGTTTATGGCCACAAAAACGGTCGCAGAGGTTCTCGACCTCATCAAGTCGGAAGAGGTCGCCTATGTGGACGTCCGCTTCACCGACCCCAAGGGCAAGCTGCAGCATGTCACGCTGGACGTGGACCTGATCGACGAGGACTGGTTCGAGGAAGGCTTCATGTTCGACGGCTCCTCCATCGCCGGGTGGAAGTCGATCGACCAGTCGGACATGAAGCTGATGGCCGATCCTTCCTCGGCCTATATCGACCCTTTCTACGCCGAAAAGACGCTGTGCCTGCATTGCAACGTGGCCGAGCCCGACACGGGCGAGCCTTATGACCGCGACCCGCGCAGCACCGCCGTCAAGGCCGAGGCCTATCTGAAATCGACCGGCATCGGCGATGCCTTCTACTGCGGTCCCGAGGCCGAGTTCTTCATCTTCGACGACGTGCGCTATTCGGTGACGCCGCAGAAGGTCAGCTTCCAGATCGACGCCCATGCCGCCGCTTGGAACACCGACGCTGAATACGACAGCGGCAACCAGGCGCA
This sequence comes from Paracoccus sp. MC1862, assembly GCF_016617715.1. Lineage (NCBI taxonomy): Bacteria > Pseudomonadati > Pseudomonadota > Alphaproteobacteria > Rhodobacterales > Paracoccaceae > Paracoccus > Paracoccus sp. MC1862. The sequence goes on along the minus strand of NZ_CP067225.1, from coordinate 3,157,455 downwards.
TCGCGCGGGCTTCAAGGGCGGGTATTTCCCCGTGAATCCGATCGACGAGGGGCAGGACATCCGGTCCGAGATGCTGTCCACCATGAAGCGCATGGGCATCAAGGTAGACAAGCACCACCACGAGGTCGCCACCTGCCAGCACGAGCTGGGGATGATCTTCGGCGGGCTGGTGGAACAGGCCGACAACATCCAGAAATACAAATACGTGATCCACAACGTGGCCCACGCCTATGGCAAGAGCGTGACCTTCATGCCGAAGCCGATGAAGGGCGACAACGGCTCGGGCATGCACGTCAACATGTCGATCTGGAAGGACGGCCGCCCGCTGTTTGCCGGCGACCGCTATGCCGATCTGTCGCAGGAAGCCCTGTGGTTCATCGGTGGCATCCTGAAGCACGCGAAGGCGCTGAACGCGATCACCAACCCCTCGACCAACAGCTACAAGCGGCTGATTCCGGGCTTCGAGGCCCCGGTGCTGCGCGCCTATTCCGCCCGCAACCGCTCGGGGGCGGTCCGCATCCCGTGGACCGAGTCGCCGAAGGCCAAGCGCGTCGAGGCCCGCTTTCCCGATCCCTCCGCCAACCCCTATCTCGCCTTCGCGGCGCTGCTGATGGCGGGGCTGGACGGAATACGGGGCAAGATCGACCCCGGCCCGGCCTCGGACAAGGATCTCTATGACCTGCCGCCCGAGGAACTGGCCGAGATCCCAACCGTCTGCGGGTCCTTGCGCGAGGCGCTGGAGGAGCTGGAGAAGGACATGGACTTCCTGCTGCAGGGCGACGTCTTCACCCGCGACCAGCTGGAAAGCTACATCCGGCTCAAGTGGGAAGAGGTCTATGCCTTCGAGCATACTCCCCATCCCATCGAATACGCGATGTATTACAGCTGCTGATCCCAGCGGCAGGATGATGCGGAAGGGCGCCCCATGCGGGCGCCCTTTTCTGTCGCGCCCGTCACAACAAAGTTCAGCGGAACACCTCCGCCGTCGCCGCCGTTCGGCTGGCACAACAGTTGGAGGCATGAATGCGCGCGATCACCTTTCAGGGCACCGGCAAGGTCCAGGTGGACAACGTCGACGACCCCACTATCGAGGATCAGGGCGATGTCGTCCTGAAGGTCACCAGCACCGCCATCTGCGGCTCGGACCTGCATCTTTACGACGGCTTCATCCCCGAGATGCGGAAAGGCGACATCCTCGGTCACGAGTTCATGGGCGAGATCGTCGCTGTCGGCTCGGGCGTGACCAGGTTCAAGCAGGGGGACCGGGTGCTGGTGCCCTTCAACATCGCCTGCGGGCAGTGCGACTTCTGCCGCGTCGATGCCTTTGCGCTGTGCGACAACACCAACCCCGACCACGAGAAGGTGGACGCGCTCTATGGCCAGTCTCCCGGCGGGATGTTCGGCTATTCGCATCTCTTCGGCGGTTATGCCGGTGGACAGGCGGAATACGTGCGCGTCCCCCATGCCGACGTGGGACTGGTCGCCGTTCCCGAAAGCCTGCCCGACGAAAAGGTGCTGTTCCTGACCGACATCTTCCCGACCGGCTATCAGGCGGTCGAGCAGGTCGGCACCGGCCCCGGCGATCTGGTCGCGATCTGGGGCGCGGGCCCCGTGGGGCAGTTCGCCATCCGCTCGGCCTTCATGCTGGGGGCCGAGCGGGTCTTCGCGCTGGATTTCGAGGAAGGGCGGCTCGACATGGCCCGCAAGGCGGGGGCCGAGACGATCAACCTGTCGAAAGAGGACAGCTACGAGCGGCTGCTGGACCTGACCGGGGGCAAGCTGCCCAACCGCTGCATCGACGCCGTGGGGCTGGAAGCGCATGGCGCATCCGTCATCGGCAACATCTACGACAAGGCCAAGGCAGCCATGATGCTGGAAACCGACCGGCCGAACGCACTGCGCGATGCGATCATGTGCTGCCGCAAGGGCGGCGCGGTGTCGATCCCCGGCGTCTATGCGGGCGTGGCCGACAAGTTCCCCATCGGCGCGGCCTTCGGCAAGGGGCTGATGATGCGCGGCGGCCAGACCCACACCCGCGCCTATATGGAGCGCCTGCTCAAGCGCGTCGAGGCGGGCGAGATCGACCCCAGCACCATCATAACCCACCGCGGCACGCTGGAGGACGGGCCGGGCTTCTACGAGAATTTCCGTGACAAGCGCTCGGAATACATCAAATGCGTGATGACGCCCTGACGGACGCCTGACCAAGGCCGGGCTAAGCTGCCCGGCCCGATTCGGTTGCACTGCCGGCGTGGGGGGTTCTAAGAGGCAGGCGAACGCTCCCGCGACGGAAGGCCCCGCCATGATCCCCCGCTATTCCCGCCCCGAGATGGTGGCCATCTGGTCGCCGGAAACCAAGTTCCGCATCTGGTACGAGATCGAGGCCCATGCCTGCGATGCCCAGGCCGACCTTGGAGTGATCCCGCGCGAGAACGCCGAGGCCGTGTGGAAGGCGAAAGACGTCCAGTTCGACGTCGCCCGCATCGACGAGATCGAGGCCGTCACCAAGCATGACGTCATCGCCTTCCTCACGCATCTGGCCGAGCATATCGGCGCGGATGAAGCCCGCTTCGTCCACCAGGGCATGACCTCGTCAGACGTGCTCGACACCACGCTGAACGTCCAGTTGGTGCGCGCCGCCGACATCCTGCTGGACGACATGGACCGGGTGCTCGCCGCGCTGAAGACCCGCGCCTTCGAGCACAAGGATACGGTGCGGATCGGCCGCAGCCACGGCATTCATGCCGAGCCCACGACGATGGGCCTGACCTTCGCCCGCTTCTACGCGGAAATGGCCCGCGGCCGCGAACGGCTGGAACGTGCCCGCGAGGAGGTCGCGACCGGCGCGGTCTCGGGCGCCGTCGGCACCTTCGCCAACATCGACCCGGCCGTCGAGGAACACGTCTGCCGCATGATGGGCCTGCGCCCCGAGCCGATCAGCACGCAGGTCATCCCCCGCGACCGCCACGCGATGTTCTTCGCCACGCTGGGCGTCATCGCGTCGTCCATCGAGAACATCGCCATCGAATTCCGCCACATGCAGCGCACCGAGGTGCTGGAGGCGGAGGAGTATTTTTCGCCCGGCCAGAAGGGCTCGTCCGCGATGCCCCACAAGCGCAACCCGGTTCTGACGGAAAACCTGACGGGCCTTGCGCGCCTCGTCCGCATGGCCGTGGTGCCGGCGATGGAGAACGTGGCGCTCTGGCACGAACGCGACATCAGCCATTCCTCGGTCGAACGCGCCATCGGGCCGGATGCCACGGTCACGCTGGACTTCGCCCTGAACCGTCTGGCGGGCGTGATCGAGAAGCTGGTGATCTACCCCGAGAACATGCTGAGGAATATGAACAAGTTCAAAGGGCTGGTCATGTCCCAGCGCGTGTTGCTGGCGCTGACGCAGGCCGGTGTCAGCCGCGAGGATGCTTACCGCTTGGTCCAGTGCAATGCCATGAAGGTCTGGGAACAGGGCGCCGACTTCCGCGAGGAACTGCTGGCCGATCCCGAAGTGACGGCGGCGCTCTCGCCTGCCGAGATCGAGGAAAAGTTCGACCTCGGCTATCACACCAAGCATGTGGACACGATCTTCCGCCGGGTCTTCGGCGCGGCGTGAAGCCGTTAACCTGAGGTTAAGGCCCGTCTGCGAGACTGCCCCCCAGGTCTGATTCACGGGGGCGGACATGCTGAGGGCAGTGCCGGGGTTGTCCCCCCGGCAGAAGGCGGCGGTGGTGGTCCGGGTGATGCTCGCGGACGGGGCGGATCTCGACCTGTCCCGACTGCCGCCCGAGTTGCAGGCGCTTCTGGCGCAGGAAATGGCGGGGATGGAGCTTGTCGACCGCGACACCTGCGACCGGGTGATCGCCGAGTTCTGCGGCCAGTTGGAAGCGGTGGGCGTGACCTTCCCCGGATCGATCGACGGGACGCTCGACATCATCGGCGCGCATCTGTCGGCCGACACCAACAGCCGGCTGCGGCGGATCGCGGCGCTGAACGGCTCGGCAGACCCTTGGGACCGCATCGCCGCGCTGCCCCCCGCGCAACTGGCGGAACTGGCGCGGACCGAGGCCATCGAAGTCGCGGCGGTGATGTTCACCCGCCTGCCCGTCGCCCGTGCGTCAGAGGTCTTCGGGCTGCTCGACCCCGCGCTTGCCCGCCAGATCGCCTATGCGATGTCGCTGACAGCCGGGATCGAGGCGCCTGCCCTGCGGCGCATCGGGCTGGCGCTGATGCGCGCCGTGGACGCCCTGCCCCGGCCCGCCATCGAAGGTCAACCGGTCGAAAAGGTCGGCGCGATCCTCAACTTCGCCCCGGCGCTGACGCGCGACACGGTGCTGGCGGGGCTGGATCAGGACGATGCCGATTTCGCCGGCCGCGTCCGCAGGACCATTTTCACCTGGGCCACCATCCCCCGCCGCATCGACCCCCGCGACATCCCCCGCGTCATTCGCGAGGTCGATGCCGCCACCATCACCAAGGCCCTTGCCGGCGCAACGGGCGAGAATGCCGCAACGGTGGAGTTCCTGTTGTCCGGCCTCAGCACCCGCCTGGCCGACAGCATGCGGGAAGAGATGGAAGGCGCAGGCAAGGTCACGGCCCGCGACGCTGAAGAGGCGATGAGTGCCGTTGTCGCCGCGATCCGGCGGATGGAACAGGCCGGAGAGCTGTTCCTGATCGTCGAGGACGACGAGGGCACCGGCGGATGACGGCATCGCGCACGCTGCGGAAGGGCGATCCGCGGACGAGCCGCCGGGCCGCGGCGCTTGGCCCGCGCCGCCGGCTTGCAGCGGGGCGGGCGGCCCGATTATGACGCGCGCAGGACTTATTCGGGGGCAGAGCCATGACCAACAGCATCGCGCTGGCGCTGGCGCTGATCGTTGTCGGGTTCTTCGTTCTCGACGCGGCGGTGCTGCACTGGAACCTGCCGCTGCTGGTCGGGCGGCAGATGCTGTCGTTGATCGAATGGGTCAGCTTCTGGCGCTGAGCGGGCGCTTTTCCCCGGCGGCGCGGGCGGCTGACCCCTTCGACTGATTGCATTTCCCCGCAATCTTGGGCATTGCGTCCCCGCGCAGTCAGCGGTTGGAGGTATTCATGGCAGTCAAGGTAGCGATCAACGGCTTCGGCCGGATCGGTCGGAACGTGTTGCGGGCGATCGTGGAATCGGGCCGCACCGATATCGAGGTCGTGGCCATCAACGATCTCGGCCCCGTCGAAACGAACGCGCATCTGCTGCGCTACGACTCGGTCCACGGCCGCTTCCCGGCGCAGGTGACCACCACCGCTGACAGCATCGACGTGGGCCGCGGCCCGATCCGCGTCACCGCCGAGCGTGATCCGGCCAAGCTGCCGTGGCAGGACGTGGACGTGGCGCTGGAATGCACCGGCATCTTCACCGACGGCCAGAAGGCCGCGATCCATCTGCAGAACGGCTCGAAGCGCGTGCTGGTCTCGGCCCCCGTCTCGGGCGAATGGTCCACCGACCGCGCGCTGAAGACCATCGTCTATGGCGTGAACCACGACACGCTGGAATCGGAAGACCACGTCGTCTCGAACGCCTCCTGCACGACGAACTGCCTGTCGCCCGTGGCCTATGTCCTGAACGAGGCGGTGGGCATCACCCGCGGCTTCATGACCACGATCCACAGCTATACCGGCGACCAGCCGACGCTGGACACGATGCATAAGGATCTTTACCGCGCCCGCGCCGCGGCGCTGTCGATGATCCCGACCTCGACGGGCGCGGCCAAGGCCGTGGGCCTGGTGCTGCCCGACCTCAAGGGCAAGCTCGACGGCGTGGCGATTCGGGTGCCGACCCCCAACGTCTCGGTCGTGGACCTGACCTTCGAGGCCGCCCGCGACACCTCGGTCGAGGAGATCAACGCGGCGATCAAGTCGGCCGCGGACGGCAGGCTCAAGGGCGTGCTGGGCTACACCGAGGAGTCGCTGGTTTCGATCGACTTCAACCACGATCCCCATTCCTCGGTCTTCCACATGGACCAGACCAAGGTGCTGGAAGGCAAGCTGGTCCGCATCCTGTCCTGGTACGACAACGAATGGGGCTTCTCGAACCGCATGTCCGACACCGCGGTCGCCATGGGCAAGCTGATCTGAATCCCTGCCCCATGAATGACAAAGGCCCGGCAACCGCCGGGCCTTTTCGCTTTCCGCCGCCTCAGAGCCGGGTGCCGAGCCGTCTGGCATTGGCCCGCGTCCGCCGCCCGTAAGGCTTCAGTGCCGCTGCGAGGATCTGGTCGGCCCGCGCCCCGCGCGCCGCCGAGCGGAAGGCCGCGCCGAAGGATTCGCGCACCGCGTCGGTCTTTTCCGATACCATCAGCGTGTTCTCGTTCTTGCCATGCGGCAGCAGTCCCAGCATCCCCGCAGTCCGCAGGGTCATGACGAACTGGGCCTCGATCCCCATCCGCATCATGTCGCCCCAGAGTTTCGCCGAAGGCACAAGCGCGCCAATCATCATGTTCATCAAAGACATCCTTTCGAATTGATCTGCGTCATTGCTGCCGAAGCTGAGGGACGATGGTCAAACACGCCACTCAGCCTTTTGGACAGGGAATCGGTCAGGCGCAGTCCCACCGCTGGCTAACGCGATATGGTTCGTTATAGATGCAGGTCATGAACAACTTCTTGCGACTTCGCCGGCCTGACGATTGGCATCTGCACCTGCGGGACCAGCAAATGCTGGCCGCCGTGGCCCCCTGGTCGGCCGATCTGGGGCGCGCGATCATCATGCCGAACCTTGTTCCTCCGGTAGTTACGGGGTCCGAGGCGGCGGCCTATCGCGACCGGATCACGGCCGCGCTGCCCGAAAACGCGACGTTGCGTCCGTTGATGACGCTTTACCTGACCGAAGCCACCGATCCGGCTGATGTGGTAGGCGCCCACGCCCAAGGAATCATCTCGGCGGTCAAGCTTTACCCGGCGGGCGCGACCACCAACTCGGCCAGCGGCGTGCGTGATTTCGACCGGGTGCGGCCCGTTTTCGAGGCCATGGCAGAGGCGGGCGTCCCCCTTTGCGTCCATGGCGAGGTGACGGACCCCGCCGTGGACATCTTCGACCGCGAGGCCGTCTTCATCGACCGCGTCCTTGACCCGATTCGCCGCGCCACCCCAAGCCTGCGGGTGGTGATGGAACACGTCACGACTTCGGACGGCGTGGATTACGTCCGCGCGGGTGGCGACATCGGGGCCACGATCACGACGCATCACCTCGTCATCAACCGCAACCACATCCTCGCGGGCGGCATCCGGCCGCATTACTACTGCCTGCCCGTCGCCAAGCGCGAATCCCACCGGCTGGCGCTGGTCGAGGCCGCGACCTCGGGCGATCCGCGCTTTTTCAGCGGCACCGACAGCGCCCCCCATCCCGACCGCGCCAAGGAAAGCGCCTGCGGCTGCGCCGGCTGCTTCACTGCCCCGAACTGGCTGTCCATCTGCGCCCATGTCTTCGAGGAAGCCGGCGCAATCGACCGGCTGGAAGCCTTCACCAGCCTGAACGGCCCGGCTTTCTACCGCCTGCCCCCGAACAAGGACCACATCCGCCTGGTCCGCCGCGACGAGCCCGCGGTCTTCCCCGACCGTATCGAGGCGGGCGGCGAGACCGTAACGGTCTTCGACCCCGGCTTCCCCTTGTTCTGGCATATCGAGACCGACGCATGACCCTGAGCTTCCCCACCCGCGAGGAGATCGCCCGCCTCTCGGCCCGGATGCTGCTGGAGATCAGGGCCGTGCATTTCTCGGCCGAGCCCTTCACCTATGCCTCGGGGCTCAAGGGGCCGACCTATATCGACTGCCGCAAGCTGATCTCCTACCCCCGCATCCGGGGCACACTGATGGATTTCATGGCGGCCACCGTCTGCCGCGACGCGGGCTTCGAAGCTTTCGACAACATCGCAGGCGGCGAGACCGCGGGCATCCCCTTTGCCGCGCTGGTGGCGGAACGGCTGGGCCTGCCCATGACCTATGTCCGCAAGAAGCCCAAGGGCTATGGCCGCAATGCCCGGATCGAGGGCGAGATGCGCGAAGGCCAGCGCGTGCTGCTGGTCGAGGACCTGACCACCGACGGCGGATCGAAGCTGTCCTTCGTGGACGCCATCCGCGAGACGGGGGCCACCTGCGCCCATACGGCGGTGATCTTCTACTACGGCATTTTCCCCGAGACGACGCAGCGTCTGGCCGATCATGGTGTAAGGCTGCATCACCTGTGCACCTGGTGGGACGTGCTGGAAGAAGCCAAGGCGCAGGGGTCTTTCGACAGTGCAACCCTTTCCGAAGTCGAAGCTTTCCTGACCGACCCGCGCGGCTGGCAGGCAGCTCATTCCTGATTCACCCACTGAGTTGTCCACAATTTCGCCGGTTATCCACAGCTTTCCCCCGGCCTGCCCCGCGCGATACGGGGCGTGATCGTGGACCCCCGCCCCCTGTCATGAGATAGTCGGGCGCACCCGAGTCGAGGACATGAGATGAACGAGCTTCGCGCGCTCACGCCCCGCCCTGTGGCGGGTGCCGATGAGTCCGATACCCCCTCCGTGCCCTTCTCGATCGAGGCCGAACAGCAGCTTCTGGGCGCACTGCTGACCAACAACGACGTGTTCGATTCGATCACCCGCCTGATCCGGGCCGAGCATTTCTACGACCCCGTCCACCGCCGCATCTTCGAGCTGTGTTCGGAACGCATCGTCAGGAACGCCCTGGCCAGCCCGGTGACGATCAAGGCCTTCATGGAACATGACGCGGGGCTGAAGGAACTGGGCGGCCCCGCCTATCTCGCGCGTCTGGCCGGGGCGGCGGTCTCCTCCTACGCCGCGCGCGATTATGCGAAGATGATCCGCGAGTTCGCCCTGCGGCGCGAACTGATTTCGCTGGGGCAGGAAATCTCGGCCCGTGCCGCGACCGTCGTCATCGATGACGACGCCGAGGAGCAGATCAAGACCGCCGAGCAGACGCTTTACAAGCTGGGCGAGCAGGGCGTGGCGGAACGCGGGTTCCAGTCTTTCCTGCAGGCCGTCACCGGCGCAGTGGAAACCGCAAACGCCGCCTATCAGCGCGGTGGCAAACTGTCGGGGATCTCGACCGGGCTGTCCGATCTGGATGCCAAGCTGGGCGGCCTGAACAAGTCGGACCTGCTGATCCTGGCCGGGCGGCCGTCGATGGGAAAGACCTCGCTTGCGACCAACATCGCCTTCAACGTCGCCAAGGCGCACCGGATGGGCGAGTTGCCCGACGGCAGCCGGGGCACCGTGGACGGCGGCATCGTCGGATTCTTCTCGCTGGAAATGTCGGCGGAACAGCTTGCCGCGCGGATTCTCTCTGAGGCATCGGAAGTGCCCAGCGAGATGATCCGGCGGGGTGAGCTTTCCGAAGAGGAGTTCCGCCGCTTCGTGGAAGCGGCCCATGCGCTGCAGAACTGCCCGCTGTATATCGACGACACGCCGGCGCTGCCGATCAACCAGTTGGCCGCCCGCGCCCGCAAGCTGAAGCGGACGATGGGGTTGGACGTGCTGATCGTGGACTACTTGCAGCTTCTGCGCGCGGCTTCTGCCAAGGACAGCCGCGTGAACGAGGTGAGCGAGATCACGCAAGGGCTCAAGGCCATCGCCAAGGAACTGAACATCCCCGTGATCGCACTGTCCCAGCTTTCCCGTCAGGTCGAGAACCGCGAGGACAAGCGCCCGCAGCTGTCGGATCTGCGCGAATCCGGGTCCATCGAGCAGGACGCCGACATCGTGATGTTCGTCTTTCGAGAGGAATATTACCGCGAGCGCGAGAAGCCCTCGGACCACGACCTCGACAAGATGGCGACCTGGCAGCAGGTGATGGAGCAGGTCCACGGCAAGGCCGAGGTCATCATCGGCAAGCAGCGCCACGGACCCATCGGCTCGGTGGAACTGAGCTTCGAGGGCCGCTTCACCCGCTTCGGCAACCTGGCGCGGAACCACGTCCAGCAATGGGGCTGAGCGTCCCGGCCGTCACCATCGGCCTGCTGATCGCATCCAACCTGTTCATGACCGTCGCCTGGTATGGACATCTCAAGTTCAAGACGGCGCCTCTTTTGATGGTGATTCTCGTCAGTTGGGGCATCGCCTTCTTCGAATATCTGCTGCAGGTGCCCGCGAACCGCATCGGGCACGGGCATTTCAGCGCGGCCCAGTTGAAGACGATCCAGGAGGTCATCAGCCTGACCGTCTTTGCCGGCTTCTCGTGGCTTTACCTCGGCGAGCGGCTGGGGTGGCAGCACGCCGTGGGCTTCGGGCTGATCTGCGCGGGGGCCTGGTTCGTCTTCCACGACTGGGGCTGAGGGACTTTGCAGCGGATGCACGACCGATGCACAGGTGATGCACAGTCGATCTGAACGCCACCCTGCATTTGCGTTTGCAAAACCACCGTGATTTTGCAAACGACGCGGCAGGAGGGATCGATGGCCAACCACAAGATCTACGCCGGCGCCTCGCTGCGCGAGACGCGCAACCGCCACGGGCTGACGCAGCGGGTCTTTGCCGACCGGCTGGGCGTGTCCCTGCCCTATCTCAGCCAGATGGAAAACAACCACCGTCCCGTCTCGGCCGGGGTGCTGCTGCGGCTGGCGTCCGAGTTCTCGGTGGACGTGGGGGCGCTGGCAACGGGGGACGGCGACCGGATGGTGGTCGATCTGGCCGAGGCGCTGGCCGATCCGCTGTTCGCCGCGACGCCGACGCTGGCCGACATGCGGCTGGCCGCGTCCAACACGCCGGGGCTGGTGCGGGCATTTCTGGACCTTTACCGCGCCCATCGCGCCGGGCAGGACCGGCTGGCGGCGCTGGACGAGGCTTTCGGCCCCACGGGCCAGAATGCGCTCACCTCGCCATGGGAGGAGGTGCGCGACTTCTTCCATTACTGCGACAATTACATCGACGCCGTGGACCGCGCCGCCGAACGCTTCGCCTGCCCCGAGGGACGCCGCGCCCCGCCGATGGACCGGGCGCTGGCCGCGCTGGGCGAGCGGGGGATCACCGTCCGCTCGGCCGAGCTTGCGGCGGGATCGGTCTTTCGGCGCGAGGGCGACGTGGTCACGCTGAACACGCTGGCCGATCCCGCCACGCAGGTGTTCCAGTTGCTGAACCTCGTCGCGCGGGAAACGCGGGGCGAGTTGCTGGACGCGACGCTGGACCTTGCGCGGTTCCGCAGCAATGCCGCCCGCGACATCGCCCGGCTGGGGCTGGCCAATTATTTCGCCGGCGCGGCCCTACTGCCCTATCGCGCCTTCCTGGCGGCGGCGCGGGCGGAACGGCACGATCTGGAACGGCTGTCGCATCTCTTCGGCGCCTCGCTGGAGCAGGTGGCGCACCGGCTGTCCACCCTGCAGCGGGCGGGGGAACGCGGCATCCCCTTCTTCTTCGTCCGGGTCGATCAGGCGGGCACCATCACCAAGCGCCATTCCGCCACGCGCCTGCAATTCGCCCGCTTCGGCGGTGCCTGTCCCCTGTGGAACGTGCATCGCGCCTTCGAGACTCCGGGCCGGTTCCTGCGGCAACTGGCGCAGACGCCGGACGGGGTGCGTTACCTGTGCCTGTCGCGCGAGGTGGCCAAGCCCGGCGGGTCCTTCCGCGCGCCCGTGCGGCGCTTTGCCATCTGCCTCGGCTGCGAGATCACCCATGCGCGCGACTTGACCTATGCCGACGATCTCGATGTCGGAAATCCGGCGGGCTACGAGCAGATCGGCGTCAGTTGCCGCATCTGCCCCCGGCAGGACTGCCACCAGCGGTCCGTCCCGGCCATCGACCGCGAGGTGAAGATTCCCGAGGACCGCACCGGTCCCCTGCCCTATGCCATGGCCTGAAAGAGCAAGACACGAGTGGTCGCGCCGCTGTGATTGGGCGGAAACTCTCCACCGGAACGGCTTTCCTGCGCGGGCTTCCGCCGACCCTGCTGCAAAGATTTCGTGAAGCGTTGCAGGTCTGCCACGGTTTCCGCTAGCAAGCCGCAACCGCGAGGCGACCGCCTCGGCCTTCACGAATGGATAACCCCCATGACGCGACCGGCTGTTGACCGTCCCGCAACCATTGCCCCTGTTTCCCCTGCACGCCGCCCGCTGGTCCGGCGGCTCGGCATGGTGGTGGTGGTCGGATGGGCGGCCGCCGCAAGCTCGATCCTGACGCTGGACGCCATGGGCGGGACCGCGCCGCGCAATGCATCCGCGGCGATGGAACAGCAGCTTCAGCAGCTTGCCGCCGAGCGCGACACCCGCGCCGCCGAGGCCGCCGCTGCGCAGAGCCGCTTCACCGCGGCGCTGGACCAGATCTCGGCCATGCAGTCGCACCTGCTGGCATCCGAGGAAAAGCGGCGCGAGCTGGAAAGCGGCATCGGCGCGATCCAGGCCGCGCTGCACGACGTGCAGGCGGAAACCGAGGCGGCGCGCCAGGCCGGAACGATGGACGCCGGGCCGCAGGCCGCCCGTGCCGAGGAAATGTCGGTGGCCTTGGGGGCGCTGTCGAGCGAACTGGCCGCCACCGCCGCGGCAAGGACCGCGGCCAGCCTGCGCGCCGATGCCGCCATCCGCACCGCCGAGGCCATGGCGGTCGAGCGTGACGCCATGCTGAAGCGCAACGAGGAAATCTTTGCCCGGCTGGAAGAAGCCGTCGAGATGTCGGTCAAGCCGCTGGACGAGATGTTCGAGCAGGTCGGCGTGGACAGCGACCGCCTGCTGGCCACCGTGCGCGAGGGCTACGAGGGCACCGGCGGGCCCCTGACGCCCATGGGCTATTCGTCGCGCGGCAATGCCGCCATCAGCGAATCCGAGGCGCGGGCGACCGAGGTCATGGTCTCGCTGGGCAAGGTCAAGGATTACAAGATCGCCGTCAGCAAGCTGCCGCTGGCGATGCCGGTCAAGTCGGCCTTCCGCTTCACCTCGGGTTTCGGTCCGCGCTGGGGCCGCCAGCACCAGGGGCTGGACCTTGCCGGTCCAGTGGGCACCCCGATCTTTTCCACCGCCGACGGTGTCGTGACCTATGCCGGCTGGCAGCGCGGCTATGGCAACCTCATCAAGATCCAGCACGAGCTGGGGACCGAGACCCGCTATGGCCACCTGTCCAAGATCCGGGTGAAAGCCGGGCAGAAGGTCTCGCGCAACAGCCTGATCGGTGATATGGGCAACACTGGCCGCTCGACCGGACCGCATCTGCACTATGAAGTGCGCGTGGACGGGAAGGCCGTGAATCCCATGAGCTTCATCAAGGCCGCACAGAATGTTTTCTAAAACCCGCGTCACCGACCCCGGCCCCCGTGCCCAATCCCAAGAATCGGAAATGAACCGGCCCGCCATGGACATGAAACCCGACTTTCCCCCGCCCGCCGCGATGCGCACCCGGTCAGGGCCGTCGGTCCTGTCCAGCGACCTGACGGTCAAGGGCAACATCACCACCCAGGGCGATGCCCAGATCGAGGGCACGGTGGAAGGCGACATCCGCGCCCACCAGTTGACGGTCGGCGAAAGCGCCACCATCCGGGGCGAGATCGTGGCCGAAGAGATCATCGTGAACGGCCGCGTCGTGGGCCGGGTGCGCGGCCTCAAGGTCCGGCTGTCGGCAACCGCGCGGGTGGAAGGCGACATCGTCCACAAGACCATCGCCATCGAATCGGGCGCGCATTTCGAAGGCTCGGTCCAGCGGCAGGAAGACCCGCTGGGCAACGGCATCACGCCCAAGCTGGCGCCGCCCGTGTCGGCCGATCTGGACGCCTGATCGTCCTTTGGATCTGAGATGACGGGCGCCTTCGGGCGCCCGGTGTCGTTTCAGTCCCAGTCCTCGGGCGGCAGCAGGTGGCGATACATGTGCCAGCTTGCATGGCCCAGCACCGGCAGGGCCACGAACAGCCCCAGGAACAGCGGCGCGATGCCGGCAAACAGGATCGCCGCGATCGTGACTGCCCAGGCCAGCATCACCAGCGGGTTTGCCGTCACCGCGTCGAAGCTGGCGATGATGGCGCTGACCAGGTCCACCTCGCGGTCGAGGATCAGCGGCAATCCGCCCACGGTCATGCCGAACAGGGCCGCGGCGAAGCCCGCGCCGATAACCGTGCCCAGCGCCAGCATGGTCAGGCCGCGGGGCTGCAGCAGCAGTTCGGGCGAGTTGGTGATGTTCGTCAGCGACTGGATGCCCATGAAGACGGCAAAGATCGTGTGGGCGACAAAGACCCAGAACATGAACATCAGCAGGATTGCCATGGCCATCGACGGCACCTGCCGGTCCTTCTGGGCGAAGACCACGCCCAGCACGCCCGCCCAGTCCAGCGCCTCGCCGGATTCGAGCCTGCGGCTGACCTCGTAGAGACCCACGCCCGCAAAGGGGGCGAGCAGGGGAAAGCCCACGATGAAGGGCATCAGCCACCATTCCTGCCCCGAGGCGGCGGCCACCGCCGTCAGGACCAGCCCGCCCAGCACATAGAAGGCGGCGAAGAACAGCCCGAAGGCCGGGGCGCGGCGGAAATCCGACCAGCCCGCCTTCAGCGAATCGATGATCGCGTCGAAGCCGATCAGCGCGGGTTCAGGAATCCTGTCCGCCGCGATGTCGGCCCGCAGCGAGGCCGGGCTGTAGGGGGTGGACCGTTCGTCATGCGTCGTCAGGCGGGTGAAGTTCGTGCGCCGCGCGCGCGGCTCGGGCGCGGGGTCCGGCGCCGGGTCGGGCATCGGCGGGCGGGTGGGATCGGGGATCGGCCGGGGGGGACGCGGTTCTCTCATCCGGCGGGCTTTCCGCTGCCGGCGGCAAGGGCATAGCGGTCCCGCAGCGCCCGGTTGATCGCCGGTGGCACGAACTTGGACACGTCCCCCCCCAGCCGGGCGATTTCCTTCACCAGCTTCGAGGCGATGGCCTGCCGGCGCGCGTCGGCCATCAGGAACACCGTTTCCACGCTGGAATCGAGCGCGCGGTTCATGCCGACCATCTGGAATTCATATTCAAAATCCGCGACCGCCCGCAGCCCGCGCAGGATCACGCTGGCGCCCACGTCGCGGGCGCAGTCGATCAGCAGGTTCTCGAAGGGGTGGACGACGATCTCGATGCCGGTCGTGCGGGCAACCGCCTCGCATTCGGCCTCGACCATCGCCACGCGCTCTTCCAGCGGGAACAGCGGTCCCTTGTCGCGGTTGATGGCGACGCCGATCACCAGCCGGTCCACCAAGGTGGCGGCCCGCTGGATGATGTCCACATGGCCCAGTGTGATCGGGTCGAAGGTGCCGGGGTAAAGGCCGATCCGCATGGGGCTGCTCCGTTCACGGTTCCGTCACGACGGAAAACGTCAAACTCGGGCGCTTTGCAAGCGGCAAGGGGGCTTCAGTTGCCCATGATCATGCCGGTCAGCGCCTCTTTCTCGGCATTCAGTTCCTTGAGCCGGCCGAAGACCACGTCACCGATGGACACCACGCCCAGCATCTCGCCCTTGTCGTCCAGTACCGGCAGATGGCGGAAGCGTCCCTTGGTCATCCGGTCCAGCAGTTCCAGCGCGTCATCGCCGCAGACGCAGGTCATGACCTTGCTGGTCATCAGCTCGCTGGCCTTGCGGTCCAGCACATCGGGGCCGGAACGGCCGAGTTCGCGCACGATGTCGCGTTCCGACAGGATGCCTTCGGCCTTGCGCCCGTCCGAGGACACGACCACCGCGCCGATGCGGCGTTCGGACAGAAGCCGCGCGGCCTCGCCTACGGTCGAATCGGGACGGACCGTCACGATTTCCTCCGGGCCGGCTTTCATGGCGAGGATCTGCTTGACGATCATGGCGGGCACCTTCGCATTCGTTTCACCACCCAGCGTTGCCGCGCAGGATCGTTTCGTCAACCCTGCGCTTGGACGGAAGCCTCAAGCCGCGCGATCTCGCGCCTGAGGCCGTTGGCCACTGCCTCGGCCAGCCGGTTCAGCCGGTCGGACCGGCGGTCGTCGGCCGGGCGCAGCAGCCAGAAGGACCGGGTCAGCGAAATCTCGTCGGCCAGCAGCCGCCGCACGCCGGGCGCGAAGGGGATGGCGAAGTCGTGGACGATCCCCAAGCCTGCCCCCACCCGGATCGCCTGCAACTGCACGCTGACCGAGTTCGAGGACAGCGCCGCGTGATCCGCCCCCGTTTCCGACAAGTAGTCCAGTTCGCGGTCGAAGATCATCTCGGGGATATAGCCGATCATCCGGTGGCCTTTCAGATCGGCACGGCCTTGGATCGGCGGGTGGCGGTCGAGGTAGTCGGCGTGCCCTGCCAAGTGCAGTTGGTAATCGGCGATCTTCTGGATCGCCGCCCGGCCCGTCTGCGGGCGGCTGACGGCGATGGCCATGTCGGCCTCGCGCCGGGAAAGGTTGAAGACGCGCGGCAGGGCGACGATCTGGACCTCCAGCCCCGGATGCTCGGCCATCAGCCGCGCGGCAAGCTGCGGCAGCAGGTAGTTGGCGCAGCCGTCCGGGGCGCCGATGCGAAGCTGGCCGCCAAGGGTTCGCGTGAAGGATTCGGCCGCCGCCTGCGCCGCGGCCTCGGCGGCCTCGGCATGGGGGACCAGCGCCGCGCCTTCCGTCGTCACCGCATAGCCCTGCGGGGTCTTGGCGAAAAGGACGCGGCCCAGCGCGGTTTCCAGCCGGGCGATGCGGCGGCCCACGGTCGAGGCGTCCATCCCCAGCCGCCGCCCGGCGCGGGAGAGCGACTCCTCGCGCGCGACGGCAAGGAAGATGCGCAGGTCGTCCCAGTCCATCCCTGCAATCCTGCAAAACCGTTTGGCCGGATCGTCGCTTTACGCAGGCGTTTGTGCAAGGCTATGGTTCGCCCGAAAATCAGGGGAGAGCCTATGATGCGTTCCGTTCATCACTGGATCGACGGCAAGGAAGCGCCCGGCACGTCCGGCCGCACCGCCGATGTCTTCAACCCGGCCACCGGCGAGGTGCAGGCCAAGGTCGATCTCGCCAGCAAGGCCGAGATGGACGAGGCCATCGCCCGCGCGGCCGAGGCGCAGGTGAAATGGGGCGCCACCAACCCCCAGCGCCGCGCCCGCGTCATGATGGAGATGGTGCGGCTGCTGAACCGCGACATGGACAAGATGGCCGAGATGCTGTCATCCGAGCATGGCAAGACCTTTCCCGACGCCAAGGGCGACATCCAGCGCGGCCTTGAAGTGATCGAGTTCTCGGTCGGCGCGCCGCACCAGTTGAAGGGCGAGTTCATCGACGGCGCCGGCCCCGGAATCGACATGTATTCGATGCGCCAACCGCTTGGGGTCGTGGCCGCGATCACGCCCTTCAACTTCCCGGCGATGATCCCGCTGTGGAAGCTGGGCCCGGCGCTGGCGTCCGGCAACGCGGTGATCCTGAAGCCGTCCGAGCGTGACCCCACCGTGCCGAACATGATCGCGGCGTTGTTCAAGGAAGCGGGGCTGCCGGATGGCGTGCTGCAGGTCGTCCACGGCGACAAGGACGCGGTGGACGCGATTCTGGACAGCGAGATCATCCAGGCGGTGGGCTTCGTGGGTTCCACCCCCATCGCGCAGTATATCTATGAGCGCGCGGCCCAGACCGGCAAGCGGGCGCAGTGTTTCGGCGGCGCCAAGAACCACATGATCATCATGCCCGACGCCGACATGGACCAGGCGGCGGATGCTCTGGTCGGCGCGGGCTATGGGGCTGCGGGCGAACGCTGCATGGCGATTTCCGTGGCCGTGCCGGTGGGCGAGGAGACCGCCGACCGCCTGATCGAGAAGCTGGTGCCCCGGATCGAAAAGCTGAAGGTCGGTCCCTGGACCGCCGGGAACGATGTGGATTACGGCCCCGTCGTGACGAAGGCCGCCAAGGAGAACATCCTGCGGCTGGTGGAAACCGGGATTCAGCAAGGCGCGGAACTTGTCGTGGATGGCCGCGACTTCAGCCTGCAGGGCTATGAGGACGGCTTCTTCGTCGGCCCGCATCTGTTCGACCGGGTGACGCCCGACATGGACATCTACCGGAAGGAAATCTTCGGGCCGGTGCTGTCTACCGTCCGCGCCGCGTCCTACGAGGAGGCGCTGGGGCTGGCGATGGACCACGAATACGGCAACGGCACCGCGATCTTCACCCGCGACGGGGACGCGGCGCGCGACTTCGCCAGCCGGGTGAACGTGGGCATGATCGGGATCAACGTGCCGATCCCGGTGCCGCTGGCCTATTTCACCTTCGGCGGCTGGAAGAAATCGGGCTTCGGCGACCTGAACCAGCACGGGCCGGACGCCTTCCGCTTCTATACCCGCACCAAGACGGTGACCTCGCGCTGGCCCTCGGGGATCAAGGAAGGGGCGGCCTTCAACTTCAAGGCGATGGACTGACGGAGGCGCGGGACCGGGGCGCTGCCCCGGACCCCGGGGATATTTCCACGAAGAAGATGGACCGGAGCGTCGTGGCTTGCGCGGGATGCGCAAACCCCGATGTACTGGCCGCAAGAGGATGCAAGGGGAGGTCGCATGGATTTCGCACTGACCGAGGAACAGCAGGCCATCTTCGACATGGCGCGCGATTTCGGGGCCGAGCACATCGCGCCCCATTCGCGCGAATGGGAGGCAGCGGGGACCATCCCCAAGGACCTGTGGCCGCGCATCGCCGAACTGGGCTTCGGCGGGCTTTACGTATCCGAGGAATATGGCGGCTCGGGGCTGACGCGGCTGGACGCCACGCTGGTCTTCGAGGCGCTGGCGATGGCCGATCCGGCGGTGGGATCGTTCCTGTCGATCCACAACATGTGCGGGGGAATGATCGACAAGTTCGGCAAGCCCGAGGACAAGGAGCGCTGGCTGCCCGACCTCTGCAGCATGCGGAAGGTGTTTTCCTACTGCCTGACCGAACCCGGCAGCGGCTCGGACGCGGCGGCGCTGCGGACGCGGGCCGAGCGGACGAACGAGGGCTGGAAGCTGAACGGGACCAAGGCCTTCATCTCGGGCGGCGGCTATTCGGATGCTTACGTCTGCATGGTTCGGACCGGCGAAGACGGGCCGAAGGGCATCTCGACCGTGGTGGTCGAGGACGGCGCGCCGGGCCTGTCCTTCGGCGCGCTGGAACAGAAGATGGGCTGGCAGGCGCAGCCGACGACCGCGGTGCAGTTCGACGACTGCGCGATCCCGGCCGAGAACCTGCTGGGCGAGGAAGGGCGCGGCTTCGCCTACGCCATGGCCGGCCTCGACGGCGGCCGCCTGAACATCGCGGCGGGCGCCTTGGGCGGAGCGCAGGCGGCGCTGGACCGGACGCTGGTCTACATGGGCGAGCGGAAGGCCTTCGGCAAAAGCCTCGACCAGTTCCAGGCGCTGCAGTTCCGGCTGGCCGAGATGGAGGTCGCGCTGCAATCCGCCCGCACCTTCCTGCGGCAGGCGGCGTGGAAGCTGGACAACAAGGCCCCGGACGCGACCAAGTTCTGCGCCATGGCCAAGATGTATGTCACCGACCGCGCCTTCGAGGTGGCGAACGGCTGCCTGCAACTGCATGGTGGCTATGGCTACCTGGCCGACTATGGTGTGGAAAAGATCGTGCGCGACCTGCGGGTGCACCAGATCCTGGAAGGCACCAACGAGATCATGCGGCTGATCGTCAGCCGCGCCATGCTGGCCGAGAGGGGCTGATGGACGACCTGAACATCCGCCGCGACCATCACGCGGGCCGCATTACCCTGAACCGCCCCAAGGCGCTGAACGCGCTGAGCCACGAGATGGCGAACGCGATCAAGGCGGCGCTTGACGGCTGGCGCGACGATCCGGCCGTGAGGCTGGTCATCATCGACGCCGAAGGCGATCGCGCCTTCTGCGCGGGAGGCGACATCGCGGCGGTCTATCACGGCGGCCGGGCGGGCGACCACGGGATCGGGCAGCAGTTCTTCGCGGACGAATACCGCATGAACGCGACGATCAGGGATTTTCCCAAGCCTATCACCGCCTTCATGCAGGGCTTTGTCATGGGCGGCGGCGTGGGGATCGGCGGCCATGCCTCACATCGGGTCGTGGGCGACACGACGCAGGTGGCGATGCCGGAATCGGGCATCGGGCTGATCCCGGACGTGGGCGGGACATGGCTTCTGGCCCGCGCACCGGGACGGATCGGGGAATATCTGGGGCTGACCGGCGCCCGGATGGGCGCGGGCGACGCCATCCACGCGGGGTTTGCCGACATCTATCTGCCCGAGGCCGAGTGGGCGGCGGTGAAGGAGCAGTTGGCCGAAACCGGCGACATCTCGGTCCTGAAACGGGGGACCCTGCCCCCGGCGGCACTGGAAAGCCGCGACCTGTCGGCCTTTGGAGGCCGCACGGTCGAGGACATCATCGGCGCGCTGGAACATGCGGGCGACGCCGAGGCGCTGAAGGTGATGCGCCGCAACTCGCCCCTGTCGATGGCGGCGACGCTGGCGATGGTCAGGGCGGCGCGCGGCGACCGGCGGATGCAGGAATCGCTTTCGCGCGAATACCGCTTCACCCACCGGGCGACGGCGGAAAGCGACTTCCTGGAAGGCGTGCGGGCGCAGATCATCGACAAGGACCGCAACCCGGCATGGAAGGCGGCGGCCGACCCGGCGATGGTGGACGCGATGCTGGCCGATCTCGGCCCGAACGAGTTGACGTGGGAGGAACAGGCATGAAGGTCGCCTTTATCGGCCTTGGCAACATGGGCGGCCCGATGGCCCGCAATCTCGCGCAGGCGGGGCACGAAGTCACGGGCTTCGACGTGGCGGCGCCGGATGTCGAGGGCCTGATCCCGGCGCTGAGCGCGTCCGAGGCCGCACGGGGGGCCGAGGTGGTCATCACCATGCTGCCGAATGGCGAGATCCTGCGCAGCGTCGCCGGGCAGGTGATCCCGGTGATGCAGGCGGGCGCGGTGTTGTGCGACTGCTCGACCGTGGACGTGGACAGCGCCCGGGCGGTGGCGGACCAAGCGCGGGCCGCGGGGCTGGGGACGCTGGACGCGCCAGTCTCGGGCGGCGTCGGCGGGGCGGCGGCGGGGACGCTGACCTTCATGGTCGGGGGCTTGGCCGGGGATTTCGCCACGGTGAAGCCGCTGTTCGACATCATGGGCCAGAAGGCCGTCCATTGCGGCGATTCGGGCGCGGGACAGGCCGCCAAGATCTGCAACAACATGATCCTGGGCGTGACCATGATCGCCACCTGCGAGGCTTTCGCTCTGGCCGACAAGCTGGGGCTGGACCGGGCGCGGATGTTTGACGTGGTGTCCACGTCCTCGGGCTACAGCTGGTCGATGAATGCCTATTGCCCGGCGCCGGGGGTGGGGCCGGTCTCGCCCGCCGATAACGGCTACAAACCCGGATTTGCGGCCGAACTGATGCTGAAGGACCTGCGGCTGTCGCAGCAGGCCGCCGAAAGCGCGGATGCGGATACGCCGATGGGTGAGATGGCGATGCGGCTTTACACCGAGTTCGTCGAGCGCGAGGACGGCCGGGGCCTCGACTTCTCGGCCATGCTGCCACGCTTTGCCGCCCGCGCCCGTGGGGGCCAGCCGGGGGACTGAGGCGAAACCTGCCTGCCGGTGGCGCGTTGGTTCAGCCACAGCAGAAAGGACGCAGGATGAAACTTTCCGGTTTCCTTGCGGGTGCCGCCCTGGCCCTGTCGCTTGCGCCCGCCGCGCTGACGGATCAGGCGGGCCGGGATAACCCGCCCGGTCCTGCCCCTGCGGAAAGGGACGGACGGGTGGTCGTCGCGCAGCAAAACCCGCCCGGCTGTCCACCGGGGCAGGCAAGGGATGACGGGGGGTGCCTTCTGCCCGGACAGGCGGCACATGGTCCGCTGGTCGGCCGGGTCGTCGATTGGAATGACGTGCATGTTGTCAGGAAGCCGGGGCTTTACGGCCTTGCCGACCCGCCCGAGGGGCAGCATTACGCCATCATCGACGGCAGGCTGGTGCGGATCGAGGCACGCTCGGCCAAGGTGCTGTCGGTGATCCGGGGCGTCGAGGCGATCCTCGACTGACCGCGGCGGCCTGAGGGTTCAGGCGGGCGCGGAGGTCAGCAGGGCGATGGCGGCGGCGCGGGCGGCAGGGGTGATCTCTTCGCCGGCGAGCATCCGGGCGATCTCCTCGACCCGCTCGGAGTCGTCCAGCGCCGCCACCCGCGAGGTGGTGACGCCATCCGCCACCGACTTGGCCACCCGGAAATGCTGCTGCCCCAAGGCCGCGACTTGCGGCGAATGGGTGACGACCAGCACCTGCGCGCCCTCTGCCAGCCGCGCGAGGCGGCGGCCGACGGCATCGGCGGTGGCGCCCCCGACCCCGCGGTCGATTTCATCGAAGATCATCACCAGCGGCTCGCCGCCACGGGCAAGGCAGACCTTGAGCGCCAGCAGGAAGCGCGAAAGCTCGCCGCCCGAGGCGATGCGGTCCAGCGGACCGGCAGGGGCACCGGGGTTGGTGGCGACGGTGAAGGCCCCGCTGTCGCGGCCGTCGGGACCGGGCTCGCCTGCGGTCACGCGGGTCTCGAAGACGGCGCGTTCCATCTTCAGGGGCGCAAGCTCGGCGGCCATGGCGGTATCGAGCCGCCCTGCCGCCGCGCGCCTGTCGGCGCTGACCTTCTTCGCCGCCGCGTCATAGGCGGCATCGGCCTCGCGGACGGCCTGCTCAAGCTCGCCCATCCGTGCCTCGCCCGCGTCCAGTGCCTGCAGGCGCGTCGAGAGTTCCGCGGCAAGCGTCGCCAGATCGTCCGGCAGCACGTCATGCTTGCGGGCAAGGGCGCGCAGGGCGAAAAGCCGCTCCTCAGTCGCTTCCAGCGTCCGGGGGTCGAAGTCCATGCGCGCCAGCGCGTCCTCAACCCCTCGGGTGGCGTCGCCCAGTTCGATCGAAGCGCGGGACAGGGCGACCAGCGGTTCGGACAGCCCTTCGTCACTGTCGCCGATCTTGTCGGCGGCGCCTTCCAGCCAGCGGGTCGCCTCGACAATCAGCCCCTCGGCGCCGAGGTCGGCCCCTGCCCCTGCCAGCATCTGCAGCGCGCGGGCGACATCGCCCCGCACCCGCTCGGCGGCCTGCATCTGGCGGCGGGCGACATCGAGCGTGGCCTCCTCGCCCGGTTGCGGGTCGAGCTTTTCCAGTTCGGCCACGGCATGGCGCAGGAAGTCCTCCTCTTTCCGGGCGGCTTCCAGCGCCGCCTCGGCCTCGGCCAGCGCCGTCGCTGCCTGCCGGCGGGCGGTCCATGCGGCGCGGACCTGCGACAGGTCCAGCGCCCCGAAAGCGTCCAAGAGCAGCCGGTGGCCGCGCGGGTTCAGCAGGCCGCGGTCGTCATGCTGCCCATGCAGTTCCACCAGCGCGTCGGACAATGCCCGCAGCACCTCGCCCGAGACGCGGCGGTCGTTGATCCAGCCGGTCTTGCGGCCATCGGCGGCGTTGACGCGGCGCAGGATCAGTTCGTCCTCGACCTCGATGCCTGCGTCCTCAAGCACCGTCCGCGCCGGGTGTTCGGTAGGCAGGTCGAAGACGGCCGTGACCTCGCCCTGCGCCGCACCGGCGCGGACCAGTTCGGCCCGGCCGCGCCAGCCCAGCACGAAGCCGAGGCAGTCCAGCAGGATCGACTTGCCCGCACCCGTTTCTCCGGTCAGCACGTTCAGCCCCGGCGCGAAATCCAGAGACAAGCGGTCGATCAGCAGGATGTCGCGTATGTCCAGCGTCCGTAGCATCCGCCCGTTCCCCGCCGGCCCGCGGCCGTTACAGCCACCGGCCCTGGATCACCTCGCGGTAGACCCGCGTCAGCCAACTGTCGCCCTGCGGCGTGGCCGTCAGCCCCCGCCCCCGCAGTTGGGCATAGGCGTCGGTGTAGAAGGGCGACGAGCGGAAGTTGTGCCCGAGGATCGCCCCCGCCGTCTGCGCCTCGTCGGTCAGGCCGAGCGCAAGATAAGCCTCGACCAGCCGCATCAGCGCCTCGGGCGTGTGGGTGGTGGTCTGAAACTCTTCGACCACGACGCGGAAGCGGTTGATGGCGGCAGTGTGGTGGCCGCGCTTGAGGTAATAGCGGCCGATCTCCATCTCTTTCCCGGCGAGATGGTCGAAGGCGAGATCGAATTTCAGCACCGAGGAGCGGGCGTATTCGCTGTCGGGATATTGCTCGATCACCTCGCGCAGACCCTGCAGGGCCTGGAAGGTCAGGCCCTGGTCGCGGCCGACCTCGTCCACCTGGTCGTAATAGCTGAGCGCGAGCAGATACTTGGCATAGGCCGCGTCCTCGTCGCCCGGATAGTTGTCGATGAAGCGCTGGGCCGCGGCCCGCGCCTCGTCATACTGGCGGGCCTTGTGATGCGAATAGGCCTGCATGATCAGCGCGCGCTTGGACCATTCGGAATAGGGATAAAGCCGCTCGATCTCGCTGAAATAGCGGACGGCGTCCTGGGGACGGTTCTGATTCTCAAGTTCGTATTCGCCGCGCTTGTAGATTTCCTCGGCGGTGAAATTGTCCAGCGGCTCGGACGTCGCGCCAGCGCCGCCGCGCCCGCAAGCCGCCAGCGAAAGAGACAGCGCGACTGCCATGAGCACGAGGCGCGTTTTGCTGAATGCCATGTCCGTCCTGTCTGTCCGTCGTCCTGCGGTCGCGTGCCCCGCACCCGTCAACGCCCGCGTGGCCCGGCTGTCCTAGCACACAACATGGACCCGCGCAAAAGGGCAAGTCGCCCTGTGTTCAGGCAGTTGTGACCGCGGCGCCCGCCCTTTTCAGGCCGCCACACGCGTCAGGCGACAGCGCGGACGCGGGCGACAACCGGCGCGGTGGCCCGCTGGGCGATGACGCCCGCGCCGGGAAGCTGTTCCTCGATCTCGGGGGTGCAGGTGGTCCATTCCCAGGCGTCGTCATTGGCGAACAGCGTCCGCAGCAGGCGGTTCGTCATCGCATGGCCCGCACGGTTGCCGGTGTAGCGCGCCAGCAGCGGCGCGCCTGCCAGCGCGAGGTCGCCCACGGCGTCCAGCATCTTGTGGCGCACGGGTTCGTCCCGGTGACGCAGCCCGCCGGGCGACAGCACCCGGTCGCCGTCCACCACGACGGCGTTGAAATAGGTGCCGCCAAGGGCAAGGCCATTCGCCCTCATCGCCTCGACATCCGCCTGGCGGCAGAAGGTGCGCGAATCCATCAGTTCGCGCAGGAAGGCGCCATTGGCGAGGTCGAGCCGCTTCTGCTGCCGCCCGATGGCCGCGTCGGTGAAGTCGATGGCGAAATCCATCTGCAGGCTGTCGGCGGGCGAGAGCCGGGCAAAGCCCGCGCCCTCATGCACCTCGACCGTCTTGAGGACGCGGATGGCGCGCAGCGGCTCGGGCGAATGGCGCAAACCGGCCTTGAGGATGCCTGCCACGAAAGGCGCGGATGAGCCGTCGAGGATCGGCACTTCCGGCCCGTCGATGTCGATCAGCGCGTTATGGACGCCGGTGCCGACCAGCGCCGCCATGACATGCTCGACGGTCGAGACGGTGACGCCGTCCTCGCCCTGAAGAAGGCTGCAGAGCGGCGAGGGAACGACGTGATCCCAGCGCGCAGGAATCTGCGCGCCGCCCAGATCGGTGCGGCGGAACGTGATGCCGTGCCCGGCGGGGGCCGGGTTGATGGTCAGCCGGGCCGGTTTCCCCGAGTGGAGACCGGCGCCCTTGAAGCGGGCGGGGGTGGCGAGGGTGGCTTGCATCGTCCTGTCCGTCTTGTTGGGGAACGCAACGGTTCCCGTGTCAGGATCGATGTAGGTCCGCGGGGGGAGTCTCTCAATTAACGATTTGTGACGCCTTGTAACATGGACCGCCGCCGCGCGCCGGAACAGGGCATTCCCCGCAAGCAACCGTTCACGAAAGAAAAAAGGCCGCTTGCGCGGCCTTTCGCTGTCATGTCGATCCTTGCCGCCGTCGCGATCGGCGGCAGGCCGTCAGTTCGCCTGACGGCGCAGGAAGGCCGGGATCTCGACGTTGTCCTGGCCTGCGTCCGGCGAGGCGAGATCGTCGAAATCCGCTTCGGCCTTGCGGGCGCGGGCCATGCGGTCGTTCACCCGCTCGGCGATCGTCTCGGGGCGGGGACGCTCGGCCTCGGCGGAGGTGCCGGCGACGCGGTTCAGCATCCGGCCAAGGCCCGACATCCTGCCCTGCGCAGTGGTGGGCTCGGGCGCGGCGGGGCGGCCGGCGCTGCCGTCGCGGTTGAGGGCGCGGTCCAGCCGCTCCTTGACCGCGGCGGAGGGTTCGGCGCGCGGGGATTGCGGCCGCGCGGGCGCGGTGAAGTCGCTGGCCGGGTCGTTCAGCCGCTGGTCCATGCTGCGGGTGTCCGGGCGGATCTGGACGCGCGGCTCGGGCGCGGGCTCGGGGGTCGTCGGGCGGTAGGCGGGTTCCGGCAGCTCCTCGGCGACCGGGGCCGGACGCGCGGCGGGAGCCTCCATGACCGGGCTGCGGCGGGCGGGGGCCGGCGCCTCCTCGGGGACGGCGGGGGCGGCGGCGCGGCCGACGGTCGGGTGCTGGGTCAGCGGCTCTTTCAGCCCGCGGCGGGGGGCGGGGGCCTCCGTCGTGGCGGCGCTGTCGATGCCGGTGGCCACGACCGAGACGCGGACGGCGCCGTCAAGCGACGGATCAAGGGTCGAGCCGACGATGATGTTGGCCTCGGGATCGACCTTCTCGCGGATCTTCTCGGCCGCCTCGTCCATTTCGAACAGGGTCAGGTCGTGGCCGCCGGTGATGTTGATCAGGACGCCCTTGGCGCCATGCAGGCTGATCTCGTCCAGCAGCGGGTTGGCGATGGCCTTTTCGGCGGCTTCCACCGCGCGGTTGTCGCCGGTGGCTTCGCCCGCGCCCATCATGGCCTTGCCCATCTCGTCCATCACCGCGCGCACGTCGGCGAAGTCGAGGTTGATGAGGCCCGGGCGCACCATCAGGTCGGTCACGCCCTTGACGCCCTGATACAGCACGTCGTCGGCCATGGCGAAGGCTTCGGTGAAGGTGGTTTTCTCGTTGGCGATGCGGAACAGGTTCTGGTTGGGGATGATGATGAGGGTGTCCACGACCTTCTGCAGGTTCTCGACGCCCTCGTCGGCCTGCCGCATCCGCTTGCTGCCCTCGAACTGGAAGGGCTTGGTCACGACGCCGACGGTCAGGATGCCCATCTCGCGCGCGGCCTGGGCGATGATCGGGGCCGCGCCGGTGCCGGTGCCGCCGCCCATGCCGCAGGTGATGAAGCACATGTGCGCGCCCATCAGGTGATCGACAATGTCCTCGATCGTTTCCTCGGCGGCCTTGGCCCCGATCGAGGGCTTGGCCCCCGCGCCCAGCCCTTCGGTGACCTTGGGGCCAAGCTGGATGCGGCTTTCCGAACGGCTTTGCGCCAGCGCCTGCGCGTCGGTGTTGGCGACCACGAAGGTCACGCCGTCAAGCTGCTTCTCGATCATGTTGTTGACGGCGTTGCCACCGGCACCGCCGACGCCGAAGACGGTGATGCGCGGGCGCAGTTCCTCGTCGTCACTCATCATCAGGTTGAGATTCATCGCCGCCTGCCCTTCTGTTTGCCTGCCGGAGCGTCGGGCGCCCGGTCGAATCTGCTCTTTTGCCGCGAAGGTATCAGATTGAGCCCTCGCGTCACTTACCAATCGTCCGCCGTCCGCCGATTCGAGGCCCGGCCGGGGCGGGTTTTGGCGGTATGCCGCCGATAGTGCAACCGGGTGCGACAGCCCGCGCCACCCCCCTACCAATTGGCCCGGAACCACCGGATCGCCCGGCCGATCCCCGCGACCCCGGCCCGTTCGGCGGGCATCTCGAAGTCCCACCATTCGTCCTGCGGATTGGCCGCGTGCAGGGCCAGCCCCACGGTCGCGGCATGGCAGGCGGCGGTGTGCTGCTGCGCCAGCCCCTGTATCCGCAAGGGCCGCCCGATCCGCACGTTGTAGCCGAGAATTCGCGTGGCCAGCGTGTCGAGGCCGGGGATCTGGCTGCCGCCGCCGGTCAGCACCACCTGGCGGGCGGGCATCTGGTCGAAGCCCGCCGCGTCCAGGATCTCGCGCACGCCGTCGAAGATTTCCTCGACCCGCGGGCGCATGATGCCGATGAGGTCGGCGCGGCTGACATGCCGGCGCTCGCCCCCTTGGTCGTCGGGATTCCCGTCGGTGACGGGGATCATCTCGCGGTCGTCGCGGCCGGTCGCCTCAAGGCCGCCGTGGCGGGTCTTGAGCCATTCGGCCACCGTTATCGGCACCCGCAATCCCTGGCTGATATCGCGGGTGACCAGCTCGCCCCCCATCGGTACGGCATCGGCAAAGAGCATGTGCTTCTTGAGGAAAAGCGACACGCCGGTGACGCCGCCGCCCATGTCGATGCAGGCCGCGCCCAGTTCCTGTTCGTCCTCGACCAGCGCCGCGCGCCCGGCCGCATAGGCGGCCGAGCCGAGGCCCGCGAGTTCCAGGTCGCAGCGCCGCATGCAGTGGATCAGGTTCGACACGGTCGTGCTGTCGATGGTCAGGACGTGCATGTCCACCGCCAGCCGGTTGCCCACGATATCGCGCGGGTCCGAAAGCCCCGAGCGCGCATCGACCGCGAAGTTCACCGGCTGGGCGTGCAGCACGTCGCGGTTGCGGCCGAAATCGGGGACCTCGCAGGCGGCCAGGACCGCGCCGATGTCGGCCTCGGCCACCTTGCCCGAACGCAGCGGGACCTCTCCGGCCAGGCCATAGGAGGCCGGGCGGCCGCCCGAGATGGTGGCGATGACGTGATCGACGCGAAGCCCGGCCTGGTTCTGCGCCCCCTGGATCGCGTGGCGGACGCATCGCTCGGTTTCGGCCATGGCCTCGATCTCGCCATAGCGGACGCCGCGGGACTGGGTGGTGAACTGGCCGATCACCCGGAACGAGGATTGCCCGGCCATCGGTCCGACCCCGTCGGCCCCGCGGAACTGGCCGGGGCCGTCGAACTCCAGGATGATGCAGGTGACTTTCGAGGTGCCGATGTCCAGCAGCGCCAGCACGCCCCGCGCCATCGCCGCGCGGCGCGCCTGCCGCATCGCCCGCTGAGCCTCGTAAAGATCCCGCATCCCCGTCGTCCCCCTGTCCCTGTCGTCAGCCGCGCGACGCGCTTGCGGTCTTGGCGCCGGTCTTCGCCCCGTCCTCGGGGTCGATCTCGTTGCCCTGGGCGTCCAGTTCCGGCAGCCCGGCGGCGCGGCGCAGCGTGTTCTGCGCCGTCAGCCCCATCCGCAGCACGGGGCGCGCGGGGTCGCGCATGTCCACCGCCACCACGTCGCGGGCCAGCAGCCCGTCCTCGCGGTCGATGGCGAGAACCCTTTTCAGCGCCGGCAGCGGCCGGTCGGTCGGCAGCATGATCCGCTGGCCGCCGTCCAGCACCACGTCCCAGCGCCGCTCGCCCATGCGTTCCAGGCCCCGCAGGCGCGGCAGGATCGGGCCGATGGCGTTGATCAGCGCCAAGGCCTCGGCGGCGTGACGGCCCGCGCCCTCGCCCGCGATCATCGGCAGGTCGGTCCGCACGTCGCGCGAGGTGACGGAGGCCACGCGATGGCCGCCCGCGTCCAGCAGGTCCAGCCCCCGCGCATGGCGCCACAGGATCGCGGGCGTCCGCTCGGTCACGACGGCGGACAACAGCCCGCCGGGCTGGATCCGCAGTTCCATCTTCTCGATCGCGTCCAGCCGCTCGGCCGCGGCCCGCAGTTCGGGCAGGTCGATGTCGAAGCTGGATGCGGGCAGCGTCACCGGCAGCATGGCCCGCAGCGCCTTGTCCACGGCAGGAGATGCGCCCTCGATCTGCATTCCGTGGACCATGAAGGCTTCCTGCGACTGGATACGGTCCACCATCGCCGTCATCGTGCCCGTCAGGTTCGCGCGGCGGGTGTCGTCGGCCAGCCACGCCCCGGCAAAGGCGCAGATCACGAGGATCGGGATGCCCACGCGGAACAGCCGTCGGTAAAGCGGCGTCAGCCACAGCCGGTTCAGCCGGTAGGCCAGCCGCGAAGGCCCCGGTTCCCGCCGCGGGGTGGTTGCGGGCTGCGGCCGCGCGCCCGCCCGGCGCATGGGCGCAGGCAGGCGCGCGGACTGGAAGGTCCGGGTGAGATGCTTCAGTCCCGACACAGCGCGTCCTCCACGATCCAGCGGCACAGCGCGGGGAAATCGATGCCCGCAAGGGCCGCCTGCTCGGGGGCGAGCGAGGTCGGCGTCATCCCTGGCTGGGTGTTGGTTTCAAGGATCACCAGCCCGTCCAGGCCGCGGCTGTCGTCCCAGCGGAAATCGGTGCGCGACAGGCCCTGGCAACCCAGCGCGTCATGCGCCCGCAGCGCGTAATCCAGACAGGCGCGGGTGATCTGATCGGGGATCTCGGCCGGGACCACGTGGCGCGATCCGCCGGCCGAATACTTGGCCTCGTAGTCATACCAGCCGTCGGTGACGATCTCGGTCACGCCCAGCGCGCGGTCGCCCAGCACCGTCGCGGTCAGTTCACGGCCCGGCGCATAGGCCTCGACCATGACCTCGTCGGGCATATCGTCAGACAGTGGCGGGGCATTGTCGCCCTCGCGGACGATATAGACGCCGACCGAGGACCCCTCGTCATTCGGCTTCACGACATAGGGCGGCGGCAGCAGATGCTCGGCCCGCGCGTCCTCGCGGCTGGCCAGCACGCTTTCGACGACCGGCAGCCCGGCCTCGCGGAAGACCTGCTTGGCGCGGGTCTTGTCCATCGCCAGCGCCGAGGCCAGCACGCCCGAATGGGTATAGCGGTAGCCCAGCCATTCCAGCAGGCCCTGCACGCGCCCGTCCTCGCCCATCCGGCCATGCAGCGCATTGAAGACCACATCGGGACAGGCTTCCGCCAGCCGCAGGGGCAGGCTCGCGCCGTCATCCGGGCCGAGCGCGATCTCGACCACCTCATACCCCGCCACCCGCAGCGCATCCGCGCATCCGCGCCCCGAGGACAACGACACCTCTCGTTCCGCCGAGGGGCCGCCCATCAGGACCGCTACGGTGTGGGCTGTCCTGCTCGACCTGCCCGCCACATCTGCCTTTCGCCCCGTAAGCCGGGGACTGATTCGGGGATCTTCGCCCCCGGTTTCGCCGCGCCTTGGACGGCGCTGTTCGATGCGGTGATGATAGTCACAAAGCCGTGGCCGGGGGAAGGGGGTTCGCGCGGCGAACACACGCTCTGCGCGATCAGCGCTCGCCGACCCGCACGACCTCCCATGCAAGGTCGTGGCCGCTGGCCGCGCGGACGCGGGCGCGGACAAGCTCTCCCAAGTCCTCGAGATCGGCTGCCGTGGCCCCGCCGGTGTTGAGCAGGAAGTTCGGGTGCTTCTCGCTCATCTGCGCCCCGCCAAGGCGGTGGCCGCGCAGGCCGGCGTCCTCGATCAGCTTCCAGGCCTTGAGATCGTGGCTGTCGTCCGCCCGCCCCGTGGAACTGTAGCCCGCCGGGTTGCGGAAGGTCGAGCCGGCGGTGCGGTCCTTCGTGGGCTGGGAAGCGTCGCGTTTCGCAAGCTGCGCCTCCATCTTCGCGGCCAGCGCCTGCGGGTCGCCGGCCTCGGCGCGGAAACTGGCGCGGGTCAGCACCCAGCCTTCGGGCAGCGCCGACGAGCGATAGGCGAAGCGCAGGTCGTCGGAGGTCAGCACCTGCAGATCACCCTGCCGCGTCACCGCCTCGGCCTGCACCAGATGGTCGGCCACATAGGAACCGTAGCAGCCCGCGTTCATGCGGATCGCGCCCCCGATGGTGCCGGGGATGGTGCGCAGGAAGGTCAGGTCCAGCCCCGCCTCGGCCGCGCGGCGGGCCACATGCATGTCCAGCGCGGCGGCGCCGGCATGGACAAGCCCGTTCTCGACCTCGACGCCGTTGAAGCCACGGCCCAGCCGGATCACCACGCCGCGGATGCCGCCGTCGCGCACGATCAGGTTCGAGCCGACGCCCATCGGGAAGACCGGCACCTCGGGCAGCAGGTTCCGCAGGAACAGGGCCAGGTCGTCTCGGTCGGCAGGCTGGAACAGCCAGTCGGCCGGGCCGCCCACGCGCAGCCAGGTCAGCTCGGCCAAGGATCGGTCCTGCGTCAGCGTGCCCCGGATGGGCGGAGGGTTGGTCATCGGCATACTCCTTTCGGCGGCCCCCGCCTAGGGCAGCCGCCCCCGTCGGGCAAGTCGGTTGCAATGCCCCGGCGCCCGCGCCACCATCCTGCGACACCGACGCCCCTGCGCCCCAAGACCGGAGACCCGATGCCCCTGCCCGCCCGTTCCGCCGCCCTGACCGCCGCCCTGGCGCTTGGCCTTGCCGCCCCGGCGCTGGCCGAGGATGCGTCCTGCGAAACCGTCCGGCTGTCCGACCCCGGCTGGACCGACATCACCGCGACGAACGGCGTGGCCCATGTGCTGCTGGAGGCGCTGGGCTACGAGCCCGACGTGCGCTCGCTGTCGGTGCCGATCGGCTACGAGGCGCTGAAGACGGCACAGATCGACGCCTTCCTCGGCAACTGGATGCCGGCGCAGCAGGCTTTCCGGGCCGATCTGGACGCTTCGGGGCAGGTGCAGGAATTGGCCGTGAACCTCGAGGGCGCCAGGTTCACGCTGGGCGTCAACGCGGCAGGCAGCGCGCTGGGGATCACGGATTTCGCCGATCTCGACGCGCACCGCGACGCCTTCGAAGGCCGCATCTACGGCATCGAGCCGGGGGCGCCCGCGAACCTGTCGGTCGCAGGCATGATCCAGGCGGACAAATTCGGCCTGGGCGACTGGGAACTGGTGGAATCGAGCGAGCAGGCGATGCTGGCGCAGGTCGCGCGCAATGACAGCCAGCGAACGCCCACGGTCTTCCTCGCCTGGGCGCCGCATCCGATGAACGTGGCGCATGAGATCACCTGGCTGACCGGGGGCGACGCGGAGTTCGGCCCAGACTTTGGCGGCGCCAGCGTCCACACGCTCGCCCGCAAGGAGTGGGTCGCCCAGTGCCCCAACGCCGCGAAGCTGCTGACGCAACTGACCTTCGACGTGGACATGGAAAACGCGCTGATGGCGCTGATCCTTGACGGCGCCATGACCGGGCCGCAGGCGGCAGAGGCCTACCTTGCCGACAAGCCCGACCTGATCGAGCGCTGGATGGCGGGCGTCACCACGCTGGAAGGCGGCGACGGCACTGCCGCCGTGAAGGAAGCCGTGCTGAAGTGAGCCGTCCGAACATCCTGATCCTGATGGCGGACCAGCTTTCGGGCACATGGTTCCCCGACGGCCCCGCGCCTTTCCTGCACGCGCCGAACCTGCGGGCGCTGGCGGAACGTTCGACCCGCTTCGCCAATGCCTACACGGCCTCGCCCCTTTGTGCCCCGGCGCGGGCGGCCTTCATGTCGGGGGAGTTGCCGCGCCGCACGCGGGTTTATGACAACGCGGCCGAGTTCGCCTCCGACATCCCGACCTATGCCCATCACCTGCGCCGCGCGGGCTGGCACACCTGCCTGTCGGGCAAGATGCATTTCGTCGGCCCCGACCAGATGCACGGCTTCGAGGAGCGGCTGACCACCGACATCTATCCCGCCGATTTCGGCTGGACCCCGGATTACCGTCGCCCCGGCGAGCGTATCGACTGGTGGTATCACAACATGGGCTCGATCACCGGCGCGGGCGTGGCCGAGATCACCAACCAGTATGAATATGACGACGAGGTCGCCTATAATACCTGCCGCAAGCTTTACGACCTGTCGCGCGGCGGCAATCCGCGCCCGTGGTGCCTGACGGTCAGCTTCACCCATCCGCACGACCCCTTCGTCGCCCGCCGCCGCTACTGGGATCTCTACGAAGGCGCA
The DNA here is from genome assembly GCF_016617715.1 of Paracoccus sp. MC1862. Taxonomy (NCBI): domain Bacteria; kingdom Pseudomonadati; phylum Pseudomonadota; class Alphaproteobacteria; order Rhodobacterales; family Paracoccaceae; genus Paracoccus; species Paracoccus sp. MC1862. Next base: position 3,123,753 of record NZ_CP067225.1, on the reverse strand, counting down.
CCGGAACTCGAGCCGCCCGCGCCGATTTCTTATGAAGCGCAGGACCCCCATTCGCGGCGCATCCTCGACGCCTGCGACTGGCGGAAATATGACATCACCCCGGAACAGGTCCGCCGCGCGCGGCAGGGCTATTTCGCCAACATCAGCTATATCGACGACAAGATCGGCGAGATCCTGGGCGTGCTGCGCGACACCCGGCAGGAGGCGATCATCGTCGTCCTGTCCGACCACGGCGAGATGCTGGGTGAGCGCGGGTTGTGGTTCAAGATGAACCTCTTCGAACCCTCGGCCCGCGTGCCCCTGATGATCGCGGCACCCGGGATGCCTGCGGGCCGCGTGGACACACCCGTCTCCACCATCGACGTGCTGCCGACGCTGGGGGAACTCGCCGGCATCTCGCTGGACAAGATCGCCCCTTGGACGGACGGGCAGTCGCTGGTTGCGGTCGCCTCGGGCGCGGCGGCCCAGCCCGTGCTGATGGAATATGCGGCGGAAGCCTCGGTTTCCCCCATCGTCGGCATCCGCGAGGGCCGGTGGAAATACACCCGCTGCCTTGCCGATCCCGAGCAGCTTTTCAATCTGGATGCGGACCCGGACGAGCGGGCGAACCTTGCGGCCGATCCTGCCCATGCCGGAACGCTGGCGCGCCTGCGCGCGCGGGCCGAGGCGCAGTGGGACCTTGCCGCCTATGACGCCGAGGTGCGCCAGTCCCAGGCCCGCCGCTTGATTGTCTACGAGGCGCTGCGGAACGGCGCCTATTTTCCCTGGGACTACCAGCCGCTCATGGACGCATCCGAGCGCTACATGAGGAACCACATGAACCTGGACATCCTTGAAGAAAGCAAACGCTTCCCGCGCGGGGAGTAGGACTTTAGGCGGCCCTGAACATTCTCGGGGCCGTCTTGATCGAGGCAGCCGAAGGCAATCAGAGCCCCTCCCTACGCCTTTCTGACGGTCTCAGATATCGCGGCAGGCGATGGGGGCGGAAAGCCCCCCTGCTGCGGTGGTCACAAGCGCCGCCGGTGCGCCTCCCAGAACCCGGCGATGGCGCCAAGCACGACCGAGACGATCCCCGGCACCACCACGAAGAAGATGATCGACGACCGGCGCAGCTGGTCGTCGCCCGTCAGCACGTCGCGGGTCAGGTTCCAGCCGATGACCGCGATCACGCCGATGAAGATCATCACGGCGAGCAGCCCCGCAAGGCCGAAGCGCCTGCCGGCGAGCCAGGCAAGCACTCCCGGCAGAGTCACTGCCAAGGCCGCCGGCAGGGCATAGTCCCCGATCATGCCCTCAGGCCGCCTTCAGCGTCAGCCGTTCGGGCAACCCGTTGGCCCAGGCGCTGATCGTCCCGGCGCCGAGGCAGACCACCATGTCGCCCGGCCGCGCCTGTTCCCGGACGAGCCGTTCAAGGTCCGATTCGTCCATCACCGCGCGGGCATGGCGGTGACCATGGGCGATCAGCCCGGCGACCAGATCGTCGCGCGAGGCGCCGGGGATCGGGTCCTCGCCGGCCGAATAGACCTCGGCGATGGCGACGACGTCGGCCTCGTTGAAGCAGGTGCAGAAATCGTCGAACAGGCTCGACAGCCGCGAATAGCGGTGCGGCTGGTGGACCGCGATCACCCGGCCCTTGGTCGCCTGCCGTGCGGCCTTCAGGACGGCGGCGATTTCCACCGGGTGGTGGCCGTAGTCGTCGATGATGGTGACGCCATTCACCTCGCCCACCTTGGTGAAGCGCCGCCCCACCCCGGCGAAAGCCGCCAGGGCATCCCGGATTTGCGCGCGTTTCAGCCCGAGGTGCCGCGCCACGGCAATCGCAGACAGCGCGTTCGAGACGTTGTGGTCGCCCGGCATCGGCAGGGTGCAGCCCTCGATCATGGGGACCTCGCCGGTCTCGTCGCGCTCGCCCTGCAGGGCCACGTCGAAATGGGCGATTCCGTCCTCATAGCGCAGGTTCACGGCGCGCACGTCGGCCTGGGCGTTGAAGCCGAAGGTCACGACGCGGCGGTCGGTGACGCGGCCGACGAGGCTCTGTACCTCGGGGTGGTCGGTGCAGCAGACGGCGAGGCCATAGAAGGGGATGTTCGACACGAAGTCGGTGAAGCCCTTGCGCAGCGCGTCGAAGGACCCCCAGTGCTCCATGTGCTCGGGGTCGATGTTGGTGACGATGGCGATGGTCGCGGGCAGGCGGTTGAAGCTGCCGTCCGATTCGTCGGCCTCGACCACCATCCACTCGCCCGCGCCCGCCCGCGCGTTGGACCCATAGGCGTGGATCACGCCGCCGTTGATGACCGTGGGGTCCAGCCCGCCCGCATCCAGCAGAGTCGCCACCATCGTCGTGGTGGTCGTCTTGCCGTGGGTGCCCGCGATGGCGATGTTGGATTTCAGCCGCATCAGTTCCGCCAGCATCTCGGCCCGGCGGACGACGGGCAGGCCGCGGCGTCGCGCCTCCTCAAGCTCGGGGTTGCCCTTCCTGATGGCGGTCGAGATCACGACCACGCCCGCGTCCCCGATGTTCTCGGCCCGCTGACCCTCGAAGACGGTGGCGCCCAGCTTTTCCAGCCGGTCGGTGATCTTGGACCGTTTCGCGTCCGAACCCTGAACCGTGTAGCCCAGCGTCATCAGCACCTCGGCGATCCCGGACATGCCGATGCCGCCGATGCCCACGAAATGGATCCGCCCGAGTTCTCCGGGAAGCTTGGTGGCTGCGTTCATGGGGTCAGTTCCGTCACAAGGTCATGCAGGCGGGCCGCCGCGTCGGGGCGGCCCAAGGAGAGCGCGGCTTCCGCCATCCGGCGGGCGCGGGATGCGTCCGTCAGGATCGCCCGCAGATCGCGCGTCAGGCTGTCCGCGTCCAGCACGGATTCGGGCAAGACGACCGCTGCGCCGGTTTCCGCCAATGCGCGGGCGTTGGCGGTCTGGTGGTCGCCCGCAGCCGCCGCATAGGGAATCAGGATCGCGGGCCGCCCGATCACGGTGATGTCGGCGATGGACGACGCCCCGGCCCGGCTGACGACAAGCTGGCAGGCCGCAAGCCGTTCCGGCACGTCGGTGAAGAAGGGCTGCACCTCGGCCCGTATCCCCGCGTCCGCATAGGCGCGGGTGACGCGCCCGGCATCCTCGGCGCGGGCCTGATGGCTGACCTGCAGCCGCGCACGCAACTCGTCCGGCAGGGCGGCCACGGCGGCGGGCACGGTCTGCGACAGTACCCGGGCGCCCTGACTGCCGCCGATCACCAGCAGCTTCAGCGCGCCGTCGCCAGGCGGCTGATAGGGGGCGCCTGCCCGGTCCAGCACGGCCTGCCGCACCGGGTTGCCGACATGCAGGCCCCTGACCCCCTTCGGCAGGTCGGTCGGCCATGTGCCGCAGGCGACCCGGTCCACCCGGCGGGCGAAGATGCGGTTCACCCGGCCCATGATGCCGTTCTGCTCATGGATCATCCGCGGCAGGCCCAGCGCCAGCGCCGCCCCCATCGCGGGAATCGTCGGATAGCCGCCGAAGCCCACCACCACCGCAGGACGATCGCGGCGCATGACGCGGACGGCCCCCGCAAGCCCCTGCCCGATCCGCAGCGGCGCGGACAGCTTGCCCAGAAGCCCGCCCCGCGCCGTGGTGGCGGAACGCAGGATCTCTCGCGTGACCTCGGGCGGGAAGCCCCCGGCATAGCGCGCGCCCCGTTCGTCAGTGGACAGCTTCACCCGCCAGCCCGCGGCCAGCAGCCGTTCGGCCAGCGCCTGCGCGGGGAACATATGCCCGCCAGTTCCCCCCGCTGCGATCAGGGCGAGCCTTCCGCTCATCGGCCCGGCCGCCCCAGCACGTCCGCCAGGGCGTTCTGCGGCCGCGTCCGGGTCAGCGCCAGCAGCATCCCCAGCGTGATCCCCGAGGCGATCACCGACGAGCCGCCATAGCTGACGAAGGGCAGCGTCATCCCCTTGGCCGGCAGCAGCCGCACCGCCACGCCCATGTTGATCAGCGCCTGCACGCCGAAGGCGCAGGCAAGCCCGGTGCCGGCGATGCGGGCAAAGGGGTCGCGTTCCTCCAGCAGCCGCCACAGCGAGCGCACGACGATGGCGCAGTAAAGCGCGATGATCGCCATGACCATGACGAAGCCGTATTCCTCGGCCGCGACGGCGATGATGAAGTCGGTATGCGCGTCCGGCAGCGACCATTTGACCGTGCCCTCGCCGACGCCGACGCCGAAGAAGCCGCCCTCCTGGATGGCGTTGGTGGCATAGCCGATCTGAGTGCGGGGATCGACGTCATTCGACAGGAAGCCGTTGATGCGACGGGCGAAATGCTCGCTGTTGGCATAGGCGAACATGCCCCCGATCCCGGCCAGCCCGACCGTGCCCGCGATCAGCACCACCGGCGCACCGGCGACGAAATACATCACCAGCCAGGAAAACAGCACCAGCGATGCCTGGCCGAAGTCCGGCTGCAGCGCCAGCATGACGATGACGGCGCCCGCGATGAAGAACGAATAAAGCTTGCCCGGCGGCCCGCCCACCGCCTGGGCCGAGGCCATGAACCAGCCGCAGATCGCGATGAAGCCGGGCTTGAGGAACTCGGACGGCTGGACGGAGGCAAAGCCGAGCGACAGCCAGCGCGTCGCGCCCTTACCGAAATCGGTGCCGATCGCCGGCAGCGCGGCGACGGTCAGGAACGCCCCGATGAACAGCAGCACGCCAAGGCGGCGCACCTGCACCGGCGACAGCATCGAGATGACCAGCATCACCCCCAGCGCCATGCCCCCGAAGGCGGCTTGGCGGGTGACATAGTAGAAGGCGGGCAGGTTGTTGCGTTCCGCCAGTGGCACGGATGCGGCGAGGCCCAGCAGCAACCCCAGCGCGAACAGCGCCAGCACGCTGGCCAGCGCCCACTTGTCCACCGTCCGCCACCAGCGTGGAAGAATGGGGTCGCCCACGCGCACGGGCGTGGCGCCGTAGACCATCTCGGTCATGGGTTCACCGCTGTCACTGCCTCTGCCTGCGTCCGGTTCGGCCCGGATCTGGGCAGGAAGATAGCGCGGAAGGCGCGGTGAAGCCAGAAATGTTTGCGCGATCAGCCGCCCTGCCCGCCCGGCCGTCAGGAACCGGAGGGCTGCGCCTGCCGCATCGCATCGCGGCGTGCCAGCGCCGCCGCGGGCCAGTGTTCCGAGGCGCGGTAATAGCCGGGCATGGCCGGCACGCCCTCGGGCAGGATCACCCAGGGCCGTCGGGTGGTCACATAGATGTGGATGTCGGGCGGCACCGCGCCGGGATCGTCCAGCGTACCGGTGCGGACAAAGGCGACTGCCCGCCGCATCCCACCATAATGGCTGAGGATCGTCGTGCGGCAATTGGCGCATGCCACGAGGATCTGCCCCTTGCCCGAGGCCGAGGGGATCGTCCGCTCCTCGACCGGCCCGGACAGATGGACATGCGCGGTCTCGATCAGCGCATTGACGGCGAATGCGCTGCCGGTCTCTCGCTGGCACCAGCTGCAATGGCAGCAGTGGGTGAACAGCGGCGGCTGGTCGAGCCGGTAGCTCACCGCGCCGCAGACGCATCTTCCGTTCATCGGCCCCTCCAGTTTGCCGCCGCCAGCCTGCATCCGGCGATGACGCCCGGCAAGCCGCAAGGGCTTCTTTCTGGCCCAAATACCTCTGGGGGAGGCCGAAGCCCCCTAACGCGGCAAGGCCTGAACCAGCGCCGTGAAATGCTCGCCGCGTTTCTCGAAGTTCGGATACTGATCGAAGCTGGCCGATGCCGGGGCGAGCAGCACCGTGTCCCCGGGCTCGGCCTCCGCGGCCGCCCGGGCGACGGCGGCCTCCATCGTCTCGACGACCTCGTGAGGGGTGTCCGAAAGTTGCAGCGCGAAGTCGCGGGCCGAATGGCCGATCAGGTAGGCCTTGCGGATATGCCCGAACAGCGGCGCCAGAGCGGCGATGCCGCCGTCCTTCCCCATGCCGCCCGCGATCCAGCGGATGTTGTCGAAGGCCATCAGCGCCTTTTCCGCGGAATCGACGTTGGTGGCCTTGGAATCGTTCACCCAGCGCACGCCGCCGATCTCGGCCACCGTCTGGCTGCGGTGCGGCAGGCCCGCGAAGCTGTGGAAGGCGGTCTCGATGTCGCGCGGGGCAAGGCCGATGCTGCGGCAGGCGGCATAGGCGGCGCAGGCGTTCTGGTGGTTGTGGGCGCCGGGCAGGCCCGTGATCCCGCGCAGGTCGATGGAGGCCACCTGCCGCCCCTTGCGCCATTCCGACAGGAAGCCCTTGCGCGCCGACACCGACCAGCCGAAGCCGTCGAGCTTGTCCTCGACCGAGACGCGGATCACCCGGTCGTCCTGCGGCCCCTGCCCCATCTGGTTGGCGAGGTAGCGCCCCTCGTCCTCGTCCACGCCGATCACGCAGCGGTCGGGGCCGCCTTCCGAGAACAGCCTCCGCTTGGCCGCGAAATAGCCGCCAAAGCCGGAATGTCGGTCCATGTGGTCGGGCGACAGGTTGGTGAACACCGCCACGTCCGGCGTCAGCGCGCGGGCAAGGTCGGTCTGGTAGGAGGACAGTTCCAGCACCACCACCTCGCCATCCACCGGCAGTTCCAGCGAGAGGGCCCCGGTGCCGATATTGCCGCCCATCTGGGTGGGCCGGCCCGCGGCCTGCAGGATATGGTGGATCAGGGCGGTCGTCGTGGACTTGCCGTTCGAGCCGGTGACGCAGATCACCCGCGGGGCCACATCGAACGCATCCCAGTCGAGCGCGCCGAAGCTGCGGAAGAACAGGCCGATGTCGTTGTCTACCGGTACGCCTCGGCGCAACGCCTGCGTGATGGCCGGATGCGGGCGGGGGTAGAGATGCGGGATGCCGGGCGAGGTGATGAGCGCGTCGATCCGGTCCCGCCAGCCAGCATCGCGGGTCAGGTCAGTGAGCGTTAGCCCTTCGGCCTCGGCCTGCGCCCGCGTCTCGGCGCTGTCGTCCCAGGCGACGACATTTGCGCCGCCCTCGCGCAAGGCGGCGGCGGTGGCCCGGCCGGAGCGGCCGAGGCCAAGGACGGCGACGGTCTGGTTCTGAACGCCTTGCACGGGGATCATGGTGACATACTCATGGCGAGTTCGCGGACTTCAGTGATGACGATCCCCATGACGAGGCAGATAGCGAAAAGGAATGGCAGGGCAAGCAACTTGGCCAAGCGTCCCCAGCGCCTTACGGGCGGGCCGATCTTCTCGCCTATCAGCACTATAAGGGCGAAACTTTGGGCAAGCGCCAAGAGGATAAGGACAAGAGCGGCCAAGGCGGCGACTGCACCGTCCAGCCCGATGGTAGCGAGACCAAACTCGCCGGCCATCTCATCCCAATTTAGCCCATCCCTGCTGGCCACCAAGCCGGCAGCGGCACTTACACCGATCAACCGTGTCAATCGTGCGCAGACTTCATCGACAGCGTTGAGAGAATTCGATGCCATTCTAGCGCAGCTTCAACGTGCTGAGCCCGATCAGCGCCAAGATCACCGCGATGATCCAGAAACGGATGACGATCTGCGGCTCGGCCCAGCCCTTCTTCTCGAAATGGTGGTGGATCGGGGCCATCAGGAAGACGCGGCGGCCCGTGCGCTTGAAATGGGCGACCTGGATGATGACCGACAGCGCCTCGACCACGAACAACCCGCCGACGATGGCAAGGACGATCTCGTGCTTGATGCAGACCGCGATGGCGCCAAGCGCCCCGCCAAGGGCGAGCGAGCCGGTGTCGCCCATGAAGACGGCGGCGGGGGGGGCGTTGTACCACAGGAACCCCAGGCCGCCGCCAATCAGGGCGGCGACGAAGACCGCGATCTCTCCGGTGCCGGGGACGAAGTGGACGCCGAGGTAGTTGGCAAAATTCGCGTTGCCGACGAGATAGGCGATGATCCCGAAGGTGCAGGCGGCGATCATCACCGGGCCGATCGCCAGCCCGTCCAGCCCGTCGGTCAGGTTCACCGCGTTGGCCGCGCCCACGATCACCAGCATGGCGAAGGGGATGAAGAAGATACCGAGGTCGATCAGCACGTTCTTGAGGAAGGGCAGCGCCAGTTGCCCCGACAGCGGGTCCGGGTTCAGCCAGGCGACCGCGATCCCGGCCAGCGCGCCGATCGCAAGGCCGATCGCCATGCGGATACGGCCCGAAAGTCCCGCGTGGTGCTGCTTGGTCACCTTGGCATAGTCGTCCGCGAAGCCGATGGCCGCGAAACCCGCCGTCACCAGCAGCACGACCCAGACATAACCGTTGTCGAGCCTCGCCCAAAGCAGGGTCGAGATGAACAGCGCCGACAGGATCAGAATGCCACCCATCGTGGGCGTGCCGCCCTTGTGGACGTGGTCCGGGCCGATCTCGCGCAGGGGCTGGCCCTTCTTCTGCTTGACGCGCAGCCAGTCGATCAGCGGGCGGCCGAAGATGAAGCCGAAGATCAGCGCGGTGAAGAAGGCCGCGCCCGAGCGGAAGGTGATATAGCGGAACAGGTTGAAGACGCCGCCATTGTCGGACAGATCCGCCAGCCAGTAGAGCATCGGGTTTACCCCTTGTTGTTATCTGATGCGGGCGTCTGCCGCGCCCGGCGGATCGCGTCAACCACGCTTGCCACGCGCGAGCCCTTCGATCCCTTCACGAAGACCACGTCTCCGTCGCGGACCAGTTCGCTCGCGCGGGCGCAGAGGTCGGCGGCGTCCTCGGACCAGATGCCGCGCCTGTCCTCGGGCAGCGCGTCCATCAGGTGGCGCATCCGGGGACCGCAGGCATGGACCAGCGCAACCCCCTGCATTTGCGGATAATCGGCGATGCCACAGTGCAGGGCAGTCTCGTCCTCGCCCAGTTCCAGCATGTCGCCGAGGATGGCAACCCGACGACCGGGCGGCATCGCATCCAACGTAGCGAGGCCCGCCGCGAGGCTGGTCGGGTTGGCGTTGTAGCTGTCGTCGATCAGCATGATCCCGCCGATCCGTTCGACTCCGCCCCGGCCCTTGTAGGGGCGCCAGTCGGATAGATTCTTGGCGGCGGCCCTGGGGTCAGCACCCAGCGCGGTGACAGCGGCCAGCACGCCCACCGCGTTCATGGCGAAATGCGCGCCTGCGGTGGCGATGGTGAAGTCCAGCGTCTCGCCCAACACGCGGGCGCGGACGTGGGTTTCTCCTTCCGTGACCGCCGAGGACAGGGGCTGCGCTACGCCGCCCTGGCCAAAGCCGACGACGATGGCGCCGGCACGGTCGGCAGCGTCGCGCAGGATCTGCGTCACGGGCAGGTCCTCGGGGAGGATGGCGTGGCCCGCAGGTTCAAGCCCCTCGAAGATCGAGGCCTTTTCCACCGCGATGCCTTCAAGGCTGCCGAAGGCCTCCATGTGGGCGGGGGCGACGGTGGTGATCATCGCCACATGGGGGCGGGCCATGCGCGACAGGGGCGCGATTTCCCCCGGATGGTTCATGCCGAGTTCGAGGATCGCCCAGTCAGTATCTGCCGGCATCCGCGCCAGGGTCAGTGGCACACCCCAGTGGTTGTTCAGGCTTGCCTCGGCGGCATGGACCCGGCCCTGCCCGGCAAGCGCGGCGGCGGCCATGTCCTTGGTCGAGGTCTTGCCGACCGAGCCGGTGATCGCCAGCACCTTCGCGGCGCTGCGGACCCGCGCGGCGCGGCCCAAGGCTTCCAGAGCGGGCAGGACATCGGGGACGATGAGCAGCGGCGCATCCGGGGGAACGCTCTCTGGGATGCGGCTGACCAGCGCGGCGGCGGCCCCCTTTTCCAGCGCCTGCGCCACAAAGTCGTGGCCGTCGCGGGCATCCTTCAGGGCCACGAACAGATCGCCCCGACGAATCGTTCGGGTGTCGATGGAAATACCCTCGGCCACCCAGTCGGCAGTCGCGCGGCCGCCGGTCGCGGCGGCGGCATCCTGCGAAGTCCAGAGGCTCATATCATGCCGTCCAGCGCAGCGACGGCGACCGAGGCCTGTTCGGCGTCGTCGAAGGGGAAGACGTCCGAGCCGATGATCTGCCCCGTCTCGTGCCCCTTGCCCATGATGAGCAGCGCATCGCCCGGTTCCAGCGCGTCCACGGCGCGCAGGATCGCCTCGGCGCGGTCGCCGACCTCGGTCGCATCCGGGCCCGCGCCCGCCATGACCTCGGCGCGGATGGCGGCGGGGTCCTCGGTCCGGGGGTTGTCGTCGGTGACATAGACCACGTCGGCGTGCTGCCGGGCGGCCTCGCCCATCAGAGGGCGCTTGCCCCGGTCGCGGTCGCCGCCCGCGCCGATCACGGCGATGATGCGGCCCATCACATGAGGACGCAGGGATTGCAGCGCCGCGATCACGGCGCCGGGCTTGTGGGCGTAGTCCACGAAAACCGCCGCACCGTTCTGGCGCTGGGCGGCAAGTTCCATCCGGCCGCGCACGGTGGTCAGGCCGGGAAGCGCGGCGATGACGCGGGATTCGTCAGACCCGGTGGCAAGGCACAGGCCCGCCGCGCACAGGACGTTTTCCGCCTGGAAGCCGCCGATCAGGTTCAGGCGGATCAGGTGGGTCCGGCCTTTCACGGAAAACCGCAGCTCCTGCCCCGTCGCGTCATAGCGCTGGGCAAGGATGCGCAGGTCGCAGCCCTCAGCCCGGCCGTAGGTCATAAGCCTCAAGCCACGGTCGCGGGCGATCTGCGCGGCCTCGCGCCCGCGCGCGTCGTCGGTGCAGATGACCGCCGCCGCGCCGGGTTCGAGGATGTGGTTGAACAGCAGCGCTTTGGCGGCGAAGTAGCTGTCGAAGTCATGGTGATAGTCCAGGTGGTCCTGGCTGAAGTTGGTGAAGGCCCCCGCCGCGACCCGCACTCCGTCCAGACGGCGCTGGTCGAGGCCGTGCGAGGATGCCTCCATCGCCGCATAAGTCACTCCGGCGTCAGCCGCTTCGGACAGCACGCGGTGCAGTGTTACCGGCTCGGGCGTCGTGTGGGCCAACTTCGCCGTATAATCCCCTTCCACGCCCATGGTCCCAAGGCTGATCGCTTTCAGCCCCAGCGCCTGCCAGATCTGGCGGGTGAAGTTCGTGACCGAAGTCTTGCCAGAGGTCCCCGTGACCGCCACGACCGTCTCGGGCTGCGTCTCGAACCACAGTGCAGCCGCGCCGGCCAGCGCCGCGCGAGGGTCTTCGGCCACGACCAGCGCGGCAGGGAATGCAGCAAGCTCGGCCGCCGCGATCCCGGCGCCCTGCCTGTCGGTCAGGATTGCCGCCGCTCCCTGCCGCAGGGCATACTGGATGAACTCGCCCCCGTGCAGCGCCGATCCGGGCAGCGCCGCGAACAGATGCCCGTCTCGGACATGGCGCGAATCGACCGAAAGGCCGGTGATCCGGGGATTGCTTCCATCTCCTGCCCGCAGCCCCAACCGGGACAGGCTCATGGCCTTGTCGTTCTCCATGGTCCCCTCGGTCCTTATTTCGCCGAGACCCTTACGGCATCGGCCGGACGGGGTTCAATGACGGGCAGGTCCACCCCGTCGGGCTGCAGGCCCAGCGTGGGTGACAGCCGCTGGATCAGGGCGGCCGCGACCGGCGCGGCGGTGGCGCCGGCGGTCCGCATCTCGCCCCCGCCGGCGGCGGACACCTTGGGCTCGTCCAGAGTCACCACCAGCACATAGGCCGGATCGTCGGTCGGATACATGGATGCAAAGGTCGAAACGTTGCGGTTCTTGTAGTAGCCGCCATTGGGGCGGGGCTTGTCGGCGGTGCCGGTCTTGCCGCCGACCTGATAGCCCGCGACCTCGGCCTGCCGCGCGGTGCCGTTGGTCACGACATGGCGCAGCAGATCCCGCGCCTGCTTCGCCGCAGCCGGCGACAGCACCTGCTCGCCCTGCACGGACTCCTTGCGGTGCACCAGCGTCGGGCGCACCCGGCGGCCATCGTTGGCGATGGTGGCGAAGGCGGATGCCAGATGCAGCGGGCTCGCCGCCAGCCCGTGGCCGAAGGACACGGTAGCCGCCGTCACCGCCGGCCAGCGCGATGGCACGATGGGTTTGCCCGTCGGTGCCTCGGTCATCTCGACGGTGGTCGGCTCGAAGAAGCCCAGGTCCTTGAGGAACTTCTGCTGCCGTTCCGCCCCCAGCATCTGCGCGATCCGTACGGTGCCCACGTTCGAGGACTTGCCCAGCACGTCGCGCACCGACAACTGGCCGCCATAGTTGTGAAAGTCGTGGATCAGGTATTTCCCGATCTTCATGGGCGAGGAGGCGTTGATCATGGTGTTGCCGTTGACCAGCCCCTCGTCGATCGCCTGAGCAATGGGAAAGATCTTGAAGGTCGAGCCAAGCTCATAGACCCCCTGCACCGCCCGGTTGAACAGCGGGCTGTCCGAGGGGTCGCCCTGGGTCAGCGGCCGCGGCCGGTCGTTGGGATCGAAGTCGGGCAGGCTTGCCATGGCGACGATCTCGCCCGACTTCACCTCCATCAGGATGCCGGTCGCGCCCTTGGCGTTCATGACCTTGATGCTGTTGCCCAGCACTTCCTCCATCGCCGCCTGCGCGGTCAGGTCGATGGACAGCTGCAGGGGGGCGCCCGCATTGGCCGGGTCGCGCAACCAGCGGTCGAAGGCCTTTTCGACGCCCGCCATGCCCAGCACCTCGGCGGAACTGACGCCTTCCGCCCCGAACTGGGAACCTCCGAGGATATGGCTGGCGAGCCGCCCGTTCGGGTAAAGCCGCATCTCGCGCGGGCCGAAGACGAGGCCCGGCTCGCCGATGTCATGGACGGCCTGCATCTGTTCGGGGGACAGCTTCTTCTTGATCCAGACGAACTTGCGCTCGCCGGTCAGGTCACGCTTGAGCCTCTCGGCATTCAGGTCGGGAAAGATGCGGGCCAGCTTCTCGGCAGCCGTCTCGGGGTCCACGAGGTCGTGGGGGTGGGCGTAAAGCGCGTGGGTGGACAGGTTCGTGGCCAGCACCCGCCCGCGCCGGTCCACGATGTCGGCTCGCTGCGAGATGATCTGCGCCCCCGAGGCATGGGCGCGGGGTTCCACCGGCTGGCTGCTGGCCAGAGCCCCCATCCGCAGGCCCACCGTGCCGAAGGCGACCATGAAGCCCAGCACCATCAGCTTGATCCGCCCCTCGGCCCGGCGGCGGGCGCGGCCCTGGATCTCGGCATGGCGGCGGGCGCGCTGCTCGGCCTCGATCTCGTCGGGGTCCTGTCCGGCCTGCCGGGCGCTGAGGATGCGGGCCAGCGGGCGCAAGGGGGTGCGGATCATGGCGGTCACTCCTGTTCCGGGGCGGGATCGGCGGACGGCTCGAAGCCGGGGGGCGCGGGGCGCGGCATCGGCGCCCCGCGGTTGTTCGACGGCGTGCGGGGCACCCAGCCGGCCATCGATTCGCCGGGCGTGAGTTCCGTGGGCGGCGCGACCGGCTCGGGCGGCGGATAGTCGATGTTGCGGGCAGAGCCGAACTGGTTGGCCTGCACGGGCGCCAGCCGCAGCCGGTCAAAATTCATGTCCACAAGCTGGCTGAGGCGGTCGGGACGGTTGAGATAGGCCCATTCGGCGCGCAGGACGCCTAGGTTCTCGCGCAGGCTCGCGATCTCGCGCTGGACCACCTGCATCCGGTCGATCTGCGCCTGGGTGCGATAGTTCTCGCGGTAGGCCCAGAAGGCGAGGCCCATGACGGCCATCATGGCCAGAAGATACAGCAGCGGCCGCATCAGCCGTTCCCCGGCAGGCGCGGCAGGCCCAGCGCATCCGCATCGGTGCGGCCTGTAGGCGCGTCGGTGCGGATCGCGACGCGCAGGAAGGCGGAACGGGCGCGGGGGTTCGCGGCCAGTTCGGCCGCGTCGGCGCCCACCGCGCGGCGGAAGGGCAGCGTGAAGGCGGGGGCGTCCTGCCGCACCTCGGGCGCGTAGCGGCTACCGCCGCCCGCCGCGTTGGCGCGGACCTGCATGAAGCGCTTGACCACGCGGTCTTCCAGCGAATGAAAGCTGACCACCGCCAGCCTGCCGCCGGGCTTAAGCGCGCGTTCTGCAGCCTCAAGCCCGGAAAGAAGCTGGCCGAACTCGTCGTTCACCCAGATGCGGATGGCCTGGAAGCTGCGGGTGGCCGGGTGGCTCTGCCCGGGCTTGGGGCGCGGCAGGCAGGACTGGACGACCTCGGCCAGTTGCGCGGTCGTCGTTAGCGGCCGCGCGGCGACAATGGCGCGGGCGATGCGGCGGGCGGCGCGTTCCTCGCCATAGTGGTAAAGGACGTCGGCGATGCGGGACTCCTCGGCGCGGTTCAGCAGGTCGGCGGCAGTGGGACCGTCCTGCGCCATCCGCATGTCCAGCGGCCCGTCGCGCAGGAAGGAGAATCCGCGCTCGGGCTGGTCGAGCTGCATGGAACTGACGCCGAGGTCCAGCACCACGCCATCGACCGGCGCGCCCGCCAGTTCGTCGAGATCCGAGAAGGTGCCCTGCACCAGCCGCAGCCTTTCGCCATAGCCGCTCGCCCATGCGCGGGCCATGTCGAACACCGCCGGGTCGCGGTCGATGCCGATGACGCGCTCGGCCCCGGCCTCAAGCAGCCCGCGCGCATAGCCGCCCGCGCCGAAGGTGCCGTCCACCCATGTGCCACGGACAGGGGCGACCGCCGCCAGCAGGGGGTCGAGCAGGACAGGGACATGCGGCGCGCTCATCAGCTTTCAGCGGGAGGCAACAGCGACAGCGGGTCAGCGCCGGGTTCCAGCGCGGGCATCCCGGCCTCGATCTTGCGCAGGTCGGCCTCATGCGTCTCGGGCGTCGTGACCTTGAGGTAGTCGCCCTGCGCCATGAAGAAGGCGCGGTCGCCCAGTCCGATCTTCTCGCGCAGGCGCTGGGGCAGGACGAGGCGGCCGTCCGAATCGATCTCGGCCTCGTCCGACAAGCCGTTCATCAGGGTTTCCAGATAGCTGCGCTCGGCCGAGCCGCGGGCCATGCGGCTGATGCCCTCGTCAATCTCTTCAATCGCTTCCATGGTATAAAGTCGAAGATGCGTCCAGTCGGCGAAGCCATATACGATGACCATCTGCGCGCGCTGGCGGGATTCAAAATCGGGGTCGGCGGCTTCGAAGACGCGCCGGAAGCGGGCGGGGATCGAGATGCGCCCCTTGGCGTCGATCCTGACCTCTTCCGAGCCTCTGAACCTGCGCGCCAAGCCCTGCCACCTTCCACTGTCCCTCGCCGGAACCGCAAGGCCCTGAAACGAGAAAGGGCGGATCGGGCCGCTGCCACTGCCCGATCCGCCGCCCTCGTCCCATCTCTGGGCCCCGAAGTTTCGGGGATCGCCCGGTCTCATGCGCCACCTCGGGGGAAGGTGCTGCTCGCGCGCGGCCAGGTCGTTTTTCGGAAGGCGGGGTGCCTGTATGAAGCCTGCCTATGGCTTGGGGTCTTGGTGCCCCTTCACTGCCCGTCATCCGTGATGAAGGGATGCCATGGGAAAGCATGGGAAGCAATGGGCTTCTGGGGGGAAAGATGAGGTGCCGGATCAGGCCCGTTAGAACGTGACGCGAACACAAATTCGAAGCCATTGATTCGTGGTCAGCTTTTGGTTGAGCGGAAAGATTCCTACACAAGATGTTGTGGCGGCCGGGGTGTGGCAGGATAGCTGCAGATTAGCCCGTGCAAGGGAAAAACAGCCGCGACTCACTTTGAAATGCTCGTTACGGCCCTTGTGATCACAGCTTTTCACGGGTGCGAGATTCGGATTTGGTGTGCCGGGCAAAAGGCGTCCCGTGCTTTCCCGGGCCGTGTCCGCGCGGCTTTCCCGCGCTTTCCCAGAAGGCCGCTCAGGCCATCCCGCCCCGGACCAGCCGTTGCGCGAGATCGGCATAGGCATCAGCAATCGGCCCCTGCCCCAGGGCCACCGGCTGGCCCGAGTCGCCCCCGAGTCGCACCGACAGGTCCAGCGGCACCGAACCGAGGAAGGGCAAGCCGCGCGCCTGCGCCTCGGCGGCGACCCCGCCATGGCCGAACAGATGCGCCTCGTGCCCGCAGTTCGGGCAGACATAGGACGACATGTTCTCGACCAGCCCCAGAATTGGGGTCTTCAGCTTGTCGAACATGTCGATGGCGCGGCGGGCGTCGATCAGCGCCACGTCCTGCGGGGTGGACACGATGATGGCACCCGTCACCGGCGCCTTCTGGCACAGGCTCAGCTGGACGTCGCCGGTGCCGGGGGGCAGGTCCACCAGCAGCGCGTCAAGCTCGCCCCATTCCACCTGGTTCAGCATCTGCTGCAGCGCGCCCATCAGCATCGGGCCGCGCCAGACGACGGCCTCGCCTTCCTTCATCATCAAGCCCAGCGACATCATGGTGACGCCATGGGCGCGGATGGGAATGATGCGGTCGTTCTCGCTGCGGGGGCGGTCGGTCACGCCCAGCATCCGGGGCTGGCTGGGGCCGTAGATGTCGGCATCCAGCACCCCCACCCGCCGCCCGGCGCGGGCCAGCGCGACGGCGAGGTTCGTCGTCAGCGTGGACTTGCCGACCCCGCCCTTGCCCGAGCCGATGGCAAGGATGCGGTCCACGCCGGGAATTGTCTCCGGGCCGGCCTGCGGTGTGGGGTGACGGCCGAGCTTCAGGCTGGGGGGGGCGCCTGCGCCGGGGTCCGCCCCCTGACCAGAGCGGGCGGTGACCTGCGGCGCGCGGCCGGCCTGCGCGGTGGTGACGATGCGGACCCTTGAAAACCCGAGAGCGCGCAATCGCGCCTCGGCATCCTTGCTTGCGCTGTCCAGCGCACGGGCAAGGACCGCATCCGGGGCCTCGATGACGAAGCTCACCTCGTCATCCGTGATGGTCAGGGCGCGCACAAGGTCGGCATCGACGAGATTGCTGCCGCCCGGAACGGGGATGGCCGAAAGTTCCTGCATGACCCTGTCGCGATTCGCCGTCATCCTGCCGCCCATCCTTCTTGCTGTCCTTGGGGCGATATAGGCGCTGGCATCTGCGGGAACCAGACGCCGGAAAAATGCTGCTTTGCAGCATTAAGAAAAAAGTTCCTGATTTCCGTTGCGTCACACACATAGGTGATACATCTTCCGAGTGTATGATAATAGATTTCTGCGAACTTCTAGGAAGCGAACAACCCTGAGGCGGTTCAACCATGCGCCTGCAGCATAACAGATAGGCGCAAAAAGCCGTTGTGCATTTGCAGCAACCGGGCCATCTTACGGACATGGATCGCAGCCGACCTCCTCCCCGGCAGCGATCCGATTGCAACGCCGCCCTCTCCTCCTCCCTGGGCGCGTTGTCGGCGGCGACCCCTCTCCTCCTCCCCGGGGTCGCCGCTTCCTCTCTTTCCATCGGTGACAGCGGCGGCTAGGCACGCGCCATGTTGTCCTATCAGCACGCCTTTCATGCCGGGAACCTGGCGGATGTGCACAAGCACGCGCTGCTTGCGACCGCATTGGCGCGGCTGACCGGGAAGCCCAAGCCCCTCAGCTATATCGAGACCCATGCCGGCCGCGGGCTTTACAACCTGCGTGCCGAAGCCGCACTGAAGACCGGCGAGGCGGAAGTGGGCATCGTCAGGGCGCTGTCTTCGGGCTGGCTGCCGCAGGACCACCCCTTGCGCGAGGCGCTGGCAGCCATCCGTGCGCAGCATGGCCCCGATTCCTATCCCGGCTCTCCGCTGATCGCAGCGCATTTCCTGCGGCCGCAGGATGCCGCCCATCTGGCGGAACTGCACCCGGCCGAACAAGCCGCGCTGGCCGAGGTCGCCGGTTTCGCGCGCCTTCACCATCAGGACGGCTTCGCCATGGCCAACGCCCTGATTCCGCCGACGCCCCGGCGCGGGATGCTGCTGGTGGACCCGAGCTACGAGGTCAAGCCCGACTATGACCGCATGTCCGACTGGATCACCCGCATGGCGCGCAAGTGGAACGTCGGCGTGATCGCCCTGTGGTATCCGGTCCTGACCGACGACCGCCACCGCCCCATGGTCGGGGCGCTGGCCGCCACCCATCCGCAGGCGCTGCGGTCCGAGGTGCGCTTTCCCCCGGCCCGTCCGGGACATGGCATGGTCGGATCGGGGATGTTCGTCATCAACCCGCCCTATGGGCTGGATGCCGAGGCGGACCGTCTTGCCGCCCTTTACGCGGGACTGTAGCGCAGCATCCCGGCGCGTCCGCCGCCCCCGTCCGAGGGGTGATGCACCCCGTCCGAGACCGGCAGGTCAAGGAAATCGAAGGGACTCACCCCGTCCAGGCAGGCGGCGCTGACGGCAACCTGCCCCGGCACCGACCGGCGTTCATGATGGGTGTTGATGCCGCAGCACCGGCAGAAGTGATGGGCCGCGACCCCGGTGTTGAAGCGATAGGTCGCGAGGCGATCAGCGCCCGAGAGCAGTTCGAACCCGCCCTCGGCGACAGTGACCGAGATGCTGCCCCGCATCCGGCAATAGGAGCAGTCGCAGCACCGGGCCGAGGCGAGGCCCTCGGCCAGCCTCACCCGGAAACGCACCGCCCCGCAATGGCAGCCGCCCTCGGCCGCGGCGAGGTCCAGAGGCGGGCCGCCGGGACGCAGGCGGACGCCGTCACTCACCCTGCACCCGCAGGATGCGGGTTTCCCGGATCACGCGGCGCAGCCGGGCGCGGGTTTCGGGCGGCTCTTCGGCCAGCGCGCCCAGCACCGCCTGCATTTCTCGCTTCAACCCGTTCAACTGGTCGATGAGCGACAGCACCAGCGCAAGCCCGTCGGGGTCGAGCCGGAAGATCTCTTCAAGGTCCACGGCAAGCTGCAGGCGGGCCGCGTCGATCTCGCGGAAGCGCGGCTCGGCCGCGCCCAGGACGGGCTGGACGATCCCCGCCTCGGTCAGCACCGCAAGCGCCTCGTCCGAGAGTTCGGGGATCAGCGCGAGGATCTCGTCCCGGGTCATCGAACGGCGGGTCATCGTGCCTTCCCTCCCTGCGCGCGGGGATCATAGGCGTGATCCTTGCGCCAGTTCTCGACAAAGCGGGCCAGCCCGTCGTCGATCTTCGGCGGCATGACCACGCGCAGTTCCACATGCTGGTCGCCGCGCCGGCCGCCCGCGCCCGCCAGCCCCCGTCCGCGCAACCGCAGCTTCTGCCCCGAGGAGGCGCCCCGCGGGATCGTCAGCATCACCGGCCCGTCGATCGTGGGCGCCTCGACCTTGCCGCCCAGCACCGCCTCGTCCAGCGAGATCGGCAGCACCGTGGTCACGTCGTCGCCCTCGCGCCGCCAGTCGGGATCGTCGCGCACGGTGATCGCCAGCAGCGCGTCCCCCGCGGGGCCGTTGCCCATCCCGGCGCCGCCCTTGCCGCGCAGCCGGATGGTCTGGCCGTCGCGGGTTCCGGGCGGGATCGTCACGTCCAGCACATTGCCGTCCGGCAGGGTGATGCGCGTGGTGCCGCCCCGGGCCGCGGTCATGAAATCGACCTCCAGCGTATAGCGATGGTCCTGCCCGCGCATGTCGAAGCTGCGGGCGCCGCCGAAGCCGGCCTGCCGGGTGCCGCGCCCGCCTTCCCCGAACAGGTCGGCGAAGACATCCGAGAAATCGCCGTAATGCGCCTGCCCGCGATACGGATTGTCGGGCGATTCCGAGAAATCGCGGTAATAGCGGCGCTGCGGGCGTTCCTGCCCCTGGGCATCGATCTCGCCCCGGTCGAATCGGGCGCGCTGATCGGGGTCCTTCAGCAGGTCGTAAGCCGCCGAAGCCGCCTTGAAGCGGTCATGCGCCTTCGGATCGTCGGTCAGGTCCGGGTGATCGGTCTTGGCGATCTTGCGATAGGCCTTCTTGATCTCGGCGTCGCTTGCCGTCTTCGACACACCCAGCGCGGCATACGGATCGTCCGCCATCTGCAACCCCTTGCTATCCCTGCTTCAACGCCCCGCGGCGCGCCCGGTTTCCCTGCACGACCCTGCCCTGCCCGGCAAGGGCCGCATGGCGGTTGGCCGCGAATCCGCTTGACGCATGGCCTTGGTGGCCCTAAATCGCCCGCACCTCTCGCGGGATGCTTGGGGCGGAGTAGCTCAGTTGGTTAGAGCAGCGGAATCATAATCCGCGTGTCGGGGGTTCAAGTCCCTCCTCCGCTACCATTGATCTTAAAGCGTTTTTCCTCTGTGAGTGTTTGGCACTATAGAACAGTTGGGCGCTTAGTTGGGAGTCTTAATCGCTCCCTCGTAGATTTCCCGCTTCCTGATAGCCGACAGACCAAGCGCCGAGTCGCGGCTCAGGTAGTGGGAATCCAGTATCGCTTCGACTTGCTTGAGACTGTGCCCGGTGATGGTTCCAATCTCAGGCGTCGTCGCGCCAGCGACAGCAAGGCGGGTCACAGCCGTCCCCCGCAGGTCGTGAAAGGTAAGTCCGTCAATGCCCGCCGCTTCGCAGGCGGTGCGCCAAGATGAGCGGAAGCCCGACTCGGTCCACGGGGTTTGGCGCGACGTGGCAAGAATCGTTTCGGTTGTCCGCTCGGTGTTGTCGAGGATCAGCCGCAGCGGTTCCCCGACAGTAATAGTGACGCGCGCACTTGTCTTGCTCTGGCGCAGACGGATTTCCTTGCCGTCATAGGCGGACCATTTGAGCCGCAGCAGGTCGCCTTGCCGTTGCCCGGTCCAGATCGCCAGCATGAACGCCAGGCCGATATGAGAGGGGGCGGTGTCGAGAAACCGGCGTTCGTCCTCAAGGGTCCAGACAGAGTCGATGCGTGTTGATTTCCACCCGGAACTGACCCGGGTAGGGGCGTAATTTCCACTGAGAACTGACCCATGTGAACCTTCCCCAAAGCGGAGCGCGGCGGGGGTAATGGAGTGATCCACATGGGACTTTTGAACATCATCCGACGCATGGCGTTGCGGGAGAAGCTGCCGATCCGGGAGATCGCACGGCGGACCGGCCTGTCGCGCAACACCATCAGGAAGTATCTGAGCGCTGGGACCATCGAGCCGAGGTTCGCGACGCCTGATCGGCCGAGCAAGCTCGATCCGTTTTCCGAGAAGCTGGCGGCGTGGCTGAAGACGGAAGCCGGCAAGTCACGCAAGCAGCGCCGGACGCTGAAGCAACTCCATGCCGACCTCGTGGCGCTCGGCTTCACCGGCTCCTACGGCCGGGTCGCGGCCTTCGCCCGGCAATGGCGGATGGACCGGCAGCGCGAGCAGCAGACGACGGGCCGCGGCACCTTCGTCCCCTTGGTCTTTCGTCCGGGCGAGGCGTTCCAGTTCGATTGGAGCGAGGACTACGCGGTTCTGGGCGGGGAGCGCACGAAGCTTCAGGTCGCCCACATCAAGCTGGCACACAGCCGGGCCTTCCTGGTTCGGGCCTATCTGCTGCAAACCCACGAGATGCTGTTCGATGCCCATTGGCACGGGTTCCGCGTCTTTGGCGGCGTGCCGGGTCGCGGCATCTACGATAACATGAAGACAGCGGTTGACCGCGTTGGCCGCGGCAAGGAACGGCAGGTCAACATCCGCTTCCTCGCCATGACCAACCACTATGTCTTCGAGCCGGAGTTCTGCAATCCTGCCGCGGGATGGGAGAAGGGACAGGTCGAGAAGAACGTTCAGGATGCCCGGCCTCGTTTGTGGCAGCCGATGCCGAACTTTCCTGACCTGGCGGCGCTGAACGCCTGGCTGGAACGGCGCTGCCTGGAGTTGTGGCGCGAGATCCCGCACGGGGTTCTGCCCGGAACCGTCGCCGACGCCTGGGCCGAAGAACAGGCCGCGCTGATGCCGCTGCCGCCTGCCTTCGACGGCTTCGTCGAGCGGAGCAAGCGTGTCTCACCCACCTGCCTGATCAGCTTCGAGCGCAACCGCTACAGCGTGCCGGCGTCCTTTGCCAACCGTCCTGTCAGCCTCAGGGTCTACCCGGATCGGCTGGTGGTTGCCGCCGAGGGACAGATCCTGTGCGAACATGGGCGGGTGATCCAGCGGTCCCATCACCTGCCGCCTCGCACGATCTATGACTGGCGGCATTATCTGGCCGTCATCCAGCGCAAGCCGGGTGCCCTCAGGAACGGTGCGCCCTTCGCGGAACTGCCCGCGGCCTTCCGACAGTTGCAGGACCAGATGCTGCGACGACCCGGTGGCGATCGCGAGATGGTCGATATCCTGGCGCTGGTCCTGCAGCATGATGAACAGGCTGTGCTGGTTGCTGTGGAAATGGCCCTGGCCGAAGGCGTCGCGACCAAGACCCATGTGTTGAATCTCCTGCACAGGCTGATCGATGGCAAGACGACCGGCGGCCCGAACATCGACACACCGGAGGCGCTGATCCTGCGCCATGAGCCGAAGGCCAATGTCGAACGCTATGACGACCTGCGGGCGCAGATCGGAGACCGCCATGCGTCATGATCCCGCCAGCGGCGCCATCGTCATCATGCTCCGCAGCCTGAAGATGCACGGCATGGCCCAGGCCGTCACCGACCTGATCGAACAGGGGGCGCCGGCATTCGAGACAGCCGTGCCGATCCTGTCCCAGCTGCTGAAGGCCGAACTGGCGGAACGCGAAGTGCGCTCCATTGCCTATCACATGAAGGCCGCGCGCTTCCCGGCCTACAAGGATCTCTCGGGCTTCGACTTCGCTGCCAGCGAGATCAACGAGGTCACGGTGCGCCAGCTCCACCGCTGCGAGTTCATCGACGGCGCGCAGAATGTCGTGCTGATCGGCGGGCCGGGCACCGGCAAGACCCATGTCGCAACCGCCCTGGGCATCCAGGCCATCGAACACCACCGCCGGAAGGTCCGCTTCTTCTCCACCATCGAACTCGTCAATGCCCTCGAGCAGGAGAAAACCAAGGGCAAGGCGGGCCAGATCGCGGAGGGATTGACCCGGCTCGATCTCGTGATCCTGGACGAACTGGGCTACTTGCCGTTCAGCGCTTCAGGCGGTGCGCTGCTCTTCCACCTTCTGAGCAAGCTCTATGAGCGCACCAGCGTTGTCATCACCACCAACCTGAGCTTCAGCGAATGGGCCACCGTCTTCGGCGATGCCAAAATGACCACCGCGCTGCTCGATCGCCTCACCCACCGCTGCCACATCCTGGAGACCGGAAACGACAGCTTCCGCTTCAAGGCAAGCTCAGCCGCAGCAGCCAGGAAAACCAAGGAGGCCGGCCATGCCTTGACCCAAGCCTAACCCACGAAACATAACCTGAGGGTGGGTCAGTTCTCGATGGAAAACCCGGGTCAGTTCCGAGTGGAAATCAACATTCCTGTTCCATGACGACGCGTCGGTGGCCTGCAATGTCGCGCTCCACGGGGTCCGGAACACCGTCTGCCAAGGTCGATGGTGGAGGCGAGGCCGGCCGGACGCGCTGGAGGATCGCCAGGTCCACAACGCAACAAAAGCCAAGGCCTGGTGCGAAACGGACTGGCTCCTGCATTGCGACGTGGATGAACTGATCTGGTCCGCGCAGGATGTGGGCGAAGTGCTGGGCCTGATCCCCGATGACGTCGGCGGCATCGTCATCAACACCGCCGAGGCGGTCTATGCCGCCCCGCCAAGTCAACACACAATGTTCAGGACGCCTTTCTTCAAGTTCTTCTTCGACGAACGGGGAAGGCCGAGAGCCTATCGCGCCATCTCGCAGCAGGCCTATGGCGATCTTTGGAACGCTTCAAAATATGGCTTGTGGGGGCATATCCTCGGCAAGTCCTTCATCCGGGCAAAGGCGGATGTCGGACGCATGCCTTTGCACCACAAGAAGCAGGAGCGGATCAACGGCTTTCTGATGCGGCAGCAGGCGCCGCAATTGGTGCTGCGGCACTACGACACGCTATCGCCCGAGATGTGGAAGGAAAAGCACCTGCGGCGCATCCGCAGCGAGGTCTCGGTTCCGATGGCAGGACGGTTCAGAGAGCGTCAGCAGGCACTGATCGCCGAGGCGGAAGCAAGGGACGGCAATGCGGGCCTCGACCAGCTTTACCTGCGAATGTCCACGCTGCCGCCCGGCATCCTGGCGGAATGCCTCACCGAAGGCTTCGTGCGGGTGATCCGGCCCGAGGCGCATCTGCTTGCCCAGGACCACAGCTGACGACTGTGAAATGAAAACGCCGCCCGAAGGCGGCGTCCGCAGCTTCTTGGTCGTCGCCGCTCACTCTGCCTTGTCGGCGGGCCTTGCATTCAACTGGCCGTAGTTCTGGGCACCGATCTCGTCCATCAGCGACAACTGCGTTTCCAGAAAGTCGATATGGCCTTCCTCGTCCTCGATCAGGTCGTCGAACAGGGATTTCGACACCTGGTCGTTCACCTGCGAGCAATGCTGCCGCGCCTCGAGATACAGGTTGCGGGCCTCATGCTCGGCGGCGAGGTCCGCTTCGAGCGTTTCGCGCAGGTTCTGACCAATCCGCAGCGGGTCCAGCTTCTGCAGGTTCGGATGCCCTTCAAGGAAGATGATCCGCTCGATCAGGCGATCGGCGTGATGCATTTCCTCGATCGATTCCTCGCGCGACTTCTTGGCGATCCGGCCATAGCCCCAGTCGTCCTGCAGGCGGTAATGCAGCCAGTACTGGCTGACGGCCGTCAGCTCGGACCTGAGCGCGGCATTGAGATACTCGATGACCTTCGGATCACCCTTCATGGACAGCCCCTCTGCTTTCAGACCGCCGCCCGCTGCCGCAATCCGCGCAGAACCGCCGGCACCTGCCTTGGGTCTGCATCGACGGCAAAGCCATCGGCGGCGCGCATCGTCGCGACGAACAGTTTCATGCACCCGCCGCAATCCGCGCGCTTGCCGAGCGCGTGGTAGATCTTGCCGGGCGTCACGATCGTATCAGCATCCGAGGCGCGCATCCAGCCGACCGCGGCGCGGATCTCGCCATCGGTGATCCCCATGCAATGACAGACGATCATCGGGCTGTTTCCTGTTGCGCGATCATGGCAGGGGCCGGGAAGCCGGGGGAAAGGATGACAGGGTGCATGGGGCCGGGCTTTCGTGGGTGGCTGGGCATGCGGGGGGCGTCCCCGGTCACTTGGTCAGGATCAGCTTTCCGGCGCGCGTGATTCGCAGCGTATAGATCTGATCGGCCAGCGCGATCTGGGCCAGATGCCCGCCCGCGGTCAGGGCCGTCGCGTCATGCAAAGGGGCCTGCAGCCGGACCTGGACAGGCATGGGATCGTTACCATGGAAGGTGAGGTCGTTCATCTGAGCCTCCAACTTAAGTGAGCTTGTTGCTCGGGTATGTCAGAGTGTTTACGTCAGGATTGACCTCTGTCAATACGATTCTGTTGCTCAGGTACAGCGCCGGTTGCGGCGAATTGGAAATTTGCCCTCCAGCTCGCAGATAGTTGACAAGAAATGTCAGAGTCTATTTGGACCGGAACGAATGCGGCCACGCCGCTCAGCAAGGTTTGTTCCATGATGTTTGCCCTTCCTCGCGCTGCCCTGCTCCGGCTTTCGCTTGCGCTTGCCGTTGCTGCCGGAAGTGGCGCGCCTGCCGCGCTGGCGCAGGATGTTCCCTTGTCCCCCGCGCCGCAGGTGGTGCCCGCGCCTGTCGCGACGACGCCCGCTGCGCCCTCCGCGCCGCAGGTCGCGCCCCCTGCAGCCATCGCGGCGGGCGAGGCCGGCACCGCCGCCTCGCCGTCCATCGGAACAGATGCGCCTGCTGCCGATGATTCGACCGGGCCGGACTCGAGTCCTCTCGGGGCGATCCCGGCGGATGCACTGCCCCATGACCTGTCGCCGATGGGGATGTACCGGCAGGCCGACATCGTGGTGAAGGCGGTGATGATCGGCCTTGTCTTCGCCTCGATCGTCACCTGGACGGTGCTGATCGTGAAGATGATCGAATACCTGACGGCGATGCGCGCCATAAACCAGGGCGCACGCCGGATCGAGGCGGCCGCCAGCCTGCGCGCCGCCCTGGGCTCGGCCGACGGGCGCGGCCCCGAGGACCGGATGCTGCGGGCGGCGGCGCGCGAGCTGAACCGATCTGCCGAAGGGTTGTCCACCGACGGGGTGCGGGAACGCATCGGCTCGCACTTGGGCCAGATCCAGGCACGGGCGGCGCGGCACATGGGGCGCGGCACCGGGGTTCTGGCCACCATCGGCTCGACCGCGCCCTTTGTCGGACTGTTCGGCACCGTCTGGGGGATCATGAACAGCTTCATCGGCATTTCCGAGGCGCAGACGACCAACCTCGCCGTGGTCGCGCCGGGCATCGCCGAGGCGCTGCTGGCGACCGCCCTCGGCCTTGTCGCGGCCATCCCGGCCGTCGTCATCTACAACTTCTTCGCCCGCGCGATCACCGGCTACAGGCTGCGCCTGAACGAAACCGCGGCAGGGGTCGACCGGCTGGTCAGCCGCGACCTTGACCGCGCGGCGGCGGGGTTCGCGGTCTGATGGCGGGGGGCATCCGGAACCAGCCGAATGGCGACGACGATCTGGTGGAAAACCACGAGATCAACGTCACCCCCTTCATCGACGTGATGCTGGTCCTGCTGATCATCTTCATGGTGGCGGCGCCCCTGTCCACCGTGGACATCAACGTGGACCTGCCGGTGTCGAACGCGCCGGTATCCGGTCGTCCCGACACGCCCGTCTGGCTGACCGTGGGCCCGGATCTGGCGCTGTCGCTGGGCAACGAGACGATCGCCCCCGACGCGCTTGCGGCCGAGCTTGCGGAGGCGACCGGGGGCGACCTTGAAACCCGCATCTACCTGCGGGCCGACCAGGCGGTGGCCTATGGCGACCTGATGGGGGTGATGAACCGCCTGCGCGATTCGGGCTACCTGAAGATCGCCCTGGTCGGAATGGACCGCGCCAGCGCACCGCCGGCGGCGCTGGCGGCAACGCCATGAGCGGCGGGCGCCTGGGCAACGCGGGGGCGTGGCTGGCGGTGGGCGCGCTGGTGCTGTCGGCCCATGTGGCGGCCGCCGCCTGGGCCATGCGCCAGCCCGGCCAGACCCTGCCCGCCGTGCCTGACGCGATCCTGCTGGACCTCGCCCCGCCGCCTGCGGGCGAGGAGGCGCCGGAGACCGACGCCAACGAAGAAACTGCCGACCCGCCACGGGAGTTCACCCCCGAGCCTGTCGATCCGCTGCCCCCACCTGATTTCTCTGAACTGGTGCCACCGGAACCCGAATTCGTCCCACCCGGGGTCGAGCCGCTGACGCCCCCCGATTTCGCCGAGATGCCCCCTCCCGAGCCGGTGCCGGAGTTCGAGCCCCCCCCGGTCGTGCCCCTGCCGCCGCCCGACTTCGCCAGCCTCACGACGCCGCCCGAGGCCACCCCCGCCGCCGTCCCCCCGCCGCCTCGCCGCCCCGAGCGGCTGATGCGGCCCGAGCAGCCCCGCGAGGAGCCGCGAGAGGAACGCCGCCGCGAGGCTCGGCGCGCGCCAGAACAGCCCCGCGCGGAACGCAGCGATCCGCGCCGCGAACAATCCCAGTCGTCGCGTTCGGGCCGACAGGGCCGCGGCGCGGAAAGCGGCGCGCGGCAGGCCCCCGCCGCCGCATCCGGCGCCTCGCGGCAGGCACAGGCCAGTTGGGAACAGCGCGCCGGCGCCACGGTCAGCCGGCACATGAGCCGCACCCGCATCCGCGGCAAGGGCGGCACCGTGCAGGCCACCGTGACTGTCAGCGTAGCCGCCAACGGCGCCACCAGCGCCCGGCTGGCGCGGGGAACCGGCGATCCCCAGATCGACGCGGCGCTTGCCCGACAGGCGGCCCGGATGCCGGGCCTGCCGCCGCCGCCCACCGGCCGGTCCTTCCAGTTCACCCAGCCCATCGCGATCAGGCTGCGGTGACAACTGCGGCACGGGCCGGAGCGCACCGAGGGGCTGTGCGGGATCTGTCCCTCGCAGGCGCTGAAAACCGCCCGCAAGGCACGGGCGCTTGAAGGCCGCGTCTTGCGGAAGCGGCGGCTGCTCAGCCTTCGGCGGCGGGCACCCTTTGCAGCAGCGGCATCAGGTCGGCCATCTCGGGGCCGTGATCCATGCCGGTCAGGGCCTTGCGCAAGGGCATGAACAGCCCCTTGCCCTTGCGGCCCGTGGCGGCTTTCACCGCGCCCGTCCATTCACCCCAGGTCGCTCCGGTCCAGGGACGGGCGGGCAGCATCGCCAGCGCCTGCGGGATGAACTCGGCGTCCTCGGGGTCGATCAGTGGCTGCGCGCCGTCGCGCATCAGGCTCCACCACTCGCCCAGATCGTCCAGCTTTGTGATGTTGGCCCGCGCAACCGACCAGAACCGCTCGGCAATGTCGCCGGGCACGCCCATGGCGGCGATCCGGTCGCGCACCGCCTCGAACGGCAGGTGCTGGTTGCGCTCGCGCGTCAGCGGCCACAGGTCCTCGGCGTCGAACTTGGTGGGCGAGGCGCCGAATTGCGACAGGTCGAAGCCCTCGGCCAACTCGTCAAGGCTCATCCGCAGGGTCACCGGCTGGTTCGACCCCAACCGCGCCATCAGGGACAGCAGCGCCTCGGGGGCGACGCCCTGCTCGCGCAGGTCGCGGAGCGACAGGGTGCCCAGGCGCTTGGACAGTTCCTCTCCCCCCGGGCCGGTCAGCAGCGAGTGGTGGGCAAAGCGCGGGGGTTCGCTGCCCAGCGCCCGGATGATCTGGATCTGCGTTGCGGTGTTGGTCACATGGTCGGCGCCGCGCACGATGTCGGTCACGCCCATGTCCACGTCATCGACCGAGGACGCGAAGGTATAAAGCACCTGCCCGTCATGCCGGATCAGCACCGGGTCGCTGACGGAGGCCGCGTCGATCGACACGTCGCCGATGATGCCGTCGGGCCACTCGATCCGCTCCTGGTCCAGCCGAAAGCGCCAGTAGCCCTCGCGCCCCTCGGCCCGCAGCCGCTCACGGTCCTCGTTGGACAGCGCAAGCCCGGCGCGGTCATAGACCGGCGGTTTCCCCATGTTGAGTTGCTTCTTGCGCTTCAGGTCCAACTCGGTCGGCGTCTCAAAGACCTCGTAAAGCCGTCCGGCCCCGCGCAGCGCATCTGCGGCCTCGGCATAGCGGTCCAGCCGGTCGGACTGCCGCTCGGTCCGGTCCCATTGCAGCCCCAGCCATTCCAGATCGCGCTGGATGCCGTCGGCATATTCCTGCTTCGACCGCTCGCGGTCGGTGTCGTCCAGCCGCAGGATGAACGTGCCGCCGGTTTTCCGGGCGATCAGGTAGTTCATCAGGGCGGTTCGCAGGTTGCCGACGTGGATATGGCCGGTCGGCGAGGGCGCGAAACGGGTCGTGGTCATCGGCGTCTCCTTGATCCGCCCGCTCTTTCATACCGGGCGATTCTTGTCCATATCGGGGCCTGACCGCCACGACCCGGAGACGTCATGACCGACTGGACCGAGGCCACCGCGCCCTCCGCCGCCGATATCGAGGCGCTGGCACGCGAGATTCTGGCCGGCCTGCCCGCCGAGTTCGCCGGCCCCGCCGCCCAGGTCATCCTGCGGGTCGAGGACTTCGCCGGCGAGGACGTGCTGGACGAGCTTGAGATCGACGACCCGCTGGAGCTGACCGGGCTTTACGACGGCGTCCCCGAGACCGAGAAGATGGCGAGCCAACCCCAGCATTTCCCCGACACGGTCTGGCTGTTCCGCCGGGCGATCTTGGACGAATGGGCCGAACGCGGCGACGTGGCGCTAGGGGCGCTGGTCCGCAACGTGGTGATCCATGAATTCGCCCATCACTTCGGCTGGTCTGACGGCGACATCGCCAGCATCGACAGGTGGTGGGAATGATCGTCACGCCCCAGCCGCAGGTCCCGATCCTGACCGTCACCCTGAACCCGGCGCTGGACATCGCCACCAGCGCCGAGAAGGTGGTGCCTGACCTCAAGCTGCGCTGCGAGGCACCGGTCTTCGACGCGGGCGGCGGCGGCATCAACGTCAGCCGCGCCATCGCGCTGATGGCCGGGCAGTCCACGGCGGTGGTGGCTCTGGCAGGCCACAACGGCAAGCGGATGCGGGATCTTCTTCTCTGCGAGACGGGGCTTGAGATCCTGCGCCTGGAGGCGCCCGCCGAGACGCGGCAGTCCGTATCGGTCATCGACCGCAGCACCGGCGAGCAGTTCCGCTTTGTCCTGCCGGGGCCTGAGTGGCAGGAGGACGATGTGCGCGAGGCGCTGGACGCGGTGGCCTCGGCCGCGCCCGAGGACGGCATCCTCGTCGTCTCGGGATCGAACCCGCCGGGCGTTCCGGCCGAGTTCCCGATCCTGCTGGCCGAGCGGCTGAACGGCCGCGACACCTGCCTGTTCGTGGACACCTCGGGCAAGGCGCTGGCCGCCGCCGCCTCGGGCCGGGCCGGTCCCATCGCGGTGCTGCGGATGGACGACGCCGAGGCCGAGGGGCTGGCGGGCCGCGCCCTGTCCCGGCGGCAGGACACTGCCGACTTCGCGTCGAGCCTCGTGCAGGCGGGCGCCGCCCGTGCGGTGATTATCGCGCGGGGATCGGACGGCAATATCGTCGCGAACGCGCAGGGACGCTGGCACGCCGAAGCTCCGAAGGTCGAGGTCGTCAGCAAGGTCGGCGCGGGCGACAGCTTCGTCGCGGGCTATGCGCTGGCGGTCGCCCGCGGCATGGCGGAACCCGACGCGCTGGCGCTGGGCGCCGCCGCCGCGGCGGCGGCGGTGATGACGCCCGCGACCGATCTCTGCCGCGCCGAGGATGTCGAGCGGCTTTACGCGGAACGCGTCGTCACCGCCATCTGATCGGCCCGCGCCAGCCCTGAACCTGCTATTCGCTTGACCTTTGCAGGGGGGTCCGGTTGAAGCGGCGCGTATTTCTCGCACAGACCGGGGTCCCGAAGGATGGACGACAACAACCGCAACCTGATCCTTGCCATGGTGCTGTCGGCACTGGTCATGATCGGGTGGTATGCCTTCTTCGCGCCGCCTCCGCCCGAGCCCGTGGCCCCGGCCACGGTGACGCAGACGGCGGCCGGGACGGTCCTGCCGGATGCGCCGGCCGGGCAGGCGCCTGCGCCGACGCTGATCGGGGCGGCCGACGATCCGGTGCTGACCGCGCCACGGGTGCAGATCGAATCGCCCTCGCTCAGCGGCTCGATCTCGCTGGCGGGGGGCCGGATCGACGACATCCTGCTGACCGGCTACCGCGAGACGCTGGACCCGAACTCGCCCTTCGTGCGGCTGATGTCGCCGACGGCGCAGCCGCGGGTCACGACCGAGGGCACGCCCGTCGCCCCCGGCGCGAACCCGGAAATCGTGGTGCAGAAGCCCTATTACGCCGTCTACGGCTGGATGCCCGGCCCCGGCGTGGACCCGGCGCTGGTTCCCAGCCCCGCGACGCAATGGACGGTGGAAAGCGGCGAGACGCTCGCTCCCGGCCAGCCGGTCACGCTGGCCTGGGACAACGGCGCGGGCCAGATCTTCCGCCGCAGCTTCGAACTGGACGACCGCTACCTGTTCACCGTCACGCAAAGCGTCGAGAACCTGGGGACCGCGCCCTTCGTGGCCGCGCCCTATGGCATCCTCGCCCGCCACGGCCAGCCCGACACGCAGAACTTCTTCATCCTGCACGAAGGTGCGGTCGGCATGAGCGACGGCCAGCTGCTCGAGGCCAAGTACAAGGACATGGCGAAGTTCGACGCGGCCGGACAGGAAGGTCCCGCCGAGATCACCCAGGTCACGGAAAACGGCTGGGTCGGCTTCACCGACAAGTACTGGATGACGACGCTGATCCCGGCGCCGGGCCAGCCCTTCACCTCGGTCGTGAAATACGCGCCGGGCGCCGACATCTACCAGGCCGAGACGCGCCTGCCGATGCAGACGGTGGCAGCAGGCACGCAGCTTTCCTCCTCCAGCTACCTTTTCGCCGGCGCCAAGGAGTGGGAGACGATCAATGCCTACCAGCAGACCAAGGGGATCGACCGCTTCGTCGATTCGATCGACTGGGGCTGGTTCTACTTCCTGACCAAGCCGATCTTCCGCCTGCTGCACTGGTTGAATGGCGCCATCGGCAACATGGGCTGGTCGATCATCGCGCTGACCTTCATCCTCAAGGCGCTGGTATTCCCGCTGGCCCGCAAGTCCTATGTCTCGATGGCCCGGATGCGCGAGCTTCAGCCCGAGATGGAGGCGATCAAGGAGCGCACCGGCGACGACCGGGCGAAATACCAGCAGGAGGTCATGGCGCTGTACCGCAACGCCAAGGTGAACCCGGCGGCGGGCTGCCTGCCCTTGCTGCTGCAGATTCCGATTTTCTTCGCGCTGTACAAGGTGATCTTCGTCACGCTGGAACTGCGCCACGCCCCTTGGGTCGGCTGGATCCGCGACCTTTCCGCGCCGGATCCCTCGTCGCTGCTGAACCTGTTCGGCATGCTGCCCTGGGACGCGCCGGCGCAGGGAACGATGCTGCACTCGCTGTCGCTGCCGGTGCTGGCGATCATCCTCGGCATCTCGATGTGGATGCAGCAGAAGCTGAACCCGGCACCCACCGACCCGGCGCAGAAGATGATCTTCGCCTGGATGCCCTGGATCTTCATGTTCATGCTGGGCGGCTTCGCCTCGGGGCTGGTGCTCTACTGGATCACCAACAACGTGATCACGATCATCCAGCAGTACGGGATCATGTCGATGCATGGCCACCGCCCCGACCTGTTCGGCAACATCCGGTCGGGCATACCCAAACGCAGCCCGAAGAAGTGAGCGCGCGGCTCGCCCAAGTCTTCCGCTATCCGGTCAAGTCGGCCGGCGGAGAGGCGCTGGCCGAGGTCGCCCTGACCGCAGGCCAGCCCCTGCCCGGCGACCGCCGCTTCGCGGTGATGCACGCGGCGGCGGTGCAGCATCTCGACGGCGAGGAACTTCGCCGCTGGCTGCCCAAGTCCGCATTCGTGCGCGGGGTCGCCTCCGCGCGCCTGCAGGCAATCAGCGGCGGCTGGGACGGCGACCATCTGGCGCTGTCGCATCCCGATCTGCCCCCGCTGCGCTTCGATCCCACGCGCGACGAAGCGGCGCTGCTGGACTGGCTCTCGCCCTTGTGGGCGCCCAGCGGCAAGGCCCCGGCCGCGAAGCTGGTCGAGGCTCCGCAGGCGCTGACCGACGTGAACCACCCGTGGCTGTCCGTCCTGTCGCTGTCCTCGCTGCGCGATCTGGAGGAGCGGCTCGGCCAGCCCCTGGGCACCCATCGCTGGCGGGCCAACCTGTGGATCGACGGCTGGGACGCTTACGCCGAACGCGACATGCAATTGCACCGCATCCGCATTGGCGGGACCGTGGTGCTGAAGCTGACCGAGCGGATCGGCCGCTGCGATGCGACCAGCGTGGACACCGACACCGGACGGATCGACGTGGACATGCCCAAGGCGCTGCAGGACCGGTTCTGGCACCAGGACTTCGGCATCTACGCCGAGGTTCAGACCGGCGGCACCATCCGCCCCGGAGACGAGGTCGAAGTCCTGTGAAGGTTTCCTTTCCCCCTGCCCCCGAGCTTGAGGCTGAGGCCGCCGAGGCCGGGCGCCTGCTGTTCGCCGGCCCTGTCGATTTCATCAAGGGCGTGGTTGGCATGGACGGCCTGCCCCCAGCCGACCGCCCCGAAGTCTGCTTCGCCGGGCGGTCCAATGTCGGCAAGTCCAGCCTCATCAACGCGCTGACCGGGCGCAAGGGCATCGCCCGCGCGTCCAACACGCCGGGACGGACCCAGGAACTGAACTTCTTCGCCCTCGGCGAGCGCGGCTACCTGGTGGACCTGCCCGGCTATGGCTACGCGCAGGCCCCTGTGGCGGTGGTGCAGAAATGGCAGGCGCTGCTGAAGCAGTATCTGGCCGGCCGCCCGAACCTGCGCCGGGCCTTCGCGCTGATCGACGCGCGCCACGGCATCAAGCCGGTGGACCACGAGATCATGACGCTTCTGGACCGTTCTGCCGTGCCCTTCCAGGTGGTCGTGACCAAGGCCGACAAGATCGGTCGCGGCACGATGGAGCAGACGCTGGGGCAGATCGAGGCCGAGCTGCAGAAGCACCCCGCCGCCTATCCCGAACTGGTCGTCACCTCCTCGGAAAAGGGCGAGGGCATCCCGACCCTGCGCGCGATCATCGAAGGGCTGACCTGAGGGTCAGCGCAGTTCCAGCAGGTCGCGATAGCGCCGCCACAGCAGCAGCAGGCCCGTGACCAGCGTCAGCAGTGAGACGGTGACCACATAACGCTCGCTGACATAGTCGGCCGGATAGACGCCGTAGATGCCGCGCCGCATCAGGCCGACAATATGCACGATCGGGTTCCACCACAGGATGTCGCGCACCATGGATGGCATCACGTCATAGGTGAAGAAGATTCCCGACATCAGGAACAGCGGCCGGGTCAGGATCGACCAGGCCCGTTCCCAGACCGGAAAGCGTGACACCAGAAAGCAGTTCAGCGTCCCGATTCCCGCCCCCAGCAGCGCTGCCAGTGCCAGCGCATGCAGCACGACCGACACGTCGATCACCAGCGGGATGCGCTGGACGATGGCGATGCCGCTGACAACCACGGTGAAGACGATCACATGCAGCACGCTGTTCAAGATCAGCCGCGCGACCAGCGCATCGACAAAGGTGACTGCCGGATAGGCCAGCAGCGGGCGCGAGAAGCGCAGGCTCTGCGCCATCTTGCCCGCAATGTCATGATACATCTGGAAGGGGATGTAGCCCGAGGCATAGAACAGCGGAAAGCTGGTTCCCAACAGGGGGTTGGTGTTCCCCAACGCGTACTGGAAGACCAGCGTCAGCAGGGCGATGCCCAGGATCGGATCGGCCAAGGCCCAGACATAGCCTCCGGGCGAGCGGCCATAGGTGGTCGCGATCTCGCGCAGGATCAGCGCCACGACGGTGCGGACCATGCGGAACAGCCCGTTCGACGGCGCCCGCGGTCGGGCGGGTGGGACTGGCGTCGGCTTTGAGGGCTGGGGGGTGTCGGACATTTTACTGCTGAGGCTGGCGTTCGATGGCACGGCTCTGTAACAACTGCCCGTAATTTGGAAGCAGCGAAAGCCCATATGGCCAGCGTTCGTCCGCAACCCGCCCCCCAGGCCGAGCCGCCGGGCCAGAGCCGCCCCGCCGCCCCCGCGCAAGCGACGCCGCCCAACGGCCCCGCATGGCCGGGGGCTCCGGGGGCGCAGGGCGCCGCATCCACGCCCGCCAATACGCCCAAGACCGAACCGGCTTCTGCCCCGCCGCAACCCTCGGGGAAACCGGCTTCGAAACCCGCGCCGGCCGCAGCAGAGGCCGGGAAAGCCGCGGAGTCTGCCAAGCCGCAGGCGGCCAGCCCCGCCGCGAAACCGGCGCCCGTGTCCCCTGCCGCCGCGCCCCAGGCGGCCCAACCCGCAGTGCAGCCCGCTGGCGGCACGGCGGCGGCCAGCGCGCCGCCCAAGGCTGCGGCACAGCCCGCCCCGGCGGCCACGCAGCCGAAACCTGCCGCGCCCGAGCCGACGCCGGGGCGCCTGATCCCGGCCGACGCCGCGACCGCCGCCGCAGCCGCGCGCGCCGCGGCAGCCCGCCCGGCACCCGCGCCTGCGCAAGCGCCGGCCACCGCGGCCCAGCCTGCGTCTGTTCCAGCCGCTCCGCGTCCCGTCGCGCCGCCGCCGGCGCCCCGGCCCGCCTCGCCCCCGCCCCCAGCCGTTCCGCCCCAGGCCGCGGTTTTTCCCCCGGTCGCCGAGCCTGCGCCGGTCGCGCGGCCGAAGCGCCGGCACTGGGTGCTGCTGTTCAGCCTGTTCCTGCTGGTGATCCTGCCCACGGCCCTCTGGGGCGCCTATCTGTGGACGCGGGCGACGGACCAGTTTTCCTCGACCGTCGGCTTCTCGGTCCGGCGAGAGGAAGGCACGCCCTCGATCGACATGTTCGGGGGCATCTTCGGCGGCAGTTCCTCGGGCACGGCTTCGGACACCGACATCCTTTACGAATTCATCCGCTCGCCCGATCTCGTGCAGCGGACGGACGAGACGCTGGACATCCGCGCGATGTTCTCGCGCAACTGGCCGCAGGACTTCGTCTTTGCCTTCAACCCCGAAGGCACGATCGAGGACCTGACCAACTACTGGCGGCGGCAGGTCAGTATCTACTACGACGATTCCTCCGGCATCATCACCGTCAAGGTCAGCGCCTTCACGCCCGAGGATGCCAAGGCCATCGCCGACACGGTCTTTGCGGAAAGCGAGCGGGTGGTGAACAGCCTGTCCGAACACGCCCGCCGCGACGCCACCACGCAGGCCGAGGCCGAACTGGAGAAATCCCGCGCCGTGCTGACCGAGGCGCGCCAGGCGATGACCGCCTTCCGCGTCCGCACCCGCATCGTTGATCCGACCATCGACCTGGGCGCGCAGATGACGGTGATGACCACCCTGCAGGGCCAGCTGGCCGAAGCGCAGGTCGCGCTGGACCAGTTGCGCCAGAACGCCCGCGCTGGCGACCAGCGGATCGTCCAGGCCGAGCTGCGGGTCGCCTCGCTGGAAAACCAGATCGAGCAGGAGCGCGACAAGTTCGGCGGCGACACCCCCGACGGCGAGAATTACGCCGAGATGATGGCGGATTACGAACGCCTGAAGGTCGATCTGGAATTCGCGGAAGGGATGCACCAGTCCTCTCGCATCGCCTATGAATCCGCCCTTGCCGCGGCCCAGCGGCAGACACGCTACCTGGCCGCCCACATCACCCCCACCCTCGCGCAACGATCGCTGGAGCCTGCGCGGCCCTGGCTGCTGGCGCTGGGGGCGGGGATGGCCTTTCTGCTGTGGTCGATCATGATCCTGGTCTATTACAGCGTGCGCGACCGGCGCTAAGGCAGCGCGATGATCCGGCTCGAGAACCTGACAAAGATCTACTACGCCAATGGCCGGCGTAAGGTGGTCGCGGACGGGCTGAACGCGGTGTTCCCGACCGGCGCCTCGGTCGGGCTTTTGGGCCGCAACGGGGCGGGGAAATCGACGCTGCTGCGGATGATCGCGGGAACGGCGCTGCCGACGACGGGCAGGATCGTCTCGGACGGCTCGATCTCCTGGCCGGTGGGTTTCGCAGGCAGCTTCCACCACGAGTTGACGGGGGCGCAGAACATCC
Source organism: Paracoccus sp. MC1862 (assembly GCF_016617715.1). NCBI lineage: Bacteria > Pseudomonadati > Pseudomonadota > Alphaproteobacteria > Rhodobacterales > Paracoccaceae > Paracoccus > Paracoccus sp. MC1862. Next base: position 3,086,849 of record NZ_CP067225.1, on the reverse strand, counting down.
GCTTCGTCGCCCGCATCTACGGCGTCGACACGGACGGGCTGGTCGATTACGTCGCCGATTTCGCCGAATTGGGCGACAGCTACCACATGCCCTTCGGCACCTATTCCTCGGGGATGAAGTCGCGGCTGGCGATGGGATGCAGCATGGGCATCCATTTCGACACCTACCTCGTGGACGAGGTGACCAGCGTGGGCGATGCCGAGTTCCGGGAAAAGTCGCAGCGCGTCTTCACCGACCGGATGCAGCGGTCCTCGGCCATCCTGGTCAGCCATTCGATGCCGATGATCCGGCGGCTGTGCAACATGGGCGCGGTGCTGGACCGGGCGCGGCTGACGGTCTTCGACAAGATCGACGACGCCATCGCCTACCATGAACATGTCATGGGCGTGCCGGATACGGTCGGCGACTAGCCCGCCAGCAGGGCCGAGATTTCCGCCACCTTCGCCGCGACAAGCGCGGCGTCGCCGCGGGATTCCACGTTCAGCCGCACCACCGGCTCGGTGTTGGACCGGCGCAGGTTGAAGCGCCACTCCGGGTATTCGAGGCTGATGCCGTCGGTGTCGTCCCGCGCGATGGCCTGCGCCTGCATCGCCGCCAGCACGCGGGCAAGGCTCGCGTCGGGATCGGACAGGCGGAAATTGATCTCTCCCGAGGACGGGAAGGCCGCCATGCGGTCCCCCACCAGCCGCGACAGGGGCTGGCCCGAGCGGCTGATGAGCTGGGCCACCAGTGCCCAGGGGATCATGCCGCTGTCGGCATGGGCGAAGTCGCGGAAATAGTGATGCGCGGACATCTCGCCGCCATAGACCGCGCCGCTTTCCCGCATGGCCTGCTTGACGAAGGCGTGGCCGGTTTTCGATTGCACCGCCTCTCCCCCCGCCCGGGCGATGATGTCGCGGGTGTTCAGAACGACCCGGGGATCGTGGACGATGCGGGCGCCGGGATGGCGGTCGAGGAAGGCCGCCGCCAGCAGCCCCACGACATATTCGCCGGGGATGAAGCGGCCCGTCTCGTCAAAAAGAAAGCAGCGGTCGAAGTCGCCGTCCCAAGCGACGCCGAGATCGGCGCCATGCGCCAGCACCGCGTCCGAGGTCATCGGCTGGTTTTCCGGCAGCAGCGGGTTCGGGATGCCGTTCGGAAAGCTCGCGTCCGGCTCGTGGTTGATGCGGACGATCTCCAGCCGCGCACCGCGCCGGGCGAGTTCCGCCGCGATGGCGTCGAAGGCGGGACCGGCGACGCCGTTCCCCGCGTTCACCAGCAGCTTCAGCGGGCCAAGCGCCGGGGCCTCCACGAAGTCGCAGACGCGGCGGGCATAGTCGGCGCGGGTTCCGCTTGCGTCCGTCACCCGGCCCCGAGCAGTCTCGGGAAACTCGCCCGCCTGCGCCACCTGCGCCAGTTCGGCCAGCTCGGTCGCGGGGTCCAGCGGCGCGGCCCCGCGCTTGACCAGCTTCATCCCGTTATAGTCGATGGGGTTGTGCGAGGCGGTGACCTCGATGCCGCCATCCGCGCCCAGGTGATCGGTGGCGAAATACATCTCCTCGGTGCCGGCGAGGCCAAGGTCCAGCACCTCGACGCCGCCCTCGACCAGCCCGCGCATCAGCGCCGCCACCAGCGCGGGCGAGCTTTCCCGCCCGTCGCGCCCCACGACCACCCGCCGGGTACCCGGACGCATGGCAAAGGCGCGGCCCACGCGCCAGGCGACATCCTCATCCAGTTCGTCGCCCAGGCGGCCGCGCAAATCGTAAGCCTTGAAGCAGGTGATGGTGCGGGCGGTCATGGGCGTTCTCCTTTGGCCGCGCGACCCTGCCCAAAGGACGCCCGCCGCGCAAGCCGTCCGACCTTCGGAGGGGGCTGACCTTCGCGCCCCGCCCCGCTAGTCCTTGGGAAACCACGGAAAGGAAGCCCATGTCCCAAGCCGAGACCAAGCAACTGATCGCCGCCTATTACGACGCCTTCAACCGGGGCGAGCCGGAGGCGATGGAAACCATGCTGCACGACGATTTCGAGCATCACGTGAACGAAGGCGGCATCCGCCGCGGCAAGGACGGCTTCGCCGCCTTCAACCGGCACATGAGCGAGACCTACCGCGAGAACCTCACCGACATGGTGATCTTCGCCAGCGAGGACGGCAGCCGGGGCGCCGCCGAGTTCATCGTGAACGGCACCTACCTGAAAACCGACCCCGGCCTGCCCGAAGCGCGCGGGCAGAGCTATCGCCTGCCCGCAGGGACGTTCTTTGCCATCAAGGACGGCAAGATCGCGCGGGTGACGACCTACTACAACCTCTCCGACTGGGTGCGGCAGGTCTCGTGATCACCACGCGCATCCTGACCGGAGAGGCGGCGGCGGGGGTGCTGGACGATCTCGCGCGGCTGCGGATCGCGGTGTTCCGCGACTGGCCCTATCTCTACGACGGCGATGAGGGGTATGAGCGCGAGTACCTCAAGGCCTACACCGCCCCCGGCGCGGTGGTCGTCGCGGCGATGGACGGCACCCGCATGATCGGCGCCGCCACCGGCGCGCCGATGGAACATCACGCCGAGGATTTCGCAGCCGCCTTCGAGGACCGCCCCGAGCGGCTGGAGGACATCTTCTACTGCGCCGAGTCAGTCCTGCTGCCCGAATATCGCGGCCATGGCCTGGGCCACGCCTTCTTCGATGGGCGCGAGGAACAGGCGCGCAGCCTGGGGCGGCGCTTTGCGGCCTTCTGCTCGGTCATCCGCCCCCCCGACCACCCGGCACGGCCCGCGGATTACCGCCCGCTCGACGGCTTCTGGCGCAAGCGCGGCTACCAGCCCCTGCCGGGCGTTGTCGCCAATTTCCACTGGCGCGATCTCGGGGACGCCGAGGAGACGACGAAGCAACTGCAATTCTGGATGAAACCGCTGTGAGCCGCCCCGTCCGCATCGCCGCCGCCGCCTATCCCTTCGATTGGTTCGACGACCTCGCGGCCTATGAGGCCAAGATCACGGCTTGGGTCACTGATGCCGCCGACTGCGACCTGCTGGTTTTCCCCGAATATGGCGCGATGGAACTGGCGAGTCTCGGCGGCCCTGAAATTGCCCGCGACCTTGAAGCCAGCCTGCACGAGGTCGTGCATCACGAGGCCGCACGGGACGCACTCCATGCGCGGCTCGCGGCGGAGCATGGCTGCCATATCCTCGCGACCTCGGGTCCCGCTTTCCCGACGCGCGGCGGGCGGCCAGTAAACCGGGCGGTGCTATTCGGGCCGCAGGGGAGAATCGGGCATCAGGACAAGCAGATCATGACCCGCTTCGAGCGCGAGGACTGGAACGTGACCGGCGCGCCGGGCCTGCAGGTCTTTGACACGCCCGTCGGAAAGCTCGGCATCATCATCTGCTACGACAGCGAGTTCCCCCTGCTTGCCCGCAAGCTGGCGGAAGCCGGGGCCGAGATCCTCTTGGCCCCAAGCTGCACCGACAGCGTGGCGGGCTTCATGCGCGTCCGCATCGGCTGCATGGCACGGGCCTTGGAGAACCAATGCGTCGTCGTCCAGGCCCCGACCGTGGGCGACTGCGACTGGAACCCCGCCATTGACGAGAACCGGGGGATCGCCGCGATCTACGCGCCCCCGGACGGGTTGTGGCCGGAAACCGGGATCGTGGCGGAAGGGGTGATGGACGCGCCCGGCTGGATCAAGGCAGAAATCGACCTCGACCGCATCGCCGAAAGCCGCCGCAACGGGCGGGTGCTGCCCTTCGCGCATTGGCCGGAAAGCGAGGACGTGCCGCTTCAGTCCTGATCACGCAGCCGGGGCACGTCCCCGGCGGGCGTCGGCGCAGGCGCGAGGTTGGCAAAATCGAACAGCACCGGGTCGGGCAGATGCGAGGGGCGCACGTTGGTCAGCGCCCGGAACATCACCTGCCGGCGGCCGGGGCTGCGCGCCTCCCATTCATCCAGCAGCTTCTTGACCTGCATCCGCTGCAACCCCTCTTGGCTGCCGCAAAGGTCGCAGGGGATCACCGGATAGTTCATGGCGCGGGCAAAACGCTCGCAGTCGGTCTCGGCGACGAAGGCCAAGGGGCGCAGCACGTTCAGGTCGCCGTCCTCATTCAGCAGCTTTGGCGGCATCGAGGCCAGCCTTCCGCCGTGGAACAGGTTCATGAAAAACGTTTCCAGAATATCATCCCTGTGGTGGCCCAGCACGACCGCGCTGCACCCTTCCTCGCGTGCGATGCGATACAGGTTGCCCCGGCGCAGGCGGGAACACAGGCTGCAATAGGTGCGGCCCTCGGGCACCTTGGCCTTCACGACGGAATAGGTGTCCCGATACTCGATCCGGTGCGGAACGCCGCGTTCCGTCAGGAACTCGGGCAGCACGGTCGCGGGGAAGCCCGGCTGGCCCTGATCGAGGTTGCAGGCAAGCAGATCGACCGGCAGCAGCCCGCGCCATTTCAGCTCATGCAGCACTGCCAGCAGCGTATAGCTGTCCTTGCCCCCCGACAGGCAGACCAGCCAGCGGTCGCCGGGTGTGACCATGTGATAGGTTTCGATCGCCGCCCGGACCTCGCGCACGAGGCGCTTCCTCAGCTTGCGGAACTCGGTGGAGGAGGGCGCGCCGCGGAACAGCGGGTGAATCTCAGTCTCGTCGGCGGTGTCGGTGGCATCGTCCAGCATCAGGCGGCCCTTGGAAGGTAAGGCGCGGGCATCGCGGGACCCATGCCTCGAAAACGAAAGTCAGCAGCGCAACCAGCAGCAGGCCCGGCAGGATCGCACAGGCGGCCAGTCATCGGCGGGCCGTCCGGGCAGGCGGTACCGGATCATACCCCCAGCCGCCCCAAGGATGGCAACGCGCGATACGCCGCAGCGTCAGCCAGCCTCCGCGCAACGACCCGTGCCGCTCCAGCGCCTCCAGCGCATAGGCCGAGCAGGTCGGCTGGAAGCGGCAGGCATGGCCCACCCATGGGCTGAACAGCAGCCGATAGGCGCGCACCGGCAGCGCGACGATGCGGGCGAGCGGCGTCATCCCCTGCCCCTTCGGCGGGGCTGAGCGCCTGGATCTGGGCTGCGCGGATCGGGACCGGCATGGACGCGGGCCAGCGCGCGGCTGAGGTCGGCGCGCAGATCGGCAAAGTCGCGGGTGGCGGTCGCCTCGGGGCGGCCGACCAGCACATAGTCCCAGCCGCCCTGCCCCTGTACCGGGATCACCTCGCGCGCAAGCGCCCGCAGACGCCGCTTGGCGCGGTTGCGGGCCACGGCATTGCCGAGCTTCTTTGAGCAGGTATAACCAACGCGGATCGCCGTGCCCGCCTCGGCCGGGTCGCGGCGACGGGCCTGCAGCAGAAAGCCCGCCGTTCCCTGACGGCGGGCGGATGCCGCGCGCAGGAAATCGGCGCGGCGGGCCAGGGTCGTCATGGCCGGTCGGCAGGCGTCCTGCGCGTCACCGGCGGGTGCCGGGACGTCAGCGGTCAGCGCCTCGGCCACCGGCTCAAGGCCGATCAGGCCGACAGGACCTTGCGGCCCTTGGCGCGGCGGGCGTTCAGGACCCGACGGCCGCCCTTGGTGGCCATGCGGGCGCGGAAACCATGCCGGCGCGCGCGAACCAGGTTCGACGGCTGGAAGGTGCGTTTCATCGTCTTGCTCCAACAACTGGGACGCGCAGGGTATGGGCCATTGGCCCACGCAGGCGCGCCGGGAATGCGAAACCCGGCTGATACGGCCGGCAGACCCGCGAGTCAACAGAAACACCGCCGCCCCACCTGTTTTTCGCGACGCAACGGCGCGTCGTCGCACCCTTGGAACCCGGCCAGGATCACATATGTTTGAACATCAGCGCCGCCAAGGGCCGATGCGATTGCCGGCGCCCCGGCTCTGGGACGATACGGAACCACATGACCTTCAACAGCATTTCCGGCCGCTTTGCCCTGCTGACGATCGTGTTCGTCCTGCTGGCGGAAATCCTCATCCTTGTTCCCAGCGTCACCAACTTCCGCCGCGACTACCTGGAAACACGGCTGGAGCGGGCGCAGATCGCCAGCCTCGCGCTGCTGGCGACCGACGAATCCATCGCCGCCGACCTTGAAAGCGAGCTGCTGGAAAACGCGGGCGTCTTCAACGTCGTCCTGCGCCGCGACGACATTCGCCAACTGGTGCTGTCTTCGGCCCTGCCGCAGGCAATCTCGGCCACCTACGACCTGCGTGACCGCAACTGGCCTGCCGACGTCCGCGACACGATGAGCCGCCTGCTGAACGCCCAGCCCGAGGTCATCCGCGTGATCGGAGAGCCGGTACGCGACGCGGGGCAACTGATCGAGATCACGATGGATACCGCCCCCATGCGGGCGGCGATGATCGAGTTCGCCCTGCGCCTGCTGGCGGTTTCGGCCGCCTTCTCGCTGCTGACGGCGGTGCTGCTGAACCTGGCGACGCAGCGGCTGATCGTCCGGCCGATCCGGGGCGTGATCGGTCACATGACCGCCTATGCGGCCTCGCCCGAGGACAGCCGCACGATCATCACGCCAGGAGCCAGAATGGGCGAGGTGCGCGACGCCGAGATCGCGCTGGCAGGCCTGCAGCACACCGTCACCGCCTCGCTGAAGCAGCGGGAACGGCTGGCCCAGCTTGGACAGGCGGTGGCCAAGATCAGCCACGACCTGCGCAACATCCTGACCACGGGCCAGATCCTTGCCGACCGGTTGGAGGAAAGCGCCGACCCGGCCGTGCGGCGTGCCGCGCCCAAGCTGATGGGCTCGATCTCGCGCGCGGTGAACCTCTGCGAAACGACGCTGGCCTTCGGCAAGGCCGAAGAGCCGCGCCCCTCGCTGTCGCTGTTCCACCTGCGCCCGCTGGTCGCGGAAGTCATCGAGGCCGAGGAGCTTGCCAGCGAGGCCATGGGCGAGGCGGCCGTCGAGTTCATCGCCGATATCCCCGCCGGAATGCGCATCCGCGCCGACCGCGACCAGCTTTACCGGGTGCTGGCGAACCTTGCCCGCAACGCGCGGCAGGCGATCGAGGCGACCCGCCAGCCCGGCACCATCGAGATTTCCGCCACCGAGGACGAAAGCCACTGGTGCATCCGCGTCGGCGACACCGGCCCCGGCCTGCCGCAGAAGGCGCGCGAGAACCTGTTCCAGCCCTTCACCGGCGGCATCCGCAAGGGCGGCACCGGCCTTGGCCTTGCCATTGCCGCCGACCTGATCCGGGGCCACGGCGGCCGGCTACAACTGGCGCGCACAGACGAGACGGGAACCGAGTTCCAGCTCCGCCTGCCGCGCGAGATCGCGGCGGCCTGACGCGCGGAAAAGATCGCGGTGCGCGATTTTTCCGCTTGCATCCCCCTGCGGCTAGCCCTACCTACCCGCCCTACGACGGACCCGTAGCTCAGCTGGATAGAGCACCAGACTACGAATCTGGGGGTCGGGCGTTCGAATCGCTCCGGGTCCGCCATTTCCCCTTTTTGCATGTATCTTCCGCCCTTACGGGCGGTTGGCTGCTTCCTTGGCCCAAGGGCGCACAAAAAATGCCTGCCGCGTTTCCACGGCAGGCAATCGTTTCAGGCGAAAGGCCTCAGAAGAAGCCCAGCTTCGAGGGCGAATAGCTGACCAGCATGTTCTTGGTCTGCTGGTAGTGGTCCAGCATCATCTTGTGCGTCTCGCGCCCGATCCCCGACTGCTTGTAGCCGCCGAAGGCCGCATGCGCCGGATAGGCGTGGTAGTTGTTCACCCACACCCGGCCCGCCTTGATGCCGCGCCCCATGCGGTAGCAGGTGTTCGCATCGCGGCTCCACACGCCGGCGCCAAGGCCGTAAAGCGTGTCGTTGGCGATCTCCAGCGCCTCGGCCTCGGTCTTGAAGGTGGTGACCGACACCACGGGGCCGAAGATCTCCTCCTGGAAGACCCGCATCTTGTTGTGGCCAGAGAAGATCGTGGGCTTGATGTAGTAGCCCGCGGACAGCTCGCCCCCCAGGTCGGCCACATCGCCCCCGGTCAGGATCTCGGCGCCCTCGTCCCGGCCGATGTCGAAGTAGGAGCGGATCTTGTCGTGCTGCTCCTTGGACGCCTGCGCGCCGATCATGGTGTCGGACGCGCGCGGATCGCCCTGCTTGATCGCCTCGACGCGTTTCACGGCCTTTTCCATGAAGCGCTCGTAGATCGATTCCTGCACCAGCGCGCGCGACGGGCAGGTGCAGACCTCGCCCTGGTTCAGCGCGAACATGGCGAAGCCTTCCAGCGCCTTGTCCATGAAATCGTCATCCTCGCGCGCGACATCGGCGAAGAAGACGTTGGGCGACTTGCCGCCCAGTTCCAGCGTCACCGGGATCAGGTTCTCGGCGGCATATTGCATGATCAGCCGGCCGGTCGAGGTTTCGCCGGTGAAGGCGATCTTGCCGATGCGCTTGGACGAGGCCAGCGGCTTGCCCGCTTCCAGCCCGAAGCCGTTGACGACGTTCAGCACGCCCGGCGGCAGCAGGTCGCCGATTAGGTCCATCAGCAGCATGATGCTGCCCGGCGTCTGTTCCGCGGGCTTCAGCACCACGCAGTTGCCGGCCGCAAGCGCGGGGGCCAGCTTCCACGAGGCCATCGTCAGCGGGAAGTTCCAGGGGATGATCTGGCCCACCACGCCCAGTGGTTCGTGGAAGTGGTAGGCGACGGTGTTGTCGTCGATCTGGCTCAGGCTGCCTTCCTGCGACCGCAGCACGCCCGCGAAGTAGCGGAAGTGGTCAATCGCCAGCGGCAGGTCGGCGGCCATCGTTTCGCGGATGGGCTTGCCGTTGTCCCAGGTTTCGGCCGCAGCCAGCAGCTCGATGTTCGCCTCCATCCGGTCGGCGATGTTCAGCAGAACCCGCGAGCGTTCCTGCGGGCTGGTGCGGCCCCAAGCGTCGGCTGCGGCATGGGCCGCGTCCAGCGCCAGGTTGATGTCGGATTCGTCGGACCGCGCGATCTCGCTCATCTTCGCGCCGGTGATCGGCGTGGTGTTGTCGAAATAGCGGCCGGCGTTCGGCGCGACCCACTTGCCGCCGATGAAGTTGTCATAGCGCGCCGCGAAGGGCATGGCGCTGACGCCCTTGAACTCATGCGTCTGGTCGTTGGGCATGGTGTCTCCTCCCAGAGAATGCGGCCCGGCTCCTCGTTTCCGGACGGGCACATGGTGCAAAGCCCGAAGGCTTGCGGTCAACCGCCGGGCGGGACATCGGCCCGCCCGACTGTCTCGATTCCGGGACGCGCGCCTTCGGGCGCGATCCCCAGGCGGCTCATCCGGCGGTAAAGCGTGGCGCGGCCGACGCCCAGCGCGCGGGCGGCGGCGGAAACGTTGCCTTCAGCGCGGGCCAGCGCCCGGATCACGGCGGCCCGCTCGGCGCGGTCGAACCCGCCTTCGCCGCCCTCTGCCTCGGCCAGCAGGTCCGACAGCGGGCGCGGCTTCAGCGCGCCGGTCTTCGGCAGCCCCAGCGCCCGGCGAGCGGCGCGGGTCGCACCGATGGCGAGGTCGTCGCGGTCAACGGCGACCAGCGCCTCGGTCCCCTCGCCTGCCACCACGATGCGGGCGCCGGGGAAGGCCGCGCGGAACCAGGCGACCTCGATGGCGCGGGCGGACTGGCCGACCATGGCGGCGATCAGGGCGTTGATCCCCTCGGTCGCGTCGGCCCGGGCGCTGGAGACGTCCAGCGCTGCGATGATCTGCCCCTCGGACCCGTGGATGGGCGCGTCGATGCAGCTCATCCCCGTGTTCGAGGACAGGAAATGCTGGTCGCGGTGGATGATGACGCCGCGCCCTTCGGCAAGGCAGGTGCCGACGCCGTTGGTGCCCTGCGCGGCCTCGGACCAGTCGGCGCCGGGGGCGAGCGCCCAGGCGTCGAAGACCGCCGCGTCGGCGGCCTGGGCGCGGCGGTCCAGCAGGATGCCGTCCGCGTCCGTCAGCAGGACGGCGCAGCCCGAGCCGCTGACGAGACGGTAAAGCTCGTCCACCGGTTGGGCCGCGACCGACAGGAAGGCGCCCATGGCCTCGCGCCGGGCGGCGAGTTCCGCCGTTGTCAGTCGTTGCGCCCGGACAGGGGCGGCAGGGTCCAGCCCATGCCGCAGCGCTGACCGCCGCCAGCTTGCCGTCAGCGGCGTCAGGTCGTTGGACGCGCAGGTCCGCTCGATCACGCGGTCGGCGTGATGGCGTGTCTCCATGATTCGGCCTCTCCCTGCGGGCAGTATAGGCGCGGGGGCTGACGTTGGGTCAGGAAAATCCCCGGGCGGCGATGCGGCGGCGGGTCAGGGTCAGCGCCGTGACCATGGCGAACAGCGCCACCGCCGCGCAGACGATGGTGGGGCCGGTGGGCGTGTCCAGCCGGAAGGCCGCGCCGAGGCCCAGCAGCCCGGCACCCGAGCCGATCAGGACGGTGATGGCCACCATCGCTTCGGGGGAACGCGCCAGGGGACGGGCGGCGGCGGCGGGGATGATCAGCATGGCGCTGATGAGAAGCGCGCCGACGATGCGGATGCCCGCCGCGACGACCAGCGCGAGGGCGATGTTCAGCGCCCATTGCTCGGCCCGCGGGCGGATGCCGTCGGCCACCGCCATCTCGGGCGACAGAGTTGCCAGCAGCAACGCCGACCAGCGCCAGGCGATCAGCGCCGCGACCAGCGCCGCGCCGCCCCAGATCAGGGCGAGGTCGGCCCATGTCACCGACAGGATGTCGCCGAACAGATAGGCCGACAGGTCCGTCCTCACCCCCTGCACGAAGCTGACCGCGACCATGCCCGCGGCCAGCGCCCCGTGCGACAGGACGCCCAGCATCGTGTCCACCGACTGCCGCCCGGCCATTCCGGCGACCACCGCCGCCATGACCAAGGCGACCACGATCACTGCCGGGAACAGCGGCAGGGCGAAGGCCAGCGACAGCGCCACCCCCAGCAGCGCCGCATGGGCCGTGGCGTCGCCGTAATAGGCCATGCGCCGCCAGACGACAAAGCAGCCCAGGGGCGCGCAGGCGAAAGCCAGCCCGATCGCGCCCATGGCCGCGCGCAGCATGAAGTCGTCCAGCATCAGGCGGCGTCCTCGTGGCTGTGGGCGCAGGGCTGGCCGTCATCGTGGCTGTGGGTGTGATGGTGACGATAAAGCGCCAGCGCCCCTGCCCCGCACCCGAACAGGCCCAGATAGGCGGGCGAGATCGAGACGGTCTCGGGCGTCCCCTCGCAGCAGATATGGCCGTTCAGGCAGATCACGTGGTCCGAGGCCCGCATCACCACCTGCAGATCGTGGCTGACCATCAGCACGGCGCAGCCGGTCTCGCGGTTCACCTGCTCAATCCGTTCGTAGAAGGCGGCGACCCCCGGCTGGTCCAGCCCCGCGGTCCCTTCGTCGAGGATCAGCAGGTCCGGCCGATTCAGCAGCGCCCGGGCCAGCAGCAGCCGCTGCATCTGCCCGCCCGACAGTCCGGCGAGTGGACGCGCCTGAAGCCCCGCCAGCCCGGCGCGGTCCAGCGCCCCGGCGATGGCGGCCGGGTCGCGCCGCTGCGGCAGGTTCATGAAGCGCCCCACCGTCATCGGCATGGTCGGGTCGATCGCCAGCCGCTGCGGCACATAGCTGAGCCGCAGGCCCCGCGCCCGCGCCAGCCGGCCCGCATCGGGCCGCACCGCACCGATGATCACCCGCATCAGCGTGGTCTTGCCCGATCCGTTCGGGCCGACCACCGTGACGATCTCGCCCCGCCGGATGGTCAGGTCGATGGCTGTCAGGACTGGTTGACCGCCCATCGCGACCGACACGCCCGCCAGCGTCACAAGGGGTTCGCCGCCGGTCACGCGGCGGTCCGGCAGTCGGCGCAAAGCCCCTCGGCCTCGCGCACGGCGGTTTCGATGGCGAAGCCCGCGCCTTCGGCCGCGCTTTCAAGCTGGCCCTGCGCGGGTTCGGCCGAGGCTTCGATCACCCGATGGCACTGGCGGCAGATCAGGAAGGCGGGGACATGGCCCTCTCCGCCTTTCGTGCAGGCGACAAAGGCGTTCAGCGTCTCGATCCGGTGGACGAAGCCCGCGCGGCGCAGGAAGTCCAGCGCGCGATAGGCGACCGGCGGCTGACTGCCCAAGCCTTCGGCCCGCAGGCGGTCGAGGATTTCGTAGGCGCCCAGCGCCCGGTGCCCTTCCAGCAGGATCTCCAGCACGCGGCGGCGCACCGGGGTCATTTGCAGGCCTTCCTCGGCACAGGCGGAATCGACATGGGCCATCGCCCTGGCAATGCAGCGGTCATGGTCATGCATGGCGCCCCTCGCGATTATTGACGGCAGAAACGTTATACTATAACTCGCCGGAATGTTCCAGACCGGAGTGGAAGATAATGCCACGATCCCTGCTGTTCGCGGCGCTGACCGCCGTCCTCGCCCTTCCGGCCGGGGCCGAGCCGCCGAAGGTCGTGGCCGACATCGCCGCCGTCCATTCGCTGGTGTCGCAGGTGATGGAAGGGGTGGGCCAGCCCGACCTGCTGATCCCGCCCGGCGGCTCGCCCCATTTTTACGCGCTGAAGCCCTCGGATGCGAAAAAGCTGCGCGAGGCCGATGTTATCATCAAGATCGGGCCGCAGCTTTCGCCCTGGATGGACCGGCCCCTGACCTCGCTGGCCGGATCGGCCCAGCGGCTGCGGCTGCTGGAACAGCCCGAAACGATCACCCTGCCCATGCGGACCGGCGCCACCTTCGAGCCGCATGACCATGGCGAGGAGGACCATGACCATGCGACGGGCGGCCCCCTCGATTCCCATGCCTGGCTCGACCCCGAGAACGGCAAGATCTGGCTGGGGGTAATCGCCAGGGCGCTGGCCGGCATCAACCCGGAAAACGCAGCTCGCTACCACGCCAATGCCGCGGCGGGCGTCGCGCAGATCGAGGCGGCGGTCGAGGATACGCGTACCATCGTCGCCCCCCTGCAGGACCTGCGCTTTATCGTCTTCCACGACGCCTACCAGTATTTCGAACACCGCTTCGGCCTGACGGCGGTGGGCGCCATCGCGCTCAGCGATGCCTCGCCCCCCGGTCCCGCCCGCATCGCCGAGCTGCGCGACCGGGTGGCCGATCTGGGCGTCACCTGCGCCCTGACCGAGCCGCAGTTCGACCCCGATCTCATGGGAACGGTGTTCCGCGGGCGCGGCGTGAAGACCGCTGTCGTGGACCCGGCCGGGGACTCGATTCCGCTCGGGTCCGGGATGTATCCCGAACTGATCCGCTCGGTCGGAAAGGCGCTGGCCGCCTGCCGCTAGGTGAGACCCAGGAATCGGGCAACGACCGGACGCAGGGTCACGGTGCCTGCCGCGCGCTCGGTGTCGATCAGGGCCTTCAGCGCGGCCAGGTCGGTGCGGCGCAGCAGCGCCTTGACCGGCCCGATGGAGGCCGGGCGCATCGACAGGACCCGCAATCCCAGCGCGGCCAGGGTAGCGGCCTCGGCCGGCCGGCCGGCATCCTCGCCGCAGAAGCTCAGTGGCACGTCGGTGGCGGCGCAGCGGTTCACGATCATCTCGATCAGATCCAGGAAAGGGGCCGACAGCGTGTCATAGCGCTTGCGGACCCGCTCGTTTTCCCGGTCGGCGGCGAAGAAGAACTGCTTGAGGTCGTTGCCACCGATCGAGATGAAATCGCAGGCGCGGAAGAACGCCTCGGGCGCGAAGGCAAGCGACGGGGTTTCCAGCATGGCCCCCACCCTCACGCCGGTCGGCGGCGCGTGGCCCATCGCGGCCTCGCGTTCCATCTGCGCCATCAGCATGGCGCGGGCCTCGTAGAATTCGTCGCAATCGGCGACGAAGGGGAACATCACATGCAGCTCGCGCCCCTCGGCCGCGCGGATCAGCGCCTGCAACTGCATCTGCAGCACGCCGCGCTTTTCCAGCCCCACCCGGATCGCGCGCCAGCCCATCGCCGGATTCGGCTCATCGATGCGTTTCATGTAGGGCAGCACCTTGTCCGACCCGATGTCGAGCGTGCGGAAGATCACCGGCTTGCTGCGGGCGTTGTCCATGACGCGCAGGTACAGCGCCGCCAGTTCGCTGCGGCGGGGAACCCGGCTGCGGATCAGGAACTGCAGTTCGGTGCGGAAAAGCCCCACCCCCTCGGCGCCCGAGCCTTCAAGGCTGGGCAGGTCCGCCATCAGCCCCGCGTTCATCATCAGCTTGACCGTCGTGCCGCACAGCGCCTGCGCGGGCAGGTCGCGCAAGCCCGCATAGCTTTTCTGCGCCTCGGTCTGCATCGCGATCTTGTCGCGGAAGGCGGCGGCGACGGTTTCCTCAGGTCGCAGATGGACAAGGCCGGTGTCCCCATCGACCAGGATCGGGTCGCCGTTCAGCGCGTCCGAGGTGATGCGCGCGGCGTGGATCACCAGCGGGATCGCCAGCGCGCGGGCCACGATCACGGCATGACTGCCGACCGAGCCTTCCTCGAGCACGACACCGCGCAGGCTGCGGCCGTATTCCAGCAACTCGGCCGGGCCGATGTTGCGGGCGACGAGGATCGGGTCCGCGGGCATCGGGATCCCGGTGTTGCGGCCCTGCCCCGTCAGGATCCGCAGCAGCCTGTTCGACAGGTCGTCAAGATCGTGCAGCCGGTCGCGCAGGTAAGGGTCGCCCGTGCTTTCCAGCTTGGCGCGGGCGTGGGACTGTTCCTTTTCCACCGCCGCCTCGGCGGAAAGGCCAAGGTCGATGTCCTCCTCCATCCGCCTCAGCCAACTGCGCGAGCGGGCGAACATCCGGTAGGCTTCCAGCACCCCCTCGCCGTCGCCGCTGACCAGATCGGCGCTGTCGACCATGTCGTCCACGGTCTGGCGCAGCATGGCCACGGCCTCGGTCAGCCGGGCGCGTTCCTTTTCGGGGTCGTCGCCGACGGGATTGGTGATGACGACGCGCGGTTCGTGCAGCCAGACATGCCCCTCGGCCGAGCCCTCCTGCCCGGTGGACCCGCGGAAGACGAGCGGCAGGCGATGGGCCGAAAGCTGCGCGCCGTTGCCCAGGAAGGCGCCCAGTTCCGCCATCTCGGCCAGAACCATCGCCACGACTTCCAGCCCGTAGATCTCGTCGTCGGAATATTCGCGCGCCTCGCGCGACTGGACGACCAGCACCCCCAGCTTTTCGCCCACGCGCTGGATCGGCACACCCAGGAACGAGGGGAAGACCTCCTCTCCCGTCTCGGGCATGTAGCGAAAGCCGGGCTCGGCGGGCGCGTTGGCCGTGTTGATCGGCCGCCCCGTGCGGGCGACCCGGCCCACCAGTCCCTCGTTCAGCCGCAGGCGGGTCTGGTGGACGGCCTGCCGCCGCAACCCTTCGGTCGCGCAGAGTTCAAGGGTGTCGGGATCGCAGAACAGGTAGATCGAGCACACCTGCGTCCGCATCGAATCGGCTATGTGATGCGTGATGCTGTCCAGCCGCGCCTGCCCGTCGCCGGGGGCGGCCAGCGTGTCGCGCAGCCGCCTGAGCAGCTTGCGCGATTCGCTTTCCGTCCGCTCGGGCATGGGTGGCGCGTTCCTTTCCGCGATCACGAGCGGGCCGTGACCGACGCGCGTCAATCAGGCTTTTTCCAGCTCAAAGGCATCATGCAGTGCCTGAACCGCCAGTTCCATATACTTGCGGTCGATCAGCACCGAAATCTTGATCTCGCTGGTTGAGATGACCTTGATGTTGATGTTCTCGTCGGCAAGTGCCCGGAACATGCGCGCGGCAACGCCCGCGTGGGACCGCATCCCGATGCCCACGACCGAGACCTTGGCCACTTCGGTATCGACGGCCAGGTCGTCATAGGCGATCTTGCCGTTTTCGCGAGCCTGTTCCATCGCCTTGCGGGCGCGTTCGACCTGGTTGACCGGCACCGAAAAGGTCATGTCCGTCACGGCGCCCGGATGATCCTCGTAGTCGCGTTCGGAAATGTTCTGGACGATCATGTCCACGTTGACCCCCGCTTCGGCCAAGGGCTCGAAGATGGCGGCCGAGATGCCGGGGCGGTCCTCGACCGTGACCAGCGTGATCTTGGCCTCGTCGCGCGAGTAGGCAATGCCGGAAACGACCCTGGATTCCATGATTTCATCCTCAGCACAGACCAGCGTGCCGCTGGTTTCGTCGGTTTCGTCAAAGGACGACAGCACCCGCAGGCGCACGTTGAAACGCATCGCCAGCTCGACCGAGCGCGTCTGCAGCACCTTGGCGCCCAGCGAGGCCAGTTCCAGCATCTCCTCGAAGGCGATGCGGTCCAGCTTGCGGGCCTTGTCGCTGATGCGCGGATCGGTCGTATAGACGCCGTCCACGTCGGTGTAGATGTCGCAGCGTTCCGCCCCGAAGGCGGCGGCGAAGGCCACGGCCGTGGTGTCGGACCCGCCGCGCCCCAGCGTGGTGATCCGCCCGTCCGGCCCGATCCCCTGGAAGCCCGCGACCACGGCGACCTTCATCCCTTCGGCGAATTTCTGATCGACGTTCTCGCGCGGGATCGACAGGAACCGCGCCGCCCCGTGCTGGGCGGTGGTGTTGATCGGCACCTGCCAGCCCTGCCAGCTTCGCGCGGGCACGCCCATTTCCTGCAGCCGCAGCGCCATCAGCCCCGCCGTCACGTTCTCTCCGCTCGCGACCACGGCGTCGTATTCCCGCGCATCGTAAAGCCGCGAGGTGCCCTCGACCCAGCCCACGAGTTCGTTGGTCTTGCCCGACATGGCGCTGACGATGACGATGACGTCGTAGCCGCGTTCGACCTCGCGCTGCACCTTTCGGGCGGCATTCGCGATGCGGTCGAGGTCGGCCACCGAGGTGCCGCCGAATTTCATCACCAGAAGCGGCATCCAGACAAGCCCCCCAGTCGCAGGTTTCGGACGGCAGGCTCTTAGGGCCGCGCCCGCGCAAGGGCAAGTGCGGCATCCTTGCAACTGGATGGCAGGGCGATGTTTTTCCGGGTTTTCGCGTTAACCGTGTAATGTTAGGGTATACGCACTTTAAACGGGTATCTTGCCCGACGATTCGGCCGCCTCGGCGGGCTGCAGTCTGAAAGTTCGCTTGATCCGGCCCCCAGGGCGGAATCGCATTCATTCAGCCTCATTGGTCGTCGGCTTTGCTTCCCGTGCGAAGCCGTATCTCGCGCTTCGAACAGGCGCACAGGCCGGTCCTGCCGGTGATGACCTTGATTTGAAAACGGAGCATGATCATGCCCACCGGCTACCGCGTCAACCTCAATACCGGGACGCTCAGCGACAATACGCTCTGGTATGGAGACGCCGTCGCAACGACGCCCACGGACTTTGCGGATGCCATTCCCCGCATCGGCGCAGGCAGCATCCTGGCGGCCGGCCGCGAAACCGCAAGCGGAGAGACGTTCCCCTCACGTCCGATCGCCGGCACCTTCTATGCCTCTGGCAACGACGTCTTCTTCGTGCCCGCTTCCTCGGGCCTGACGATCGACACGGCGACCGTTCATATCTCGCCGATCTACACCACCAATGCGCCGATAACCGGCTCCAACACTAACCTCTTAACCGAGACGCTCAACGGCACCACCAGCCCCAATACGATCAATGGACTTGGGGGTCCCGACGTTCTGAGAGGCGGTGGCGACGCTGGCACGATCACCAACCCGAATCCGCCCGGCGCGGGTGGCGCCACGGACACCGACGTCCTCAATGGTGGCGCGGGCAACGACACCCTGTACGGCCAGGGCGGCTGGGACCGCCTGATCGGCGGGACCGGCAACGATGTGCTGGACGGCGGCATGGGACTGGACATCGCGGATTATTCCGCGGGCGCGACCGGCGGCGCGACCATCATCATGTCTGCCAACTCGTTCACCGTCAGCGTGCCGGGCCTAGGGACGGATACCCTTTCGGGCATCGATGGCATCATCGGCACCGCTTTCGGCGACAACATCACCGGGACCAATGGCGACGGCGTCGATGCAGACGGGTCAACCTATGCGAACTATATCGACGGTGCCGGCGGGAATGACACCATCAACGGCCTGACCGGGTCGGATTACCTTTTCGGCGGCAGCGGCGACGATTCCATCATCGGCGGGTTGTGGGACGGGGATCCCGGCATCACGCTCAGCACGGGCCGTGGCAGTGGCGAGGGTGGCACCATCGATGATCGCATCTCGGGCGGCATCGGAAACGACACCATCTATGGTGACGACATCGCGGGAACCGACACCCTCGGCGGCAATGATCTGATCGACGCCGGCGACGGGGAAGACAGCATCGTTGCCGGCTTCGGGAACGATACGGTCTATGCCGGTGCTGGCAACGACACCGTCATCGGCGGGCTGGGCGCCGACACCCTCTACGGCAATGCCGGAAACGACACGATCTACGGCGATGATACGGCAGGAGCCGACTCGCTCGGCGGTGCGGACAACATCTTCGCAGGCGATGGCAACGACTCGGTCATTGCCGGGGCGGGCAACGATACCGTCACCGGCGGGCTGGGCGCCGACACCCTCTACGGCAATGCCGGCGACGACACGATCTACGGCGATGATACGGCAGGAGCCGACTCGCTCGGCGGTGCGGACAGCATCTTCGCAGGCGATGGCAACGACTCGGTCATTGCCGGCGCAGGCAACGATACCGTCACCGGCGGCCGGGGCGCCGACATCATCTACGGCAATGCCGGCGACGACACGATCTACGGCGACGACATCAACGGCACCGACAGCCTCGGCGGCGCGGACCGCCTGTTCGGCGGCGACGGCAACGATTCGATCCTCGGCGGCTTCGGCGACGACTCGCTGGAAGGAGGCGCCGGCAACGACATCCTGCAGGGTGGCGCCGGCCGCGACACGCTTCTGGGCGGCGAGGGCGCTGATCTGCTCGAGGGCGGGGACGGAAATGACTCGCTGGTTGGCGGCGCGGGCGCGGACCGCCTGTTCGGCGGCGCAGGCGACGATGTGCTTGAAGGCGGGGATGGCAACGATACGCTGGATGGCGGCACAGGCAACAACATGCTGACCGGGGGTGCCGGCAGTGACGTGTTCGTCGTCCGCACGGGAGACGTGATCACCGACTTCACGGTCGATAGCCTCACCGGAGACAACGATCAGGTCGACCTCGGCAGCTATTACAACGATGCCAACCTTGCGATCCTTAACGCCTCGCGCGCGGCGCAGGGGCTTGCAACCTACCAGAACGCGCTTGGCTGGTTGCATGCGGACCAGGCTGACGACGGGGTGTTGAACAGCATCACGACCGCAAACGGCTTCCAGCAGGCGTTTACGCTGAGCATTCGCAATAATAACACGGCGGTGGCGGGCGACAGCCTCACGAATGACAGCGTAGCAGTTCTCTGCTTCGGCGCCGACGCGCTGATCGACACGCCCGAGGGCCGGGTTCCCGCAGGCGACCTTCAGGTCGGGATGCTGGTCACGACAAGGGACGCAGGCCCCCAGCCGATCCGCTGGATCGGGCACCGCCACCTGACCGAGGCCGAGCTTGAGGCCGCGCCGAACCTGCGCCCGATCCGCATCAGGGCGGGCGCGCTGGGACGCGGCACGCCCCGGGCCGACCTGGTGGTGTCGCCGCAGCACCGGGTGCTGGTCCGCTCGAAGCTGGCGCAGCGTCTGTTCGGCGCACCCGAGGTTCTGGTCGCGGCCAAGCAGTTGCTGCTGGTCGACGGCATCGACGTGGCCGAGGATCTGGCGGGCGTCGATTACGTCCACTTCCTGTTCGACGACCATCAGGTGGTCTGGTCGAACGGCGCCGAAACGGAATCGCTGCATCCGGGGCGCAACGCGCTGAACATGGCGGGCGAGGCCGGGCGCGACGAGATCTTCGCGATCTTCCCCGAACTGCGGGACGAAAGCGTCAGCTATCCCGCCGCCCGCACGATGGCGTCGGGCCGCATGGGGCGCAAGCTGGCGATGCGGCACGTCCAGAACAACAAGCCGCTGGTGTCCTGAAGGACATCGGAAGGGCATCAGAAAGACCGGCTTTCCGTCGGTCTTTTCCATTTCCGCAGGCGTCTCAGCTCAGCTTGCGGGTGACGCGGAAGGGCAGCGGCGCGACCGGCACGCCGTCTTCCAGCAGCTTGCGCGCCTCATCCGGCCGCGCCTCTCCGTGGATCAGGCGGTGCGGGATCTCGCCGTCATGCATCTGCCGCGCGGTTGCCGCGAAGCTCTCGCCGACATAGTCGGAGTTTTCCTCGACATGCCGGCGCAGCATCGTCATCGCCGCCTCGAGCGCCGAGCCGGGCTGGTCGAGCGGCCGCGCCCCCGTCTCGTCGCGCGAGGGCACCGCCGGGGCCATCGGCGCCTTTTCGACGGCGGCGCTGCCGCAGATGGAACAGTTCACCTGCCCTTCCGCGTTCAGCCTGTCAAAGCCCGCGGCCGAGCGGAACCAGCCGTCGAAATCGTGCCCCTTGTCGCAGCGCAGTGCATAACGGATCATGCGGTTCAACCCTCCAGGGCGTTGAATATAGGCATTCCCCGAGGGCGGCGGAAGGCGGATCAGGCGGGCGGTGCCAGCGCCAGCAGCCGGGCGACAAGGTCTGCCGGATCGGGCGCGGCGGCGTCCAGCGCCCGCCGCGCCGCCTGTCCCATCGCATGGCGACGCGGGGGATCGGACAGGATCGCGGCCAGTTCGCCCCCCAGCGTATCCGCCCGGACCTGCCGCGCTGCCCCCTGCGCGCCCAGCAGCGCATAATCGGCGCTGAAATTCGCGACATGCGGCCCGTGCAGCAGCGCGCAGCGCCAGGCGGCGGGTTCCCACGGGGTATGGCCGCCGCGGTCGGACAGGGAACCGCCGGTCAGGCAGGTGCCCGCCGCCCTGTAGGCTTCGGCCATGACGCCCAGCCGGTCGACCAGCAGGACCGGCGGCTCGCCCGCCTCGGCGATGCCGCGGTCGCCAAGGCGGGCGACCTCGAAGCCCTGCGCGGCGATCAGCCCCGCGACCTCTTCGGCCCGGCGCGGGTGGCGGGGGGCGAGGATCAGCCGCAGCCCCGGAAAGCGCGCCAGCAGGCTCGCATGGGCGGCAAGGATCGGCGCTTCCTCGCCCTCGTGGGTCGAGGCGGCGAGCCAGACGCGATCCCGCCCGGGTGCGTCCTGGGGCGGCCGGATCGCGGCGGGGCCGAGCAGCTTGAGGTTCAGCCGTGGCGCGATTGCCCCTTCCGGCAGGCCAAGCGCGCGCAGCCGCACCTCGGTCCCCTTGTCCTGCGCCGACAGCAGATCCAGCCCCTCCAGCACCGGGCCGATGAGACCGCGCGCCCTGCCCCAGCGCCGGGCCGAGCGTTCCGACATCCGTGCCCCGATCATCGCCTGCGCGATGCCCCGGCGGCGCGCGAATGCGGCGCGGTTGGGCCAAATCTCGTTCTCGACCGTCAGCATCAGCGCGGGCCGGGCGGCGTCGAGGAAGCGGGCGACGGCCCCCGGCACGTCCAACGGCGCCAGCCGCGCGGGCAAGCCCCAGCCCTGCGCCACCGCCCGGCCGGTTTCCGTATTCGCCGTCACAAGCAGCGGGCGTTCGGCGGCCAGCGCCTCGATCACCGCACGGGCCGAGTTCAGTTCGCCGACACTCGCGCCATGGACCCAGATGCCGCCCTCGACCGGGAGGGGAAGGGCGTCCAGCACCAGCCGCTCGCGCAAGGCCACGCCCGCCAGCGGAACCGCAGCGCGCAGCGCCGCTCCGACAAGGGTGGCGGCGGCGCGGTAGATCATGGAGGACACCTCATGGAACGGGCACAGGACAACCGGCCGCGCGCGGAATGTAAACCGCTCAGGCGCTCTCGCCGTCGATCAGCACCATGAGACGGCCGCGAGAGCAACGCTCGACCCGCGCCTCGACACCATGGACATCGGCCAGCATCTTCGGCGTGACGACCTCGGCTGGGGTGCCGAAGCTGTGAAGCCGGCCCCGGTGCAGCACGGCGATGCGGTCGGCCCATTGCGCGGCAAGGGCAAGGTCGTGCAGCACCACCCCTCCCTCGGCGGCAACGCGGCGCACCTCGGTCACCAGGCGGACCTGCCGGTCCATGTCCAAGGCGCTGGTCGGCTCGTCCAGCAGCAAGAGCGCGGGGTCACGGACCAGCGCCCGCGCCAGCCCCGCCATCTGCCGCTGCCCGCCCGACAGCCGATCCAGCGCCAGGTCGCCGATGCCGAGCCGGTCCAGCACCGCAATCGCCGCCCGGTCGGCGCCCGTCCCCTCGCTGCTGGCCGAGCGCGTGGCGATCACGGTTTCCAGGACCGACAGCGCCGCCCCCGAGGGCAGCGTTTGCGGCATGAAGCCCAAGGTCTGCGCCCGGTCCACAGCGGACAGCGCCGAAAGGTCGCGGCCCCGAACATCACCCGGCCGCGCACCGGCAGAAACCCGGCAATCCCCTTCAGCAGCGAGGATTTGCCGGCCGCGTCCGGTCCCGTCAGCACCACGATCTCGCCGGGCATCAGGGGCGGCAGGTCCGGCCCCTCGAGGACGCGGCGACGGCCGTAGGAAACGGTCAGTTCCTCGATCCGCAGGCCGCTCACCGCCTGTATCCCCGCAGGATCAGCGAGACGAAGATCGGCAGCCCGATCAGCGAGGTCACAAGCCCTACAGGCAGCAGCACTCCCGGCACGACAGTCTTGGACACCAGCGAGGCCAGCGACATTATGACTGCCCCCGCCAGCAGGCTGCCGGGCAGGAAGAAGCGGGGATCCTCACCCAGCAGCATCCGGGCGATATGCGGCCCCGCAAGGCCCACGAAGCCGATCACGCCCACCATCGACACAGCCGAAACCGCTAGCAGGCTGACCCGCAGCCGCGACCAGCGCTTCAGGCGCGCCACGCCGAAGCTGCGCGCCTGCCCGAACGACCGCCCCGCCCATGGCCATCATTCCTGAGGCCGCGCGGCCTTGCTGAACCATGCGGTGCTGTATGCCGTGATGCTGGCTGTGCCCACGATCACCCTGATCCGCACTTATGGCAGCAACCGGGACTTCGCGCCCTTCGGCTTCACGATCTTCGCGGCGCAGGAGCCGCCGATCGGCTGGATGGTCAACCCGGGCGGCCTGCTGCATGGCGAACCGGGCTGGCTGCTGTCGATCCTGATCGCGGGGCACATCGTCATGGCAGGCGCCCACGAATCCATATGGCGCGACGGCACGCTGGCCCGGATGCGGGGGTGCAGGCGCGCGGCGAACTGACGGACCTGCCGCGTCCCGGCCCCTTCGACCGGCAGGCCGGGACCATGCGCTTTCGGACCCTGCCCATGCCCGGCATCCGAACCGATGCGTCCTGCGGAAAAGCCATGCCTCGCCTCGTCCCTGCCCGCGCCATCTCAGGCGCCGCAATGGCTGCCTGAAGGAACGGTCGCCATTCCTTCCCGATGGGGCAAGTTCTCCTTCCCGGCGGGGCGGTTATCAGGGCCGCGGCAAGGCTCCATATGAAGTTCAACCGGATGATGGAGATCACCATGCGCCAAGCAAAGCCCCATGCCGCCCCGCAAGGGGAGCCCGCCCGCGCGGGCATCACATCAGGAGGATCGCCCCTGCGGATCGGAACGGTCGCCCTGACCGTGCGCGACCTGGACCGGGTCAGCCGCTTCTACCAGGACATCATCGGCCTGCGGCTGATCGAAGCGGACGCCCGGGGCCACCGGCTGGGCGCGGGCGACCGGGTGCTGCTGGACCTGCGCCACGATCCCCGGGCGCAGTTGTCCGACCGCCACCAGGCCGGGCTGTTCCACACCGCCTTCCTTCTGCCCGACCGCGCCGCGCTGGCCGACTGGCTGATCCATGCCGCGGGCCAACGTGCGGCCCTGGACGGCGCTTCGGACCACCTGGTCAGCGAGGCGCTGTATCTGACCGACCCCGAAGGCAACGGCATCGAAATCTACCGGGACCGCGACAGCGCCGACTGGACGATCGTGCCGGACGGCACCGTGGCGATGGCGACTTTGCGGCTGGATCTGGACGACCTGGCGGCGGCCGGAACCGGCAAACCCTTTGCCGGGATGCCGGGCGGCACCATCGTCGGCCATGTCCACCTGCAGGTCGGCGATCTTGACCCGGCCGAGGCCTTTTACGCCGGCGCGCTGGGGTTCGAGGTCATGACCCGCTACAACGGGGCGAACTTCTTCGGCTCGGACGGCTACCATCACCACATCGGCACCAACATCTGGAACAGCCGCGGCGCGGGGCCACGCCCTGAAGGCAACACGGGGCTGGCCGAGGTCGAGCTGCTGGCGACGCCCGGCGTTGCGGCCGGGATCGCCTCGCGGCTGGGCGAGGCCGACAGCGGAGAGATCGCCGCCCGCGACCCTTGGGGCACACGGCTGACCATCCGCACGGTCTGACTTTCCGGCGCGCTCTTGTCCCCCTCCCCGCGATGCGGGAACCTTGGGGCATGAGCGCGCCGCGACTGCACCCCGAGTTCTTCATCCGCCTGTTCCTGGGCGAAAACGCCATGCTCGGCCCAGGCAAGGCGGCGCTGCTGGAAGGGATCGCGCGCACCGGCTCGATTTCCGCCGCGGGGCGCGAGCTTGGGATGAGCTACAAGCGCGCCTGGATGCTGGTCGAGGCGCTGAACGGGATGTTCCGCGAGCCCTTGGTGGAAAGCGCGCGCGGCGGCGCGGGCGGCGGCGGCGCCAGCCTGACCGACACCGGGCGGCAGGTGCTGGCGCTTTACCGCGGGATCGAGGCGGCGGCGGCCGGGGCCAGTGCCGACCGCCTGTCGGCACTGCGCGGGCTTCTGCCCGATAGCTCCGCGCAGAAATAACGGTTGAGCCTTGGCGCGGCTTGGTTATGTTCACCCGGACATAACCCATGGAGCCGCCCCATGCCCCGCCTGCCCGTTGCCCTCGCTGCCGCCCTCCTTCTGCCCCTGTCTGCCGCCGCCGCCGAGGTCGTGGTCTTCGCCGCCGCCTCGATGAAGACGGCGCTCGACCCCATCGCCGAGGCGTTCCAGCAGGCGACCGGCGACACCGTGACGATCAGCTATGCGGGGTCGAACGCGCTGGCCCAGCAGATCCTGCAGGGGGCGCCGGCGGATATCTTCATCTCGGCCTCGACCCAGTGGATGGACGAGGTGGAACGGGCGGGCGATGTCGCCGAGGGCACCCGCACCGACCTGCTGGGCAACCGCCTGGTGCTGGTCGCCCATGACGAAGCCGCGCCGCAACTGACGCCCGCGCGGGGCTTCGATCTGGTGGGCGCGCTGGACGGCGGCAAGCTGGCGATGGCGCTGGTCGATGCGGTGCCCGCCGGGCAATACGGGAAAGAGGCGCTGACGACGCTCGGCGTCTGGGATCAGGTGGAACCCCATGTCGCGCAGGCCGACAACGTCCGCGCCGCGCTGACGCTGGTGGCGACCGGGGAGGCGCCGATGGGCATCGTCTATGCCACGGATGCGGCGGCCGAGCCGAACGTCCATGTCACCGGCACCTTCCCCAAGGACAGCCATGCGCCCATCACCTATCCTGCCGCGCTGCTGGAAAACGCCTCCGACGAGGCCGACCGCGCCTTCTTCGACGCGCTGGGCGCGCCCGAGGCCGATGCGGTGTTCCAGCAACAGGGCTTCACGCTGCTGAACTGACTTGGCCGACTGGCTGACCCCCGCCGAATGGGACGCGCTGCGGCTGTCGCTGCGCGTGTCCTTCTGGGCGACGCTGGCGAGCCTGCCGCTCGGCCTGCTGACCGCCCATGCGCTGGCCCGCTGGCGCTTTCCGGGGCATGGGCTGCTGAACGGGCTGGTGCACCTGCCGCTGGTCATGCCGCCGGTCGTCACCGGCTACCTGCTGCTTCTGACCTTCGGGCGGCGGGGCTGGATCGGCCAGTGGCTCGACCAGTGGTTCGGGATCGTCTTCGCCTTCCGCTGGACCGGCGCGGTGCTGGCTGCGGCGATCATGGCCTTTCCGCTGATGGTCCGGGCGATCCGGCTGTCGATCGAGGCCGTGGACCCCAAGCTGGAACAGGCGGCGGGATCGCTGGGGGCGTCCGGGCCATGGGTCTGGGCCACCGTCACCCTGCCCCTGATCCTGCCCGGCGTGATCGCGGGGGCGGTGCTGGCCTTCGCCAAGGCGATGGGAGAGTTCGGGGCTACGATCACCTTCGTGTCCAACATCCCCGGCCAGACGCAGACCCTGCCCTCGGCCATCTACACCTTCCTGCAGGTGCCGGGGGGAGAATCCGCCGCTGCCCGGCTGGTCGTCATTTCCATCGTCGTGGCGATGGCGGCGCTGGTCGCGTCGGAATGGCTCGCCCGCCGGGCCATGCGGCGGGTGCAGGGGCGATGAGCGTCTCGGTCGCGCTGCGCCATCGCTTCGAGGGGTTCTCGCTGGATGTAAGTTTTGACGCGCCACACGGCGTGACGGTGCTGTTCGGCCACTCCGGTTCCGGCAAATCCACGGTGCTGAACGCGGTGGCGGGGCTGCTGCGGCCTGATGAGGGCCGCGTAACGGTGGACGGCACGGTGCTGACCGACAGCGCTCGCCGCATCCACCTGCCTCCGCACCGCCGCCGCCTGGGCGTGATCTTTCAGGACGGCCGGCTGTTCCCGCACCTGACCGTGCGGCAGAACCTGCGCTATGGCCGCTGGTTCGCGCCCCGCAGCTCGCGCCGGACCTCGGAAGCGGCCGTTGTGGAAATGCTGGGCATCGGCGCGCTTCTCGACCGTACGCCCGCGACGCTTTCGGGGGGCGAGCGCCAGCGCGTCGCCATCGGCCGCGCGCTGCTGGCCGATCCGCGCCTGATCCTTGCCGACGAGCCGCTGTCGGCGCTGGACGACGACCGCAAGGCCGAGATCATGCCCTATCTGGAACGCCTGCGCGACGAATGGCGCGTCCCGATGCTCTATGTCAGCCATTCCCCCGCCGAGGTCGCCCGCATCGCTACTACCGTGGTGATGCTGGACCGGGGCCGCATCCTCCGCATGGGCCCCGCGGCCGAAGTGCTGGCCGACCCTGCCGCCGCCGGGCCTGGACGAGAGGCCGGTGCGGTGATCGAGGCCATCGTCACCACACATCACCTGGACGGTGTGACGGAACTGCGCGCCGGAGGACTGCCGCTGTTCCTGCCTACCCTTGCGGCGGCGCCGGGCACGCGGCTGCGGCTGCGGATCGCGGCGGCGGACGTGATGCTGGCGCGCGGCCGCCCCGACGGGCTCTCGGCTCTGAACATCCTGCCCGGCACGGTTGAATCCGTGACCGAGCGTGAAGGTTCCGTGCTGGTCCGCCTTGCGACGGCCGCAGGACCGATCCTGTCGCGCGTCACCCGAAGGTCCGTCGTGCAACTCGGCATCGCGCCGGGCGAGTTCCTGACAGCCATCGTCAAATCCGTCGCCCATGACGCGTCTCACATGGGACGCGCCCGCAAGGAGGATGCGTAAACCCCGGCGGATCGCGCCGGGGCAGCAAGCCGTTGCCATGGGGCAAGCGGAACGGGATGATGCCGCAACCCCTATGCCGCGAAAGGTCCCCATGACCCCGAAAGTCACGATCAAGGTCGATATCGCGGTGATCGGCGCCGGTCAGGCCGGGCTGTCCTCGGCGTATCACCTCGCGCGGCTGGGGCTGCGGCCCTGGCGCGGCTTCGCCGTCCTGGACCGCAACGCCGGGTCGGGGGGCGCCTGGCAGCATCGCTGGCCCTCGCTGACGCTGAGCACGGCGAACGCGATCCACGACCTGCCCGGCATGGCGATGTCCGAGGCCGTCGAGACCGGCGACGGAAAGGTCCGCGCCGCCGAGGCCGTGCCGCGCTATCACGCTGCCTATGCCCGCCGCTTCGCCCTGCCGATCCTGCGCCCCGTTGCCGTCCGCGCCGTCCGCCCGCATGGCGAGCGGCTGCGGGTGGACACCGACCGCGACAGCTTCTCGGTGCGCGGGATCATCAACGCGACGGGAACATGGGACACGCCGAACATGCCGCGCTATCCGGGGGCGGAACGCTTCCGGGGGCGGCAGATGCACTCGCGCGATTATCGCCGCCCGCAGGATTTCGCGGGCCGGCATGTGGTCATCGTGGGCGCAGGGATCTCGGCGCTGCAGCATCTCGACGAGATCTCGCAGGTGACGACGACCACCTGGGTCAGCCGCCGCAGGCCGCAGTTCAGCGAGCGTCCGTTTACGGCGGAGGACGGCCGCGCCGCCGTCGCCCGCGTCGAGGAGCAGGTGCGGCGGGGGCTGAAACCCGGCTCGGTGGTGTCGGTGACGGGGCTGCCGTGGACCTCTGCGCTGCGGGCGGCCCGACAGCGGGGCGCGCTGGAATGGCGCCCGATGTTTTCCGAGATCACCGAGACCGGCGTCCGCTGGCCCGACGGGACCGAGCAGCGGGCCGACGTGATCCTGTGGGCGACGGGGTTCCAGCACACGCTCGACCACCTCGCGCCGCTGGGGCTGGAGGAGGACAGCGGCGGCATCGCGATGACCGGGCGACTGGCCACGCAGGTTGCCCGCGATCCGCGCATCCACCTTGTCGGCTACGGACCGTCCGCCTCGACCATCGGGGCCAACCGCGCGGGCGGGGCAGCCGCGCGGGAACTGGCGTCACATCTGGGGATGGCCTGAAGCTTCAGCCCCTGTCCACGCCGTAATAGTCGCGGAACCAGTCCACATATTGCTTCACGCCGTCGCGCACGCCCGTCTTCGGCGCATAGCCCGAGAGCGCCTGCAGCAGCGTAGTGTCGGCCCAGGTCGCGGGCACGTCGCCGGGCTGCATCGGCAGCATCTGCTTTTCCGCCGGACGGCCCGCGGCCTCCTCGATCGCGGCGATGAAGTCCAGCAGCGGCACCGGCGCGCCGTTGCCGATGTTGACCACGCGGAAGGGCGCGACCGGTGAGAGACTGTCGAACTCGCTCGCAGGCTTCTCCCCCGGCACCGCGTCGATCAGCAGCCTGATCGCCCGCACGAGGTCCAGGACGAAGGTGAAGTCGCGCTTCATGTCGCCGTGGTTGAAGACCTTGATCGGCCGCCCATCGAAGATCGCGCTGGTGAACAGGTAGGGCGCCATGTCCGGCCGCCCCCAGGGACCATAGACGGTGAAGAAGCGGAACATCGTCATCGGCAGCCCGAACAGATGGGCATAGGAATGCGCCGTCGCCTCGTTCGACTTCTTGGTCGCCGCGTAGAAGGACATCTGGGTGTCCGCCTTGTCGGTTTCCCGATAGGGCATTTCCGTGTTGGCGCCATAGACGCTGCTGGTCGAGGCCAGCAGCATGTGCTTGGGCGGGTATGCCCGCGCGGCCTCCAGCAGTTCGAAGCTGCCCAGAAGGTTCGCCTGCACATAAGCGCGCGGGTTCTCGATCGAATAGCGCACGCCCGCCTGGGCGGCGAGGTGGACGACCGCCTCGGGCCTTTCGGCGGCGAGCAGGTCCATCAGCAAGCCCGGGTCTTCCACCGACCCGCGAACCGAGCGGTAGTTGGGGTTCGCGCGCAACTGCGCCTCGCGCGCTTCCTTCAGGGACGGGTCGTAATAGTCGTTGTGGTTGTCCAGCCCGATCACGCGCCAGCCTTCGTCCAGCATGACCTGCGCAAGATGGAAGCCGATGAAGCCGGCCGCGCCGGTGACAAGGACCGTGCGCATCAGGTCAGTCCTGCCCGAAGAGGTCGCGGGTATAGACCTTGTCTGCCACGTCGGCCAGGTCCGGGGTCAGCCGGTTGGCGATGATGAGGTCGGCCTGCTGCTTGAACTGATCAAGGTCGCGGATCACCGGCGAGTGATAGAAATGGTCCTCGGTCAGCACGGGCTCATAGACGATCACCGGGATGCCCTTGGCCTTGATTCGCTTCATGATCCCCTGGATGGAACTGTCGCGGAAATTGTCCGACCCTGCCTTCATCACCAGCCGGTGGACCCCAACCGTGCCGGGCGCGCGGGCGACGATCTGGTCGGCGATCACGTCCTTGCGGGTGCGGTTCGATTCCACCACCGCCGCGATCAGGTTCTGCGGCACCTGGTCATAGTTCGCCAGAAGCTGCTTGGTGTCCTTGGGCAGGCAGTAGCCGCCATAGCCGAAGCTGGGATTGTTGTAATGCGCGCCGATGCGGGGATCGAGGCACATGCCGTCGATGATCTCGCGCGCGTTCAGGCCGTGGGTCAGCGCATAGCTGTCCAGCTCGTTGAAGAAGGCCACCCGCAGGGCGAGGTAGGTGTTGGAAAACAGCTTGATCGCCTCGGCCTCGGTGGCGCCGGTGAACAGCACCGGCACGTCGGGGTCCAGCGATCCCGCGGCCAGCAGGTCGGCGAAGCGGCGCGCCTCGGGCGTGGTGTCGCCCACGACGATGCGCGAGGGATGCAGGTTGTCGTGCAGCGCCCGGCCTTCGCGCAGGAACTCGGGCGAGAACAGGATCCGGTCCGTGCCATGCTCGGCCCGGATCCGTTCGGTGAAGCCGACGGGGATCGTCGATTTCACCACAACCGTCGCCTCCGGCGCGTACCGGCGGGTGCCGGCGATCACCTGCTCGACCGTCGAGGTGTCGAAGCGGTTGGTGCGCTCGTCATAATTCGTGGGGGTCGCGACGATGACGTAATCCGCCCCCGCCAACGCCTGCGCGGCGTCGGTCGTGGCGGTCAGCTTCAGATTGCCGCGGGCCAGGAAGGCGCTGATCTCGGCATCCTCGATCGGCGAGGTTCCCGCGTTCACCTGGTCCACGCGGGCGGCATTGACGTCCAGCGCCACGACCTCGTGTTCCTGCGCCAGCAACACGGCAAGGGAAAGCCCGACATAGCCCAGGCCGGCGACAGCGATCTTCATGAGGCAAGCTCCGCTCTGCTTTTGGGCGTTCTCTTAGCAGGAAAATCGGTGTAATCCATGCCCATCGGTCCGCAGACGCTCGCCGGACGCTCAACCTGCGGCAGATGATGCGCCTGATGATCACCACGATGCGGGACGAGGCGCCATTCATCCTGGAATGGATCGCCTATCACCGGCTGATCGGCTTCACCGACTTCCTGATCTATTCCAACGACTGCGCGGACGGCACCGACGCGATGCTGGACCGGCTGGCCGAACTGGGCATCGTCACCCATGTCCCCAACCCGCGCCGGGGCCGCAAGACGGTCCAGTGGCAGGCGCTGACGCGGGCGCGGAACCACCGGCTGACGCGCCGGGCCGAGTGGATCATGGTCGCTGACGTGGACGAGTTCCTGGTGATCCACGCGGGCGAGGGCCGGCTGGACGACCTCTTCGCCGCCGTCCCCGACGCCACGGGTTTCGCGGTGCCGTGGCGGATGTTCGGCAGTTCGGGCCGCATCCGGTTCGAGGAAGAACTGGTGACCGCGCAATTCACCCGCGCGGCCCCCGACCGGATGCTGTGGCCGCTGCGCGCCGGCCAGTTCAAGAGCCTGTTCCGCCGCGATCCGCGCCTTGTCCGGCTGGGCGTCCACCGGCCGCTGACCGAGGAGGGCGAGCCCGTTCCCGGCCAATGGGTGGACGGGAACGGCAGGCCGTTCACCCTGACCGACAGTTCATTCGCGGTCACGGCGCAGGAACGCTACGGGCTGGCGCAGATCAACCATTACGCCCTTGGCTCGACCGAGAACTTCCTCGTCAAGATGGCGCGCGGTCGGCCCAACCACATGGACCGGCCGATCGACCTTGGCTACTGGGTCGAGCGCAACTTCAACGCGATCGAGGACCGCCGCATCCTGCGCTATCTGGACGGCCTGCGGGCGGGGGTCGAGGCGTTCCTGGCCGACGATGTGCTGGGCCGGCTGTACTGGCAGGCAATCGCATGGCGCCGCCGGCGCATCGCCGAGGCGCTGACGGATCACCAGCAATTCCTGCTGTTCACGCGGCTGGTGCAATGCCCCGACACCCCAGTCCTGCCCATGGAGCTTCAGATGGAACTGCACCGGATGCGGCTGCAGGCGCATCCGGTGAAGAAACCGCCCCGGCCGCGCCACGAAACTGACGCCGATACGCAACGCAGGGATGTAAATTCCTGACCTGTGGCTGGATGATGCCCGGCGGATTGGGTAAGGGGCAGCAACGCAAGCGCCCCTGACCCGCGGATGGACATGAAACTCGATCGACGCCCGGTAGCCTCGCTGTGGATCGGCGA
Source organism: Paracoccus sp. MC1862 (assembly GCF_016617715.1). Classification (NCBI taxonomy): domain Bacteria; kingdom Pseudomonadati; phylum Pseudomonadota; class Alphaproteobacteria; order Rhodobacterales; family Paracoccaceae; genus Paracoccus; species Paracoccus sp. MC1862. Next base: position 3,054,947 of record NZ_CP067225.1, on the reverse strand, counting down.
CAGGCTGCACTACCTCAACCAGCTTTGCCTCAGGTCGCATCTGCTGCATGGCCATCCGGTGACGCTGTATTGCACCGACAAGGTGGACAATGCCCCCGAGGGCGTCGAGATCCGTCCCGCGTCCGAGATCATGGACCTGGACATGAAACTGGTCGAGGACACCTCGGCCTCGTTCCTGTCGAACGTCTTCCGCTACAAGATGATCCGCAAGACCGCCGCGCTGTGGATCGACTGTGACGCCTTCTGCCACAAGCCCTTCCCGGACGAATGGGACTATGTCTTCGCCGGCCACGGGATGCGCGGGGCGCTGAACTGCGGCGTCGTGGGCCTGCCGCAGGACTGCGAGCTGATGGACCGGCTGCTGGATTACTACGACAACCTGCCCGGCTATCCGGCCTGGTGGAACAAGAAGCAGCGCCGCCAGATGGACAAGCTGACCGAAAAGGGCGAGCTGTCCCACGGCGCGGCAATCTACAAGACCGAGCGCACCGCCTTCGGCCCGCAGGCCTTCACCTGGTTCGCGCAGCAGACAGGCGACATCGACAAGGCCATGACGCCCGACGTCCTTTATCCTGTCCCCTTCCAGTTGAACGACGTGTTCTTCGACCCCCATGGCCGGGTCGAGGGCCATTTCACCGACAGAACCGTCTCGGTCCATCTTTACACCAACGGCACCAAGCCGTGGTGGCGCAAGAACCCGCCGCTGCCGAACTCCTATGCCGCGCGGATGTGCGAGAAGGCCGGCATCGACCCGGCGACGGCGCTGGAGGAATGACCGCAAGGACCGCGCCGTGAACCTGAAAAAGCACGTCAGCCCGCACGGGACCGTCATGGCGATGTCGATGATGAAGGACGAGGCGCCGTTCCTGCTGGAATGGTTTGCCCACCACCTTGCCGTGGGCTTCACCGACATCCTCGTCTATACCAACAGCTGCACCGACGGCACCGACGAGATGCTGCAGCGGCTTGAGGAACTCGGGCTGGGGTATCACCGCCCCAATCTAATCAAGCCCGGCGTCAAGCCGCAGCCCTCGGCCCTGAGCCACGGGCAGGCCGAGCCGCTGGTGCAGGACGCCGACTGGCTGCTGGTCTTCGACGCCGACGAGTTCCTGGCGATCAACCACCCCTCGGGCCACCTGGACGGGATGCTGGACGACGCGGTGGCCAGGGACGCGAACGGCATCGTCATCACCTGGCGCATCTTCGGCTCGAACGGGATCGTGGACTGGTCGCGGGCGCCGGTGACGGAACAATACACCCGCGCGGCACCCTCCGACTGGAACAAGGGCTGGGGCGTCAAGACGCTGTTCAGGTTCGACCCGGAATACTGGAAGCTCGGCATCCACCGGCCGTCCATCAAGAACAAGCATATGGAAGATGGCTTCCCGGACACGGTGCGCTGGCTCAACGGCTCGGGCCAGCCGATGGAGGATTACTTCAAGTTCCACGGCTGGCGGTCGATCAAGCGCACGATCGGCTACGACTGGGCGCAGATGAACCATTACGCCGTCAAGTCGGTGGACAGCTATGCGCTGCGCAAGTTCCGCGGCAACGTGAACAACAAGGCCGACAAGTACAACGCCGACTACTGGGCGCTGCAGGACCGCAACGAGGTGCCCGACACCCGCATCCTGCGCCACGCCGCCGCCCGCGCCGCGATCATGGCCGAACTGCTGACCGACCCGACCTTGCGCGAACTGCACGAAACCGCGCTGGCCCGCGTCGAGGCGCGGCTGGCCGAATACCGGGAAACCTCTGCCTACCTCGAGTTGCGCGAGGGTCTGATCGCCGCCGGACAGGTGCCGATCGCCAATGTCGAGGCCAAGCCTCCCAAGCCCCGCGACCCGACCCGCATCGCAGAGTTGATGAACCGGGTCAGGAGCCCCGGAGACCCGACGGCCGGGGACGCGGACCAGCCAGTGCTTCGCCCAGCGAACTCGGCAACCTACATCACGCCCGTCGATCTCTCGACGCAGCTTGACGTGGAGTGGCTCCCGAACCGCGAGCTTCAGCTTCCCGCCGATCCTCGCATCTTCACGGCCGAGGCCTTGTCAGCAATCCGCGCCGGCAAGTTCGAGCGCCGCGCCGCCCGCAACCTGCCCGGCCATCTCGACGGCTGCCGGCGGCTTCTCGACATCGGAGGAGGCGTGGGCTTTCCGGCGATGGCCGCTCTGCGCGCAATGCCCGGCCTGACGGTGATGCTGCAGGAAGACCGCCCCGGATTGGCCGCGGCCGCCCGGATGATCCACCGCCACAACGGGATCGAGGACACCGCCCGCCTGCGCGTCGTGGACGGCCCCCTGCGGCTGAGCGGAGACGGCGCGACCGCCGCCGCCGGCCTTTCCGCCTGTTTGCGTGACTTCCGCCCCGACGCGCTGCGCCTGTCCCGGCTTGAGGTGGTCCCCCCCGAACTGCTTGCCGCGATGCCGCTGGACACGGTGAAGCGGGCAATCGTCGCGACGGGGGGGAAAGATGGCCTGAGCGCGGCCTATGGCGAAGCCTTGGCGGCCGCCGGGTTCAGGGAAAAGACCGAGGTCACGAGTGGCGGATCATCCCTGTTCGTCCGTCAGTAGCACGTCAATGGTTTACGGCAGAGGGCTGGCATGACTGCTGCTGTTGACGACGCCGAGTTCGTCCGCATCCAGGTGGCCCACCGGCTGGGCTCCATCGGGAACATCCGCCTGAAATCCACCGAGGCAACGCGACAGCGGCTTGAACGAAGCTGCTCGGGCTCGGCTCTGGTCTGGAATGCAGGGGAAGGCCGCCCGGCCGCGTGGAACGGCTGGGACAGCGTTGGTTGCGATGTGGACAGCATTCGCCTAAACGGCCGATCACCAGAGCGCGCACCCAAATATTTCCGTGCGCTTAAGGAGGTGCTCGCCGCCGGAGCCGACTTCGACTTTGCGATGGACATGCAGGACAGGCGCGTCCGCAGTCCGGTCGTGTCCGAGGGACCGGACGCGGGATGCGCCGTGCCCGTCTTCGTCTTCAACAGGCTTGAAAGCGTTGCCGGAGCCGTCCTCTGGCCCCTGCCCCTTTATCACGACCTTGGGTCCGATGGCTTCCTCGGCAACTTCGATCAGCATCGCATTCCGTGGGAAATGAAGGGACCTCGCTTCGTCTGGCGCGGAAGCCCCGGAGGCCGCAATTCCATCGGAAAGCCGTCAGAGCATGCCGCGGATACGCGTATGCGGCCGCTGCTGCAGCGGCACCGCGATGGCCGCATTTCCGATGGAAACCTGCGAGCGCAACTCGACCTCTTTCCCCGATACAGGTTCGTCAGCCGCTACATCGGGGATGTCCGAGGAGATGTCGGTTTCACCGAGCGCAAGGACATCGGCATCGACAACTGGCCGGCTCTGCGGCCGTTGAAGCTTGAAGCGATCCCGCAGCGCGAGATGTTGCGCTTCAAGTATCTTGTGGTTCTGCCAGGCCTCGACATCGGGTCTTCGTTCTTCTGGACGATGAACAGCGGTTCTGTCGGATTGGTCATGGAAACGCCGTTTGAAAGCTTTGCATCCGTCCACTTCAAGCCTTGGGAGCATTACGTGCCGTTCCGGCAAGACCTGTCCGACTTCGAGGATCGGCTTGCATGGTGCAGGAAGAACGACGCCGAGTGCCGCGAGATGACAGAGCGCGCAGCTGCAGTATGCCGGCAACTCGGCCGCACGGATCTCAGGCACCAATGCAATATGCTGGTCATTGAGGAGGTTCGCCGCCGCATCGAGCGGAGCGACGATTTCTCTTCCGAAATGCCTGACACATCAGGAAAGGGATAAGGGCATGGCTCGGAATCTGCTTGTCGCGATCATGCGTGACGAAGCGCCTTATGTGTCACATCCCGCGTGATTATACGGCTGCTTCCTGAACAGCTCTGGTCTTTCGTGATGCCAGACCTTGAGGGCATCGATGGGTGTTCGACCTTTGAGGACAGACTGGGGCAGCTGGCCGTTGTAGAGGCGGACATAGCGCAGGATGGTCTGCTCCAGGTCCTCGCCACTGCGGAAGCGGTGGCTCTGCAGGATGTCCTCGATCCGGCCATTGAACCGCTCGACCATGCCATTCGTCTGCGGTCGCATCGGCGGCGCCAAGCGGTGTTCGATGCCGAACTCGGCGCAGAGCCGGTCGAACTCGTGGTTGCCGGTGGCGGCGCGGCGGCGCAACCCGAAGAGCCGGTCGGTGAACTCCTTGCCATTGTCGGTCAGCACCCGGGCGATCTTCATCGGCGCCGCGCGCTCCAGATCACGAAGGAAACGGCGTGCGTTGGCAGCCGTCTTCGCCGGGTAGACGCGCACGAAGACCCATCGGGTGGCGCGGTCGATCGCGACGAAGAGGTAGCGCCGGCGGTCCTCGTCGGCCATCTGCGGCAGGTATTTGACGTCGATGTGGAGGTAGCCGGGCGCATAGGCCTTGAAGGGCTTGTGCGCGGGCTGCGGCGCGGCAGGCTTCAACTCGCGCAGGTTGCCCGCCCCGTGCCGCCGCAGGCAGCGGTCCAGCCCCGAGCGCGAGACGTCCGGGTTGAGGAACTCGCGCACTACCGCGAGCAGGTCGTCGAGCGGCAGCAGCAGGGACTTGCGCAGCGCCACCGCCACGGCCTCCTGCGCTGGAGTGAGCGTGGTCTGCAGCCGGTGCGCCGTGTGGCTCCGGTCTTGGACGCTGTCGCGCTTGCGCCATTTCCAGACCGTCTGCTCGGAGATGCCGTAGCGTTCGGCGACCATCCAGGCCGGTTCGCTGCTCGCCTGGATCGCGGCCCGGATCTTCGGTGTCGTCGTCGCCTGCTTGTGCAAAGAGATCAGCATGGTCGGCCCTCCTCCCGGACGACGCCAAGGATCGATCTTGCCATGAAGAGGGCGCTCCGGCGAGGGTCTATGTAATCGTCCGGGATGGAACACTTATGTCATTGAATGGGTCGCGCACTATCGGGCATTGGGGTTTACGGATATCCTCGTATTTACAAACGACTGCTCGGATGGGACCGATCGGATTCTGGACCGGATGATGGATCGGCATCTTGTTGTTCACGCCCCCAATCCCAAGTCCGTTTTCGGAACCTTGGGTGTCTGGCAAGTCGCCGCTCTGCGCTATGCGTCGGCTTTTGGCATCTTCCGCCGTGCAGATTGGGTTTGCACTGTCGATGCGGATGAATTCATCGAGGTTTCCACCGGTGACGGTACGCTATCGGCCTTGTTCGAGGCTGCTGGAGACTGTGACGTCATCAGCTTGCCGGTTATCGGTTACAGCAGCGATGACCATCCGAGCGTCGGAGATGGCCAGGTTTTGTCGCGCTTTCGACGACCCAGGGTAAATCTGGCTGATCGCGAAGGTTGGACGCCGCAGGCCCAAGCGGTTAAAACTCTGTCCCGACCAGCAATACCGGGCGCGCAGTTCCGCAATCACCGCCCGAAGATCAACGGCTTTTCGACCACAGGCCGTGTGTGGCTGGACGGCAGCGGAAATGCCATGCCTGCGGAATTCACCGACAAGAAAGTCAACGGCTACCTGTTCCCGTTCTATCCGCGCCTTGCCCATGTGAACCATCATTCGCTCAGGTCGCTGCATGGCTTCATGGTCAAGACGCTTCGAGGCGATGCAGTCACCGCTTCTCGGCTTGGCGTCGAAACGAAGCAGCAGCTCGACAATGCAGCGCGTTACTGGACAGCGCGCAATCAGTCTGACCAACACCCGCGTGACGTGCACCTGCCCCCAGGCGCCCAGGAACTGGCAGCAGAGCTGCACGCAGATCCGGTCCTTGCCGACCTGCATGGGCGGGCACTCGAACATCACGAAAAGATGGTTGCGCGGCTGCTGCAATCACCCGCTGGTCAGGCACTCGACCGGACTTTGCGCGCCACTCCGAGTCAGAAGGCATTGCAAGGCACGGTATGATCGGCCGCCATTTCTGAGCGCCAACTCCGGCCCAGTTCCTCATCAATGCGCCCTGTTGCGCCACCGGTTCGGGGCCGCTGCCTGTCGGCCTCGCGACCTGCGCGCACGCGCGTCAGAGCGGAGCCGTCCGACAAAAGGCTTTGTCGAATTGCTGGACGCATAGACAGATGGCCAGCTTGCCGCCGTGGTGGGGCAGCCTCGCGATCCTGTCCCGCATCCCGCGCTGCCGGGCGTCACCGCCCCGTCACCACCACCCGTCGCGGCCCCGCGTTTATGATGTCGCCCTCGGTCAGCCCCTCTGCACCCGGCATATGGACCGTCAGCTCGCCCCAGACCAGCGTCGTGCCGTCGCCCGAGCCGCGCAGTTCCAAAGTCGGGGCGCGCTTGGGGGTCTGAAGCAGGGACAGGTCCAGCCTGTCCTCGCCGGGAGTGAAGTCGGTGAAGGTGATCTCGCCGCGCAGCCAAGGCAGGAAGCGGTCGGAGCCGGGGCCGCCGGTCAGGATCGCGCCGTCGCCCGACGCGATCAGCACGTCGTCACCCTCGCCGCCGTCAAGCGTGCCCGTGCCTTCGAGGTGGTCGTCGCCGGACCCGGCCGTCAGCGTGTTCGCGCCCTCGGGGTCGATCAGCCTGTCACCGCCGTCGCCGCCGTCCAGCATGTCGTCGCCGCGACCGCCGAACAGCCAGTCGTCACCGGTGCCGCCCCGCAGCAGGTCGTTGCCTTGCCCGCCGTAAAGCAGGTCCGGCAAGTCGCCGCCGGTCACGCGGTCATTGCCGCCCAGCGCATAGATCAGCCCGTGCGGGTTGGACACGCCGTCCACGACATGGTCGGCCGTTTCGTCTTGGGCGGGATCGACCGACAGGACCTCTTCCCCCGTCCCGCCCCAATGCTCGGTCGTGCCGGCGGGACCTTGGGTCTCGTCGCGCACCCAGCCCCAATGGGCGAAGGCGGCGGATTCGATCTGGATCTCGTAGCCCGCCTTGCCGCCGCCCCATTTCAGCATCTGCGAGGCGCGGCCGACCGGCGGCCACCAGGTCCAGCCGATGCCGTTGTCGGCAAACCACGGCAGCTTGCGGGCCATGTTGAAGCTCTGCGCGGCCCGCGCGCCGCTTGTCGCGGGGTCGAGCGTCCCTGCCTCGGTGTAAAGCTGCGATTCCGTCACCACGATGTCGTCACCTGCTTCGGTCAGCGTGCCGATGCGTGTGCAGATCTGGTCGCGGAACATGGCGCCGTCCGGGTCGGGGGTCTTGGCGACCACCCAGGCGGGATACATATGCGCCGACCAGACCAGCCGGTCACCTGCCGCCTCGCGGATCAGGTCGTGGTCCAGGTGCTGGAACTGGGCCGAGGCGCGCAACCCGCCCACGAACAGCCGCTTGTCGCCCCAGTCCATCGCACCGATCAGGTCGGCCATGTGGCGGCTGTAAAGCGCGCCCGCCTGCGCCGTGTTGCCATAGGCCATCGGCTCGTTGATCAGTTCCCAGCCAAGGACGGCATCAAGGATCTCGGCGTTCTCGGGGCGCTGGAACCATTCCAGCATCCGTTCCCAGTCTTCCCGGACGTTGTTGATCTTCCATTCGCCCGAAACCTGCGCCAGCGCGTCGGGCGGCCCGAGTTCCACCGGCTCGGCGCGCTTGAGCCCGCCGGCCAGGTCGCCGTCCGAGTTCTGGATCACCAGCCCCAGCCCGGCCCGCGCGGCGGTCAGGGCGAAGCCGCGCCATTCCTCGGTCATGCCGGCGTTGTCCACGCTTTCGGCGTTGAAATCGAGCCGGACCACGTTCACCTCGGGAAAGCTTTCGCGCAGGGTCGAGACGAAGCGTTCGGCCCCGCCGCCGACCTGCAGGTGGACGCCCACGTCGGATCGCCAGCTCACCATGGATTCAAGTCCCGCCGGGCGGTCCTTGCCCTTGCCCGGCGGGTCGATCGTCAGCAGCCGGCCATCGGACAGGCGCGCGGGCTGCCGGGTGACAGGGTCCAGCAGCACCGCGAAGCCACCGCCGTCCGTCAGTTCGGCAGCCTCGGCCCCGTCCTGCGCCGACAGGCGGCCCGCAGCGCGGGCGTTCATGTTCGACACGAGAAAGCCCCGCAGCGCCTCATCCACGTCGCTGCCGTCGCGCGTCTGCAGCGCCGCGGGGTCGCTGACGACCACCTTGTATTCGGTCGCCATCGAAACCGCGTTCCACCCCGCCATCTGCGAATGGAACTGAAGCGCGTCGCAATCCATGTCGATCTCCGTCGATCAGGCGCCCTCGACCTGGGCAAGAAGGTCTGTGCCCTCGGGGCAGTCGGTCACGACAAGGCACGAGGTCGCCGCGTAAAGCATCGTCCCGCCGCCATCCAGCACCCGCTGGTGAATCGGCCCGGACCAGTCCTTCAGAACGTAGCGCTGCGCCTTGTCCCAGCCGGTAAGCTCGACGGTCGCACCATGTTCCAGGATGAACCGCTTGGCGCCCTGCCCGGCCGTGATGCGGTTGGGGCCGGGGCCGAGCGTCACGCGATGGCTGCCCCCGGCCAGGTCGATCACGTTGCGTCCCGGCCCGGCGTCGATCTCGGCTTCGCCTTCATCGGCGCGGATCTCGTCATTGCCCGGTCCCGCGACGGCCAGTCCGCGGGCGCCGCGCAGGTGGATCACGTCATCGCCCGAGCCGCCGTAAAGGCTGTCGCGCCCCGGCCCGCCGATCAGGGTGTCGTTGCCGGACCCGCCGTGGAAGACATTGCGGTCCTTGGGCCGCTTGGAGGTCGCGACCAGCAGGTCGTCGCCCCCCTGCCCGTGAAAGGTCGCGCCGCCGTATTTCTGCCCGATCATCACGTCGTCGCCATTCGAGCCGATCACATGCACCGACACCCGTTCCGAGCTTTCAAAGCGGAAGGGGCTGTCCGGGTGGCCGACGATCCGCAGCGTCCGGCCTTCGCGCGATTCGCCCCCCTCGGTGCGGGCGACCACCGTGGCGACCCGCAATTCGTGCATATGGGGCGGCATCTGCAACACGAAGTCGTTGGGACCGCCGAGATACCAGAGCGTGTTGTGCCCGCCGTCCGCCTCGGCGCTGATCCGGGCGGTGTCGGCGCCATAGGCCCAGTAATGGGTGTCCCCCGCGCCCCCCGCCAGCACGACCGAGCCATCCACGGCCATCATCGCGTTGATGCCATAGGCCGGGTTCTCTGCCCCCGAAAGGTCGATGCCAAGATCGGCCGCGTTCCGCACCAGTTCGTCCCGCAGCCGGTCCATGGGCGCGGTTCCGGCGAGGTTCGTGGTCTCGCCGGGGTCGGCGATCAGGTCGTAGACTTGTTCCTCGCCGTTGGGATAGCGGAAATACCGCAGATGGCGCAGGTCGGGCGCGGTGGGGCGCACCGACAGGGTGCCGAAGACCGAGGTCACGGGGGATTTCGTCTCGTCGAAGCTGCCGAAGCTGTCGTCGATCAGCGGCAGCAGGCTCTGCCCCGAGGGCCAGTCGGGCCGGCACGGCAGGCCCGCAAGGTCCATGATCGTCATCGGCAGGTTGTGCAGCGAGATCGGCAGATCGACCACCCGGCCAGCCTCCATCCGCGGGCTCCAGATGCCCAAGGGAACATGGGCGGCACTGTCCCACTGGCTCATCTTGTGGAAGCTGTCGTGGTTGCCGAGGTTGAAGCCGTTGTCCGACAGGAAAACCACCGTCGTCCGGTCGCCCAGGGCCGAGGCCGCCAGCGCGTCGAGGAACCGGCCGATCTCGTGGTCCACATGGCTGCAGGCGGCGAAATAGGCGCGCACGACCTGCCGCCAGCCCTCGTCCCCCGCCTTTTCCGGGGTCCAGCTTCCGTTGACGATATAAGCCAGTTCATAGACCGCCATGCCGGGCTGGGGGCCGTGGAAATCCTCGGGCGCGGCGACCGCGGGCCAGGTGATCTCGGCCGGGTCATACATCTGGTAGAAGCGGTCCGGGCATTCCAGGTTGAAATGCGGGTGCTTGAAGCCAAGCTGGATCAGGTGGCGGCGGCCTGGGTCCGCGCGCTGCAGATGGTCGATGGCGTTCTGCGCGACCCAGTAGTCGTAGAAGCGGTCGTCCTGAGAGCCGTCGTCATCCGGGTGGTTCACCCCCGAGACGCCCGGCCCCTTGCCGCCCAGATAGTCCTTGACGTTGCGCCGCCCCCCCTTGTCGCTGGCTTCGGGGTCCTCGTGGAACAGGATGCGCCGGTAGTCCTCGGGCATCGGCTTGTAATGGGCGTCGGTCTTGCCGGTGGTGAAATTGTAGAAGCCCGCGCGCCGCAGGTCATAGGCCCAGGCGCGTTCGGGCGGCATCACGTCGCGCCAGACGCGGTTCAGGTCCACCAGCCCCGAGCGATAAGGCGAGATCCCCGTCGCCACCTCGGCCCGGCAGGGCGCACACAGCGGCACCGAGGCATAGGTGTTGGAAAAGTGCACCCCCGCGTTCAGCAGCCGGTCGATGTTGGGGGTTCGGATGGTGACGCCGAAGGCGTCGCGCCAGGTGAAGACGTCGATCATGTCATCCACCCAGATCAGGCAAATGTTGTCGCCCTCGATGCTGTCGCGGGTAAAGGCCATGCTCAACTCTCCCACAGCAGAAGGTCGTCCAGCGCATGGCGCAGGTCGGCGCCGGCATCGGACAGGATGTCGAGGCCGGGCCAGAGCCAGACCTCGGCAATGCGGCCCGCGCCCAGCGTCCGGCGCATCCCGCGCCGGGCGCTGCGGCAGCCGATCAGCAGATGCGCCGGGCCTTCGGGAACCACGAGCCCCTCTGCGCGGGCGGTCTGCCCATCCTGCGAAAGCCGCAGTGTGCCATCAACGCAGGAAAGCAGCGTCAGCCGCCAGCCCCTGCCCCGATGCGGCAGGCTGGCCAAGGCGGTGCCGTCGTCGTCGCGGAAGACCAGCCCTTCCTCGGTCTCGGAAAGATGGACCGGATTGCCGCCGCGTTCGGGCCGCATGGCCAGCAGCGCCTGCGCGGGGCTGTCGCTGGTCCACAGGATCGCCGCCGACCAGCACGCCGGGTCGGGGACGGCATCAGGCAGGTGCAGGCCGCCGTTCTCTCCCGCCGTCAGGTTCAGCGCCATGCGGCCGGCGTGCAGCGCGAAGGCGGGGGGATCGGCAACCGGCGCCGCGGTTGTTCCACCATCCGTTGCAGGCCATCGGTCCGCCCGGCCATCGGCGCCGCGCAGCCATACCCCCCCGGCCTCGTGCGTCAGCCTGGACAGGCGGGCGGACTCGCGATTGGTCAGGGCAGCTTCGGGCACGGCAAAGGGAAGCGTCAGCATCGGCGTCACCGGATCACGAGACTGCCGGGCAAGGCCCAGCGCCGCAGTGTTCCGCCATCGCGGTTCAGCGACCATTGGTCCCGCAACGCCCCGCAGGCCGGAGGGTGCGCCGCGCCCCGGCCGCGCGCAGGGCCGCCGACGGCGTAGTCCAGCCGCGGCTGGGCACCGGCAAGCGGTTCCAGCGGGCCGTCCAGATGGATGAGAACGCTCTGCGGATCGTCGGGGGCAATCTCGACGCCCGAGATGCCCGCCGCGGTCCCGGCCAGCGCAAAGCCCGCCGCCGGACCGGCTCCGAAGGGGTCGGAGGCATCGATCGCCAGCGGCCCGTCGGCCTTGAAGACGGCGCGGAGCCTGCGGTCGTCCCGCTCGGCAAGGCACAGTATCGGGCAGGTCCAGGGTTTCCGCCGCAGCAGGGTCTCCAGCGCCTCGGCCTCGATCCGGGCGCGGTCCAGCAGGGCCGCCTCGGTCGGCTGGCCGAGGTCGTCCTGCGCAAACATGTAGGATGGCGCGACCACCGTGAGATCATGCAGGCCGGGGCGCAGCGCCAGCAGATGCTGTCCCTCGATCGCCGCGCGGTTCGCATCAGCGTCATTCGCCCACCATGGTCCCGCATCCGCGACCATCAGAAAGCGCGGCGTGCCGAGATCGGGCGCCAGCCGCGCCGCGATCAGATCCATGAAGGCCAGCGCATCGGCATGGAACCGCGCGGCGGTGACGGGAGCCTGATCGTGGCCGATCTCGATGCCGATGCAGGCAAGCCGCGCGGGTTTTCCAAGCGAGCCCGCCAGTTCCTCCAGCCGCCGCAACTGGTCGTCCAACCCCGCCATTGCGGGACCTGCGGCCGAGGGCAAGGGTCCAAGCGGCAGGGGCATGGGCATGGCGACGATCAGCGGCAGCGCGCGATAGGCCTCGTGCCGCAACGACAGCAGCGCATCGGCGAGCATGGTGTCCGCGCCCCGGTTGCGCCAGCCGGTCACGGGCAGATCCGGCTCGCCCTCGTCGGGGGGGGCACAGGCCATGACGTGATGGGGAAAGCAGGGTGCGCCCGCAAAGGTGGTCAGCCGTCGTCCCGCGCCCAGCGACAGAAGCCCCAGGACCGGGCCGGGCGTTTCGGCGATCACGCCGCCGCCCGCGACATGGCGGCGATAGCGCCGTGCCCCTTCCGCCCCCGGACGATGCGCGACAAAGCGCAGCCAGTCGCCTTCGCGCTGCAAGTCCCAAGCATCGATGTCGCCCAGCAACCCTGCATCCAGCCGCTCGGCCGGGACGAGAGCCGCGGGTTCGCCGGCAGGCACGGCAGGAGTGCCGAAGGGGGGTCGCGGAAGGCGGCGGGCGATGTCCCGGATCACCCGGTCAGACAGCCGCAGCACCAAGCCGGTGGAGTCGGCCTCGACCACCGGGCCGTTGGTGGCGGCTATCAACGTCTGGTTGTTGTCCGGGTCACGCGACATGGCCGTTGTGTGCGGCAGATTCGCGCAAAAGGGAAGGGTCGCTGCCCGCGTCCTCCGGCTGACGCGGGGATGGCGAAGCCCGGCCCCGGCCGCTACGATCCCCCGCAAGACCGGGACCGACCCGACCCCTTGCCGCAAAGGACTGCGCCATGCTGAAACCCGTTCTTGTCGTGCTGACGCTGGCGCCCGGAGGCGGGGCCACGCATCTGGCCCTGTCCTCGCCCGAGGACACCGCCGCCTGCGCGGCCCGCGCCGAGACCGTGCGCGGCGTGCTGGAAGGCGCCGGGGTAAAGGTCATCGCGACCCGCTGCGCCGAGACCGACCTGAGCTTCACCGCCTATGCCCATGGCGAGGCACAGGGACCGCATGTTCACCCTTGGCGTGTGACGCTGCCCGCAAGCGGCGCCGTGATCGAGCCGCTGGGCGCCACCGAGAACTGCCACCCCGCGCCCGCGGCCACCCCTGCCGTTCACTGCGCGGTGTCGGCGCAAGCTCTGACGGACTGATCGGCGGAGTCCGTAGCGGCCGGGCCGGAACCGGCGGGACCGCGGCATCGGATCAGGTATGGCTGCCGCGCTTGCCCAGCACCAGAAAGGTCATCAGGCCCAGCGGCGGCAGGGCCTTGCGCTGTTCGAGGGCAAGCGAGTCTTCTTGCAGGACGGTCTCGATGCGGAAGTCGGAATGCCAGCCGATCCTGTCGGCCAGCGGGGCCAAGACGCGTTCCAGCGCGGCAAGCCCGCCCTTTTCCCGCGCGAAATGATTGGTGATGACGACCTTTCCGCCGGGCCTGCAGACCCGCGCGATTTCGGCCATCACCCGCTCGGGCTCGGGGACAACCGAAAGGACGTGCATCGCCGCGACCATGTCGAAGCTGTCATCGGGAAAGTCGAGACTGCGCGCATCCATCTGCCGCAACTCGCGGACATGGTCCAGTTGCAGCCGCTCGGTCTTGGCGATGGCCTTCTGCAGCATCTCGCGGCTGAAATCGATGCCGGTGACCTGCATATCCGGCCCGTAAATGTCGAGCGACAGGCCGGTGCCCACCCCGACCTCAAGGACCGATCCCGGACGGCTGTTCATGTAGTCCACGGCCCGCCGCCGGCCGCTTCCGGTGATCGCCCCGAAGGTGCGGTCGTAGATCGGCGCCCAGCGCGAATAAGAGGATCGGACCGCTTCGATATCCATGGAGACCTCCTATCCGCTTCGGGGGCGTCGCCGGTCGATCCACGCCCAGATCACCATGGCGACATAGCCCAGGCAAAGCACGATCAGCGTCGCCCAGGCAAAGCTGAACAGGGCCGCGCCGAAGACCACGACGCCGACAAGGAAGAACTTGACGTTCTCGCGCGAGATCTTCGTGGTCTTGAAGGACCATGTCGGCAGCCGGCTGATCATCAGCAGCCCCACGAGGATCATGTGAAGGCAGATCACCACGTCCGGCAGCACCGCCCGGTCGGCAATCGCAAAGGACAGATACATCGGCAGCATGACCAGCAGCGCCCCCGCGGGCGAGGGCACGCCCTGGAAATAGGCGCTGTCGCCGGGCGCATCCGCCTTGGCCGAGACGTTGAACCGCGCCAGCCGGATCACGCAGCAGACCGCGAAGACCAGGACCGCGATCCAGCCAAGCCCGCGCATGTCCTGCAAGGCCCAGAAATACAGCGTCAGGGGCGCGGCCACGCCGAAGTTCAGGAAGTCGGCAAGCGAATCCAGCTCCGCTCCCATCTTGCTGGAACTGCCCAAGAGCCGCGCCAGCCGCCCGTCGATCCCGTCGATGATGCCCGCGCCGATGATCAGCAGCACGGACACGACGTAATCCCCCTGCACGCTGAAGCGGATCGCCGTCAGCCCGGCGCAGATCGCAAGAATGGTCAGGACGTTCGGCAGAAGCTGGAACAGCGAGAACTCGGCCTGGGGGGCGGGCTGGATCATGTCTGCACCGGAACGATCGCGTTCAGGTCGGCAAGGATGGTTTCCCCGCCCACCATGGTCTGGCCGATGCCGACCAGAGGCGCGACCCCCGGCGGCAGGTAGACATCCAGCCGCGAGCCGAAGCGGATCAGGCCGAAGCGTTCCCCTGTTGCAAGCCGGTCGCCGGGCCGGACGAAGCACAGGATGCGCCGCGCGACCAGCCCGGCGATCTGCACCACCGCAAGGTCGCGCCCGTCCGCCATGCGGATGCGCAGGCTGTTTCGTTCGTTATCGGCGCTCGCCTTGTCCAGCGAGGCGTTGAAGAACTTGCCGGGGCGATACGAGATCGCCGTGACCTCGCCCGCGACGGGGCTGCGGTTGATGTGGCCATTGAAGACACTCATGAAGACGCTAACACGGGTCAGGGGGGTGTCGGCCATTCCCAGCTCGGCCGGCGGGACCGCAGGCTCGATCAGGGAAACGATCCCGTCGGCCGGGCTGACCACCAGTCCGGGACGGGCGGGCGTCACCCGCTCGGGGTCGCGGAAGAAGTAATAGCACCAGACCGTCAGCCCGGTGCCGATCCAGCCGAGCGGCTCCCACAGCAGGAACAGCAGGATGGTGACGGCGGCGAAGATCGCGACGAAGCGCCTGCCCTCGGGGTGCATCGGCTTGATGATCGTGTCGCGCATCCGCATTGAGAAGCTTCCCTGTCCTGTCTGCCCTGCGCGTCATAAAGCACAGGGGCGCCGGTGATCCATCCCGGATGATCACCGGCGGCGTCCCGGCGTCATCGGCCTTGGCCCCGGCGGCGACGGGCCGTGCGCAGCGGGATCGGGGCCGGCACATGTCATCCTGCCCGGCGTGCCAACAGCCTGCAAGGGCAGCGGTGCGGAAGATCGGCCCATCAATCCTTCCTGAAACAGCCCTCGCCCCTGCACCTGACCGCAGCCCGTGGTCCGCCTGCCAGCACGGGACCAGGCATCTGCCACATGGACCAGCCCTGATGCATGACATCCCTTGTCGAGATCGAATTCATAATTCATAATTTTTCACAACGGCGGCATCCATGGCGCCGGACATACCATGCGAGGAAGGGAGGCCGCGCGTGACACATCATCTCATTGCCATCTGCGCGCTGGTTGCGATGTTCGTCATTGCAACCGCATTGCCGATCAATATCGGCGTTCTCGCCTTCGTGGGCGCGTTCCTTGTCGGAACGCTGCTTGCGGGCGACACCACAAAGGAGATCATCGGAGAATTCCCCAGCGGCCTGTTCCTCACACTTGCGGGGATCACCTGGCTGTTCGCGCTGGCGCAGAACAACGGCACCATCGACTGGCTGGTCCGGTCGGCCGTCCGCGCGGTCAAGGGGCGGCTCGCGCTGATCCCCTGGATCATGTTCTCGATCTCGGCGGTGCTCACCGCCATCGGCGCGGTGACGCCGGGGGCCGTGGCCATCGTGGCGCCGATCGCGCTGAGCTTCGCCTTCCGCTACAAGATCTCGCCCCTGATGATGGGGATGATGGTGGCGATGGGGGCCTCGGCCGGGGCCTTCTCGCCCATCGGGATCTTCGGCAGCATCACCAACGGCGTGGTGGAACGCTCGGGCCTGCCGCTCAGCCCCGGCGTGACCTTCGCCGCCAGCTTCTTCTGCAACCTCGTCTGCGTGGTGATCCTGTTCCTCGTCCTTGGCGGGCGCGAGCTGATGAAGGCGCGCGTGGACCTGGGCCATACCGTCACCGTCCCGCATCTCGAAATCGCCCGACCGGCCACCGGCCCGCAGATCTTCGGCGACAGCGAGGCGCAGGCCCTTACCCCCCGCATCGGCGCCGAGGCCGGGGGCGACCCCAACCGGCTGACAACCGACGCGCCCAAGGGCGAGATGCCCGACGGCAGCCCGATCCAGATCATCACGGTCGTGGGGCTGGCGGCGCTGGCGCTGATGGTGCTGGCCTTCAAGCTCGACATCGGCTTCGTGTCGCTGACCATCGGCCTTGTCATCGCGCTGTGCCAGCCCAACCTGCAGAAGCGGGCGATGGCGCAGGTCGCCTGGCCCGAGATCATGCTGATCACCGGCGTCGGCACCTATGTCGCGGTGCTGGAAAACATGGGCACCATCGATTTCGTCGGCAACAGCGTGGCCTCGATGGCTTCGCCGCTGATGGCGGGGCTGCTGCTGTTCTACATCGGCGGGATCGTCTCGGCCTTCGCCTCGTCCACCGCGCTGCTGGGGGCGCTGATCCCGCTGGCGGTGCCTTTCCTGCAGGCGGGCACGGGCATCAGCCCGGTCGCCTTCATCGCCGGGATGGCGGTCGCCTCGACCATCGTGGACGTCAGCCCCTTCTCGACCAGCGGCGCCCTGGTGCTGGCCAACGCGCAGGGCATCGACCGTCAGGTCTTCTATCGCCAGTTGCTCGGCTATGGCGCACTGGTGACAGGGGTGGCGCCCTTCCTGCTGTGGATCATCTTCGTGGTCATCCCCGGCTGATCCCTGCCCCGGGATGCGGCGTGGTTGCGCCGCATCCGCTTTGGCCTTGACCCACGATGCCAAAGATTGCATTCATTATTCAAAATTACGCTTCTTATGGGAGACAGGTCCATGACCCATGTGTTCGGTCGTCACTTCCTTCAGATCCCCGGTCCCAGCCCGGTGCCGGACCGCGTCCTGCGGGCCATGTCGGCGCAGGTCATCGACCACCGCGGCCCCGAGTTCGGTGAACTGGGCCTGAAGGCGCTGGCGGGGATGAAGACGATCTTCAAGACGGAAGCGGACGTCATCATCTACCCCTCCTCGGGCACCGGCGCATGGGAAGCGGCGCTGGCCAACGTCCTGAAGGAAGGCGACCGCGTCCTGATGTACGAAACCGGCCATTTCGCCACCCTGTGGCAGAAGATGGCCGAGAAGCTGGGCGTCCGGGCCGAGTTCATCGGCGGCGACTGGCGCGCAGGCGCCGATCCCGACCAGATCGAGCAGCACCTGCGCGCCGACACGGACCACGAGATCAAGGCCGTCTGCGTCGTCCACAACGAGACCTCGACCGGCTCGGTCTCGCCCATCGCGGATGTGCGGCGGGCGATCGACGCGGCAGGCCACCCGGCGCTCTTGATGGTGGATACGATCTCGGGTCTTGCCTCGATCGACTTCCGCTTTGACGAATGGGGCGTCGATGTCGCCGTATCCGGCTCGCAGAAGGGCCTGATGCTGCCGCCGGGGATCAGCTTCAACGCCGTCAGCGGCAAGGCGCTGGAGGCCGCGAAGCAGAACGGGATGCCCCGGTCCTACTGGGACTGGCAGGAGATGGTCGAGATCAACGGCAAGGGCTATTTTCCCTATACCCCCGCGACCAACATGCTCTACGGCCTCGTCGAGGCCATCGCCATGCTGCACGAGGAAGGACTGGACACCGTCTTTGCCCGCCACCAGCGCCATGCCGCCGCGACCCGAGCCGCCGTCCGCGCCTGGGGGCTGGAGGTGCTGTGCAACCGGCAGGGGCATGAAAGCGGCGTCCTGACCACGGTGATGATGCCGGAAGGGCACAGCGCCGACGCTTTCCGGGCCGCAGCCCTGCGGCATTACAACATCTCGCTGGGCAGCGGGCTGTCCAAGGTCGCGGACAAGGTGTTCCGCATCGGCCATCTGGGCGACATCAACGACCTGACGCTGGTGGGTGCGCTCAGCGGCGTGGAAATGGCGCTGTCCAAGGCCGATGTGCCGCATGACAGGGGCGGCGTCGCGGCCGCCATGGCGCATCTGGAAGCCACCCCCGCCCCCGGCATCGACGCCTGAGCGGCTTGCGCCCCGCATCGCCGGGGCGCATCACCACGGGGAACCGACAGGAGGACCGCATGACCCTGACACTCGACATGGCCCGCAAGCTGGCCGATCTCTGCCTCGACCGGGCCGGAGAGATGAAGCTGAAGCCGCTGACCGTGGCGGTGCTGGACGCCGCCGGGCATCTCAAGGTGCTG
This sequence comes from Paracoccus sp. MC1862, assembly GCF_016617715.1. Lineage (NCBI taxonomy): Bacteria > Pseudomonadati > Pseudomonadota > Alphaproteobacteria > Rhodobacterales > Paracoccaceae > Paracoccus > Paracoccus sp. MC1862. The sequence continues at coordinate 3,036,479 of NZ_CP067225.1, read as the reverse complement.
CTGCGGCAGGACGGGACCAGCCTGCTGCGGGCGGAAATCGCGCAGGGCAAGGCGCGGGGGGCCATCGGCATGGGGATGGGCTCTCGCGCGATCTACAACCGCGCGCAGGAACAGCCCTATTTCATCCAGGCGATGAACACGATCGCGGGCGGCAGCCTCGTTCCCGTGCCGGGCGGCGTGCTGGTCCGCAAGGACGGCGAGATCATCGGCGCGGTCGGCATCACCGGCGACACATCCGACAATGACGAGGTCTGCGCCGTCGCCGCCATCGAGGCCCTGGGCCTGCAGGCCGATCCGGGCTGAGGGTCTGGCGCGGGGTGCGGGGGCGGTGATACCATCGCCCCCGAAGACCCCGCCCGGACCAGCCACAGGCGACCGCTTGATGAACTACGTCCCCGACAGCATGAAGCCGCCGCGGCGCCGGACGCTGCACGAGGAACTGACGCAGCGCCTGCGCGACCTCATCATCCACGGCGAGTTGCCGCCGGGGGCGAAGGTGCCCGAGATGGAGTTGTGCGAGGCCTATGACGTGTCCCGCACGCCGCTGCGCGAGGCGCTGAAGGTGCTGGCCTCGGAAGGGCTGGTGGTGCTGGAACCCAACCGCGGCGCCCGCGTCAGCCGGATCACGCAGGAAGATCTGGACGAGTTGTTCCCTGTCATGGGCGCGCTTGAAGCCTTGGCGGGCGAACTCGCCTGCCAGAATATCACCCCCGCCGAGCTTGGAGAAATCCGCGCCCATCACGCCGCGATGCTGGACCGTTACCGGGCAGGCGATCTTGGCGGCTATTACGCCGCGAACCAGAAGATCCACGAGGGCATCCTGAATGCCGCCCGCAACCCGACCCTGACCGCCCATTACCGGGCACTGTCGGCGCGGGTGCAGCGGGCGCGCTATGTCGCCAACACCACCCCCGCCCGCTGGGCGCAGGCGGTCGAGGAGCATGAGTGGATTATCGAACACCTGTCGGCCCAGGACGGTGAGAAGCTGGCCACGACCCTGCGGCAGCATCTGGAAAACAAGTTGCGCGCTGTCAGCCAGTCGCTTGCGGGCCAGGCGGCGGGCACGGCTTGATTGCATTCAGTCCGCGCCGCGATCTAGGCGGATTGCCACCCACCCGCTATGCTTGCTGCCCGGATGACAGGGAGGGGGCGGATGAACGACCTGACGACACGCGACGGGCCTGCGGCCCAACGCATCGGCACCACCCTGCATGGCGAGATCCTGTCCCGACTGCGCGATCACGTCGTGCACGGCGATCTTCCCGACGGCGCCCGCATCTCGGAACGTGAGCTGTGCGAACGCTTCGGCGTCTCGCGCACGCCGCTGCGCGAGGCGCTGAAGGTGCTGGCCTCGGAAGGGCTGATCGAGCTTCTGCCCAACCGCGGCGCCCGCGTGAAGGTGCTGACGCCCGACGAGATCGGCGAGTTGTTCGACCTCATGGGCGGGCTTGAGGCCCTGGCCGGGCGACTCGCCTGCGAGCGGATCACACCCGCCTGGTTCGACGCCATCGAAGAGGTCCATCGCGAGATGTATGCCTTCTACCTACGCGGCGACCGGCAGGGCTATTTCGCCTGCAACCAGAAGATTCACGAATCGATCCTTGCCGCCGCTGGCAACGACGCCCTGTCCTCGGCCGCCCGCATCCTGCTGGGCCGGCTGCGCCGCGTCCGTTTCACTGCGAACCTTGACGAGCAGGGCGAACGCTGGCGCGAGGCCGTGCGGGAACATGAACTGATCCTCGACGCCCTGCGCCGCCGGGCGGGAGGCGAACTGGCGGACCTGCTGTTCGACCATCTGCGCAGCACGAAGGACGCCATCTTACGGAACCTCGCTACGAACTGAATACGATCTCGCGCCTGAATCCAAATATTGTATTCAATCCATGCGTCGTCTAACTTTCCCGCACCCCACCAGCAGGAAGGCACCGGCAGATGAACGCATCCACCAAGCCCCGCACCCCTCCGGCCGCCCGCAGCCAAGCGTTTCAGACAGCCCTGGCCAAGGCGCTGGAAGGCGAGGTCCGCTTCGACGCCTTCACCCGCGGGCGCTATGCGACGGATGCCTCGATCTACCAGATCATGCCCCGCGCCGTGGCCTTCCCCCGGCACACGACCGACATCGCCGCCGCCCTGCAGGTCGCGGGCGAGCATGGCGTGCCGGTCATCGCGCGGGGCGGCGGCACCTCGCAGAACGGCCAGCCGATCGGGGACGGGCTGATCCTCGACATGTCGCGCCATTTCAGCGGCATCACCGCCTATGACCCGCAGGCCCGCACGGTCCATGTCCGCCCCGGCACCGTGCTGACCACGCTGAACGACCATCTCCGCAAGGACGGGCTGTTCTTCCCGGTCGAGCCCTCGACCGCCTCGCGCTGCACCATCGGGGGGATGGCCGGGAACAACTCGTCCGGGGCACGCTCGCTGCGCTTCGGCAAGATGGTGGACAACGTGCTGGCCATTGACGGGATGCTGCCGGACGGCGAGGACTTTTCCCTCGGGGACGCGCCACTGACCGCCCTGCCCCTCCGCGCCCGCGGGATCATGGAGCGGCTGACGGCACTCGCCCGCGAGCATCGCGCGGATATCGAGACGATCTTTCCCAAGGTCCAGCGCCGCGTCGGCGGCTACAACCTTGACGAGCTACTGCCGGAAAACCCGAACTACTCGCATCTGCTGGTGGGTTCCGAAGGCACGCTGGCGCTGACCACCGGCGTCACGCTGAAGCTGTCGGCGCTGCCGAAGCATCGCGTCATGGGCGTCTGCCATTTCCCCACCTTCCGCGGCGCGATGGAGACGACGCAGCACATTGTCGCGCTCGACCCGGTCGCGGTCGAACTGGTGGACAACAACGTGCTGGTGCTGGGCGCCGACATCCCCCTGTTCGTCCGCACGCTGAGCGACATCACCCGCGGCAAGCCCAACTGCCTGCTGCTGGTCGAATTCGCGGGCGACGACCTCGACGGGCTGAAACGCGACCTGAAACGGCTTGACCAGTGCATGGCCGACCATGGCTTCCCCGACGCGGTGGTCGAGGTGATCGAGCCGGCCCGCCAGAAACCCGTCTGGGACGTGCGCGAGGCCTGCCTGAACATCATGATGTCGATGAAGGGCGACGGGAAACCAGTCTCCTTCATCGAGGATTGCGCCGTCCCGCTGGAACACCTGGCCGATTACACCGACGCCGTGACCGAGGTCTTCAGCAGGCACGGCACTGTCGGGACATGGTATGCCCATGCCTCTGTCGGCTGCCTGCATGTCCGTCCGATCCTGAACATGAAGACCGAAGACAGCGCGCGGAAGATGCGCGCCATCGCCGAGGAGACGGCCGATCTGGTGCGCCGCTACAAGGGATCGTTCTCGGGCGAGCATGGGGACGGCATCTCGCGGTCGGAATTCGTGGAACCGCTGTTCGGCGCCAAGCTGACCCGCGCCTTCGAGCAGGTGAAGGACAGCTTCGACCCGGAAAACCGGCTGAATCCGGGTAAGATCGTTCGTCCGCTGAAGATGGACGACCGCAACCTGATGCGTTTTCAGCCCGGCTATGCGGCGACGCAGCCGCAGAAGACGGCGCTCGACTGGTCGGAATGGGGCGGCTTCGGTGGCGCGGTCGAGATGTGCAACAACAACGGCACCTGCCGGAAGCTGGCGGGCGGGACCATGTGCCCGTCCTACCGCGCGACGCGCGAGGAACAGCACCTGACGCGCGGCCGGGCAAACTCGCTGCGGCTGGCGATCTCGGGGCAGTTGGGGCCGGACGCCTTCACCTCGGCCGAGATGAAGGAAACGCTGGATCTTTGCGTTTCGTGCAAGGGCTGCAAGCGCGACTGCCCCACGGGCGTGGACATGGCGCGGATGAAGATCGAGTTCCTGCACCATTACCACAAGAAACACGGGCTTCCCCTGCGCGAACGGCTGATCGCCAACCTGCCGCGCCTTGCCCATCGTGCGAACCGCCTCGCGCCCGCCCTGAACCTGCGCGACCGGCTTCCTTTCGTGGCAAAGCTTTCGGAACGGATGCTGGGCGTTTCCGCGAAACGCAGCCTGCCAAAATGGGGCAAACCGTGGAAGGAGGCGCGTCCCGTGGCCCGGCCCGAGGATGTCGTGGGCGACGGGCTGGATCTCGTCCTCTTCGGCGACACCTTCAACCGCTATTTCGAGCGTGGTAACCTCGAGGCCGCCGAGCAGGTGCTGATCGCCGCGGGCTACCGCCTGCACCGGGTCCAGCCCGCGGGCAGCACAAGGCCCATGTGCTGCGGGCGGACATGGCTCGCCTCGGGGCAGACCGACGAGGCGCGGGCCGAGGTCCGCCGCTCGGCCGAGGCGCTCAGGCCCTTCGTGGAACGGGGCGCGCGGGTCGTGGGGCTGGAGCCGTCCTGCATCCTGACCTTCCGCGACGAGATGACGGCGCTGCTGCCGGCGTCCGAGACCGGCTTCCTCGACGGGCAGGCGCTCTTGTTCGAGGAGGTGCTGGCCGCCGACCTCAAGGCGGGCCGCATCAGCCTGCCGCTGGCCGACCAAGGGGGGCGCGTCGCCCATCTGCACGGGCATTGCCACCAGAAGGCCTTCGACGTGATGGGCCCGGTCGAAACTGTCCTGCGCGCCGTGCCGGGGCTGGAACTGAGGGTAATCGAAAGCTCCTGCTGCGGGATGTCGGGGGCCTTCGGCTATGCAACCGAGAACCACGAGGTGTCGATGAAGATGGCCGAGCTGTCGCTTCTGCCCGCCGTCCGCAAGGCCGGGCCGGACGACCTGATCGTGGCCGACGGCACCAGTTGCCGCCACCAGATCCAGGACGGCGCGGACAGGCAGGCCATCCATGTCGCGCAGGTGCTGGACCGGGCGCTGATCCGGGGGTGACCCTGCCCCTGCACCCTGCCGAGGGGATCTGAACCTTCCGGCAGGGTGTGAAAGCCGGGACGTGCCGGGGAACAGGACGGCTCCGGCAGGGTGCCGGAACATGGGACCGCGGAACAGGATCACAGCAGGCGCATTTCCCGGCTCGAAGGTTCGGCTGCCCGAACTGGCAGGGCATCAGGTCTTCGAGACAGCTTCGGGGGCTGCGAGATCGTGCGCAGCGTGGCTGCGATATGGCTGGCTGGGTTCAGGTCAGCGCTTCTGCAGGTCGCGAGAGCAAGGCGATCTCGGCCCCGGCACCGTGACCTGCGACGAAGGCATCCGCTTGGTTCAGGGCAATCTCTCGTTCATTCGTCCCATCTCGGGCGTCATGGCGCGTTTCTGCCAGGTTGCTCGCACGGCAGCTACGCGGCCTTGAAAGGCGCTCCGCGATCTCCTCGGCGAGGATGCCGTGGCCCACGGCGTAGCGCGCAAGTTCAAGGTGCATCTCGTCCAGGGCGTCGCAGAAGACGCTCTCGCGGCTGAAGCCATGCGCGCGGCTGTAGCGGTTGAAGACGTCCCCGCCGCCGCAGACGCGCCGCCAGTCGCAGCCGCGCTGGGGAAGCTGGTCGATGCCCGTGACGATCCCCTGCCAGAGCGGGCTTTCGACGAAGTCGCCGAGGGTGGTGCCGAAGACACTCATGCCGGTTTCCTGGAAGCGCGGGTCCTGGCCCTTCAGGTTGTCGTCCGGCCCCAACTCGCCGTCGCTTGTCACGGTGATGACGTTGTGGCGGTTCGCGATCCATATGTCGCGCCATGCCGCGCCCCCGTCCGAGATCATGCCCTTCAGCGGCTCGGACAGGATCCGCATCGGCACGGTGGATGTCGCCGGATCGGTCCAATGCGGCACGAGCCGGCGCATGAAGCCGCGCCATTTCCCGGCGTCGATCTGCATCCGGGTGTCATGCCCCTCACGCGGCAGCAGGAAGCCGAGTTCCCCGATCAGGTGATCATAGATCTCTGCCGGGTCCTGATCGGGGTCGATGACGCAAACGCAGCCGGGCTGCGGTATCCTGCCTGCCCGGGCGGCCTCCTGCGCGATGCGAAGACCCTGCAGGACGCGGGCATGGCTGCCCCTGCCCTTCTTGTCGATCCAGGCGCGGTCGTTGACCGCCGCAGGCCCGTCAAGGCTGATGCCGATGCCGACCTTTTGCTTTTCGAAGAGATCGATCCATTCCGCGTCGATCAGCATGCCGTTGGTCTGCACGCCGAAGTAAAGCCTGGTCCGCTCGGGCGTCGCCGCCCGCAGGCGGATGCACATCGCATCGAAGGCGGGCTTCTTCATCAGCAGCGGATCGCCGCCGTGCAGGCCGAGGTAGATGTCGTCCAGTTCCAGTTCGCTGGCCCCGAACCAGGAACCCGGCAAGCGCGTCGATCGTCTCGGGCTTCATCACGGCCGAGTGGCGAAGCCATGTTTCGTCCCCTCCCGAAGAAGAAATAGGTGCAGGCCAGGTTGCAGCGTTCGGTGATCTTGGCGACGATGTCGATCGAGCGCTGCCGGCGGACTTGGGTCATCGGGATCTCTTTCGGAAAGCAAGCCTGCCGCAACAGGCGACGGTCTGGGGTAAAGGGCGCGGCATGAACCACACCCTCCCCGGCGCCTCAGCGCTGAACGGTGCAGTCGGTTCGAGAATCGTGGTTGGTTCCCGAGATGGTCGACATGTGGCTGGAACTTGAACTGTGCCTACAGCCACAACGCCCGCCCGAGACCTCGGAGAGATGCTCGTCGAGGAGTTGCGTGAGCGGAGCGGCCGGCTCGCCCGAGCCGGTGATGCCGCCGATCAGGCGGCCATAGGTGGAACGCGTGGTCATGTCCGTCTCTCCTGCCGGCGGCTTACCTGCACTGGGTGCGGCTGTCGTGGGTCTCGTTGCAGCCCGTCGAGATATGGGCGCAGCCCAATCCGGGGTTCGCCCCACCCGACATGCTGTCGAGATGCGCCTCGAGAAGCGGCGTCAGTTCGCCCTGCTTTCTGTCGGGGGCGATGCGCTTGATGACGTCCATGACGGTTTTCTCCTTCCGGTTGGTGGCCAGGCTGGTCGTTATTCCGCGGCCGTCACGAACGCCTCGCCCCGGACCTCGCCCAGGCTCACCACCCGGTCGGTGGCGGCGAGGGTCGAGGGGCGGTGCGCCACGACGATGCGGGTGATGTCGAGCCGACGGACGGCGGCGTTGATCGCGCGCTCGTTTTCCTCGTCGAGGATCAGGATGCCTGGGCGCGGGTAAAGTGCCCTGGCAAGAAACAGCCGCTGGCGCTGACCGCCGGAAAGCGCGCCTCCCATGTCGCCCACCAGGGTCTCGTAGCCCATGGGGAAGGCCTCGATCTCGTCATGGATCGCGGCCATCCGCGCTGCAGCGATAACCGCATCCCGGCCTGCCTCGGGATCGAAGCCGGCGATGTTGTCGGCGATGGAACCGGCAAACAGCCGGTCATCCTGCAGCACGCAGCCGATCCGGTCGCGGTAAGCCGCAAGCCCCCTCCGCCCGAGCGGGATGGCGTCGATCAGCATCTGCCCCTGCGTGGGACGCGCGAGGCCCGCGATAATCGCCAGAAGGGTGGATTTGCCCACCCCCGACGGGCCAGTGATGCCCAAGCATTCTCCGGCGCGGACATGAAGGGAGAAGTCCGACAGCACCTTGGGGTCGCCCGGCGCGTAGCGGAAGGAGACGTCATGCAGCTCCAGCGAAGCCGCCTTCCAGCCGATCCGCGCAGGAAGTGCTGTCGGCGGATCGGGTTCCTCGGTTTCGGCCAGCGCGATGTCGGCGATGCGTTCGCCGTGCAGCGACATCATCAGGAACTGCAGCGCCGTATCGACAAGCGCGTTCACCCGCGTGGCGAACTGGTCCTTGTAGGCGAGGAAGGCGACCAGGGTGCCCACCGTGAGGTCACCGGTCAGAATCGCCCGGGCGCAAAGCGTCATGACTAGGATGCGATCAAAGCCGAAGAGGCCCGAGCTTGCGGCCACGAAAGCGGCATCCATCTTCTGGACCCGCAGCTCGGCATTCACCCGGTCGATCAGGTGGTTGATCCAGGTGCCCCGGCGGCGCCCCTCAATGTTCATCGCCTTGACGCTGCCGATGCCGCGCACCGATTCCATAAAATGGGTGGTTTCCTGCGCCGCGTGCAGGATCGCCTCCTCGGACATCGCCCGATAGGCGCGGTACGAGGTCAGGCGTAGCGCGATATAGGCGCCGAGGCTGGCAATCGCGGTCCAGATGAGCCAGCCGCCATACAGCCACATGATCACCACCAGCGTGACCGACATGATGCCGTCGATGATCGACTGGATCGCCCGCGTCGTCAGGGTGCGCTGCATCGCGTCGGTCGAGCCGAAGCGCGAGACGACGTCACCGATGTGCCGCTTGGTGAAGAAGGCAAGCGGCAGGCGCACCATCTGGTCGAAGAGGCTGACCTTCCACTGCAGCGTCAGGCTGGTGCCGAGAATCATAGTTGCCCAGGCGCTTGCAAATCCCTGCGCGACCGGCGGCGCGAGAAGCAGGCGGAGCGCCAGCGCGATGATGGTGAGCAGGTCGACATTTGCCGCCGCCGCCACCTCGTCGAGGATCAGGGCAAAGCCGATCGGCAGGGCAATCACCGCCACCTCAAGCGCGAGGAAAATGGCGAGGATCAGCAGGACATGCGCGTAAGCCGGAACCAGGCCGCCGCCAGGATGAAGGTCGCCACCATGAAGGGCTGGGCGCGCCAGAAATCGGAGAACATCGTGATGGTGGCGATGACAAATAAGGCACTGAAGGTGCTCGCCAGCAGATACCGGGGGCCGTAGCGCATCCCGTATCCGAGCGTGATCCAGATCAGCACCATGAAGATCGGCAGCAGGATCCTGTCCCCATCGACAGGACAAAGGCCGTGCTGCCGTAGTCGTTGAGCATCGCCAGCGCCCGCCGCCGGTGCCGGACACCGGGATCGCGGCGGATGGCTGCAAAGAGCCAGGTCGAGACCAGAAAGAATATCCCCATCCACGCGGCGACAAGCGCCGCAACGCCTGGCGGCGGCAGATCAAGAACTAAGGGCAATGAGGATGTAGCCGGCTGCGGCACCTTCGATCCAGAAGCGAACGATCGCCTGGGCCAGTTCGGTGTCATTCGCCTCGTCCGCCCCGGAGCCTGATAGCAGGTGGTGCTCGCAGCGCGTACTAATTTAATCATTTAAATTCAGTGTCTTACTACTTTACGCCCGTATTCGGGCGGCCTGAAGGCTACCTTTTCTGAAAGCGCCGTCCAGCCGCCGCAGAAGCCAGCGGCCAAGGCCCTTGATCCATGAGAGCGTTGCGACCCCGACGGCACCGCGACGCATTGCATGACCTCGCGCCCGGGCGCATCCGCTGCAACCTCTGCATGGCTGCGATCCACGGAGGCGCACCCAACCTGCAGACCGGCGTTGTGGTCTCAGCGGACAACAGAGTGCATTCCCAGAGCCTGCTGGAATATCCCCGCATCCTTGCTGGCGAAATCGGGGACTCAGTTATCGGGAGGGTTACCGGCAAGTTGAGCTTGCGCAGTGGTGCCAGTGGAGGATCCCGAGAATGGCGTTCACTCACCTGCCCATGAGCAGGCTGCACGACACGTCCTCCACGTCTCATTCGCAAGGCTTCCTCTTCAGTTCTCCATGTGGTCCGCCCCCTGAAAGTGGTCCTCCCTGACGCAGGCTTTCGAGCCGGATGGAGGCCGGCGGAATGTCCCGGAAGAAGCACGAACCCGAGGAGATCGTGGCCAGGCTCCGGCAGGTCGGCGTGTTGGTGTCGCGGGGCCGGTCGGTGGCCGGGGCGGTGCGCTCGATCGGCGTGGCGCAGTTGACCTGCTCCCGGTGGCGCAAGGAGTTCGGCGGGCTGCAGAGCGATCGGGTCAAACGCCTGAAGGAGCGGGAGAAGGAGAACGGGCGGCTGCGGAAGGCCGTCTCCGGCCTGACGCCGGAGAAGCTGATCCTGCGTGGTGAGGCCTGTGGCCGAACGCCTCGGGCAACTTCCAGGCCCCGCGCGTCGCCGTGCCTGCATCGGGCAGGTCCGGCAGGAGTTCCGTGTCTCGGCGCGCCTCGCCTGCCGCGTGCCCGGCCCGCCTCGCTCGACCCGAGCCGGAAGGTGCCGCGCGGACGGGCCGATGAAGAGGCGCTGACTGCCGGCATCGTTGCGCTTGCCGCCCGGCAGGGGCGCTGCGGCCAGCGGCGGATCCCGGCCCTGCTCGGGCATGCCGGCCGGACGGGGAACGTGACGCGCGGCGAGGGGGCGAGGCCTGCGTCGCCGGCGGCGGGAGGGGCTGACGGCGCCTGCGCCGCAACCGGGGAAGGCGCGGCTCCGGCGCGACGACGGATCGTGCCTCCGTCTGCGGCCAGCGCGTCCAGACCACGTCCGGTCTTGCGACTTCGTCGCGGCCCGGACCCGTGACGGCGGGAAGTTCCGCATGCGCGACCTGATCGGCGGGTTCGCCCGGGAATCCCTGGCGCTCCGGCTCAGCCGCAAGCTGAACGCGCCGGCTGTCATCGACGTGCTGCCGGACCGGTTCCTCCTCCGCGGCGTGCCCGGCCCTGTCCGGCCGGACAACGGCCCGGCGTTCGTGGCCACCGCGCTGCGCGACCGGATCGCCGCGGCCGGCGCCGGAACGGCCTCTGTCGAGCCTGGATCCCCCGGGGAGGGAGGAGGATCAGGAAACGGTCCGGGGGACTGTGTGCCCGACGACGGGCCGCTGCGAGAGCTTCACCGCCAAGCTGCGCGACGAGCGGCTCACCGGCGACATCCTCTGCAGCCTCGCCGCGGCGAAGATCGTCCTCGCGGCGGGGCGCCGCCCTTGCACCACAAAGCGCCCGCATTCCTCCCCGGGCGAGCGGCCCCCCGCTCCCGAGGTCCCGCAGGGACCGCCTTCGCCACCCGGAGCATGGCGCCAGCACCCGTCATGCACCAAGATCGGAAAGGGACCACCCCAGCAGGGCAGGCCAGGCAGGACCCGAGTGCGGACAGCAGCATGAAAACCAGCAGCGGCGTCACCCCCGCACCCGACACAAGGAAATAGCCGGCAAGCGCCGCCCCGCCCGCGACCGCCATTGCGCCCTCCAGCCCGCTAGCGGTGCCTGCGAACTAGGGGCGCACGCTCATCATGCCGGCATTCGCGTTCGGCAGGACCATGCCATTCCCCAGCCCCATGAACGCTCCTGCCCCGAAGAACATCAGCGGGTGGTGCAACTGTGCCAGATCGGCGGTCAGCGACACTGCGGCCACCGTCACCCCTGCGCCCCACAGGATCATCCGGTCCATGCCGAGGTGGATCGACCAGCGGCCTGAAGCGAAGTTGCCCAGCAGATAGCCGACCGAGGCGCGGCAAACCAGTAGCCCACCTCGGCAGGGGTGAGCCGGAACACTGTCTCGCCCACGAACGGTGCGCCGTCCAGATAAGCGAAGAAGGCCCGCAAGGCGAGCGTCGCGGTGAAGCTGGCCTTCCAGCCCCAAAATTGATCCAGCGCGCCGCCCAATACGGGGGGCAGCATCGGGACGACCGCCATGCCCATGGTGACACAGCCGATCCGGCTTGCGACCGCAGGGCCGGACACCATGTCGCGCACGACGGCGCGTGACAGCACCGGCCCGGTGGTCACCACCGCCTGGATCATTCGCATGGCCAGGAGCCAACCCGCGGTCGGCGCCAGCAGCGTCCCCGCGGTCGCAGCCAGGAAGATCGCCAAGGCGCCCAGCATCACCGGGCGGCGTCCCCAGCGATCACTGATTGGCCCGACGAGCAACTGCACCACCGCCGAGGCACCGAGACAGGCCGAGACCCACAACTGCATCAGTCCGTATTCAACGCCGAAATACCGCGCCATCGCCGGCCGCGACGGCAGGAACACGTTCATGGAAAGAGCGGCGATCCCTGCCCATGCCATCAGCGTCGCCATCCTGGGCGGAGATCGAGTACCGGCCGTGAAGGACAATCCATGCTCCCGAGCAGATCAGGGAGAAACCCGCACCATGTTGGCGGGTCGGGTTATCGTCCAGATAGAGCCATGAAAGCACGCCGAACACGGACAGGCTGATGATCTTCCGGATGGTCTTCAGCAGGTCGGCATGCTTGGCATGGTTCTGCGAGGCACCGTCGCCCTGGCGTAAAGGCTCGGCCGGAAATGCCAACAAGCGCCTGCGCCGCTGATCTGCCGGGACACCGATCCGAACACCGACGGATTCCATTCTGAAACGCGACATCCCTATGCCGGCTGGCGTTTTCGACATGGAGGAACGGCCCGGCTCCTGACGCGGGCAAAATGCGCCGCCCGCATAACTTCCCCGGAACGGCTGGCCGCGCACCGGGTTGAGGCGAGCCCCGCCAATCCTTGCCGCACGAGGCCACCTTGGACCCTGCCACTCCGGCCCCCACTGCCTGCGGACCCTTCCCCGACCGGGCCGCGCTCGATGCGCTCGGGTTCGGGCTCTACTGCCTCGATGACGAGGGGCGCTGCACCTATGCAAACCCGGCCTGCCTGGCGATGCTGGGCTATGCCGCGGACGAGGTGCTGGGGCGCAACATGCACGACCTGATCCACCACAGCCATCCCGACGGCTCGGCTTATCCGCAATCGGCCTGCCCGATGGTCGCCACCCGCATGACGGGGCGGGCGGTGCGGCTGTCGAACGAGGTCCTGTGGCGCTGCGACGGCAGCTTCTTCACCGCCGAATATTCCGCCTGGCCACTGCGGGACGGCGACCGGATCGCGGGCAGCGTGGTCACGCTGGTCGATACTGCGCAGCTGGGCGGGGCCTCGGACCGGCTGGCGCTGCAGGTCACCGTTAGCCGTGTGCTGGCCGGCATGGCCGAACCCGAGGAGGTGCTTGCCCGCCTTCTGGCGGCGGTGGGCGGCAGCCTCGGCTTCCAGGCGGGCTTCTTCTGGGACGTGAGCCACCGCGAGCGGCAGCTGACCGCGACCGCCAGCTGGACCGCGCCGGGCTTCGAGGCGGGCGCGCTGGCCGGGCAGACCATGGCCCTGACGCTCGACCGCGGCGAGGACTTGCCCGGCCGCGCCTGGGAGGAAGGCGAGATCCTGCACACCCCCCCGAGGGCCGGGAAGCGGCGGCGCGGGCGGCGGGGCTGGTTTCGGCGCTGGCCATCCCGGCGCGCCTCGGGCGGCGCGTCCTCGGCGTGATCGAGCTTTACGCCGACCGCCCCGTCGAAGCGGGGGACGACCTGATCGACAGCGCCTCGGCCATCGGCCAGCAGGCGGCGCAATACCTGCGCCGCAGGCGGGCCGAGGCCGCCCTGCGCGACCGCGAGGAGGAGTTCCGCGACTTCGCCGAGAACCTGCCGCAACTGACCTGGATCACGGATGCGACCGGGGCGATCAACTGGTTCAACTGCCGCTGGCACGACTACACCGGCACCACGCCCGGCCAGGCCGAGGGATGGGGCTGGCGCGCCCTGCATCACCCCGACCATGTCGAGCGGGCCGAAGCCTCCTACCGCGCCGCCATCGAGGCCGGGACCGTGTGGGAGGACACCTTCCCCCTGCGCGGGCAGGACGGGCGCTATCGCTGGTTCCTGTCCCGCGCCGTCCCGATCCCCGACGAGGACGGCCGCATCACCCGCTGGTTCGGCACCAACACCGACATCACCGCACAGCGCCAGGCCGAGGCGCGGGCGCTGGCCGCCGAGCGCCGCTTGCGCTTTGCCCTGCAGGTCGCCCGCATCGGGTCCTGGACCTGGGACCTCGACCGCGAGACGCTGGAGGCGGACGAGGGCTTTTGCGCACTCTTCGACCTCGACCTCCACCCCGGCGAGGCCGACCTGCCCGCCGCCGACTTCCTCGCCCGCCTGCATCCCGGGGACGCCCCCGCGTGACCGAGGTCCTGGCCCTGGCCCGCCGCGAGCAGGGCGAGTTCGACCTTGAATTCCGCCTGTGCACGCGGGACGGCGAGGTGCGTTGGGCGGTCCTGCGCGGCTCGGTCGAGCGGCGGCCCTTCGGGCGCGGCGTCTATGCCCTGGGGATCACCTGGGACGTGACCGAGCAGAAGCGGCGCGAGGAGGATCTGGCCGCCGCCAAGCTGGCCGCCGAGGAGGCCAACCGCGCGAAAAGCCAGTTCATCGCCAACATGAGCCACGAGCTGCGCACGCCCCTGTCGGCCATCATCGGCTATGCCGAACTGCTGGAGGAGGAGGCCGAGGACCTGGGCGAGGCCGCGGGCAACATGGCCGAGGACCTGGGCAAGATCGAGGTCAGCGCCCGGCACCTGCTGTCGCTGATCAACGGCGTCCTTGACCTGTCCAAGATCGAGGCGGGGAAGATGGAGGTCGAGGTCGAGGCCTTCGACCTCGCTCCCCTGCTGGACGAGGTCTGCACCACCGTCGAGGGGCTGATGGCGAAGAAGGACAACCGCTTCGCCGCGGACCTCGCCCCCGACCTCGGCGCGATGCAATCCGACCCGGTCAAGCTGCGGCAATGCCTGTTCAACCTGCTGTCCAACGCCGCCAAGTTCACCGAGGGCGGCGAGGTGACGCTGAGCGCCCGGCGTACGGGCGGGCGGCTGGTCTTCCGCGTGGCCGACACCGGCATCGGCATGACGCCCGAGCAGCAGGAGAAGCTGTTCCAGCGCTTTACCCAGGCCGACGTGTCCACCACCCGCCGCTTCGGCGGCACCGGGCTGGGGCTGGCCTGACCAAGGCCTTCGCCGAGATGCTGGGCGGATCGATCGCCGTCGACAGCGCCGAGGGGATGGAGACGGTCTTCACTCTGACCCTGCCCGCCGACCTGCGCCATCCCGAAGGCTCCGACGCTGCCCCCGCCGTGGGCGAGGCGACCGGCGGCCAAGTGCTGGTGATCGACGACGACCCGCATATGCGCGACCTCCTGGTGCGCTTCCTCGGTCGCGACGGGCTGGGGGTCGCCACGGCCGCGAACGGGCAGGACGGGCTGGCGCTGGCGCGCGGGATTTCGCCCTCGGCCATCATCCTCGACGTGATGATGCCGCGGATGGATGGCTGGGCGGTGCTGTCGGCGCTGAAGGCTGACCCGGATCTGACCGAGATCCCGGTCATCATGGTGTCGATGATCCGGGAAACGGGGCTGGCCTATTCGCTGGGGGCGGCCGACTACCTGACCAAGCCCGTGGACTGGCAGCGGCTCAAGGAGACGGTGGACCGCCACCGCCTGCCTTCGGCCCCGCCCGCGGGGCTGGCGCTGCTGGTCGAGGGCGACGCCCCCGCGCGCGAGGAACTCGCCCGCCTGCTGGAAGGCGAGGGCTGGGAGATGGCGCAGGCCGAGGCCGCCGGGCCGGCCCACGCCCGCATGGCCGAGCGGCGGCCCGACCTGATCCTCGTCAACCTGGACCTGCCGCAGGTCGGGGGCTTTGCGCTTCTGGGCGAACTGCGCCGCGACCCCGACCTGCGGCGCATCCCCGTCATCGCGCTGACCGAGGGCGGCCTGTCGCCCGAGGACCGCGCCCGCCTGCGCGACCAGGTGCGGCAGGTGATCCAGCCGGGCGAGGAGAGCGTTGAGGAGTTGCTGGACGAATTGAAGCGCATCGCCGGCGAGCGGGAAAAGGCACGGGTGAAAGGACAGGGCTGATGGCCAAGCTGCTTCTGGTCGAGGACACGCCGGAGATCTGGGACTTCCTGTCCCGCCGCCTGGCCCGGCGCGGGCACGAGGTCGCGCTGGCCCATGACGGGCAGGCGGGGCTGGACGCTGCGCAGGCGGCCCGGTCGCAGGTGATCCTGCTGGACATGAACCTGCCGGTGATGGACGGCTGGACGGTGGCGCGGCGGCTCAAGGACGACCCCGCGACGGCGGCCATCCCGATCATCGCCCTGACCGCGCACGCGCTGGCCGGCGACCGGGAAAAGGCGCTGGCGGCGGGCTGCGACGACTATCACCCCAAGCCCATCGACTTCTCGCGCCTGATGACCCAGATCGACGCCGCTCTGGGGGCCGCGGCATGAGGGTGGGCGAGATCATGGCGCGCCATGTCGACTTCATCCCGGCCGACGCCCCCGTGTCCGAGGCCGCCGAGCTGATGGGCGAGCTGGAGGTCGGCGCCCTGCCCGTGGGGACGGCCGAGGACCTGCTGGGCGTGGTGACCGACCGCGACATCCTTTATCGCGTGGTCGCCCGCGGCCTCTCGGCCGCCGAGCTGCCGGTGGGCGAGATCGCCACCCGCCCCGTGATCGGCTGCGGCGAGGAGGACAGCCTGCGGGACGCGATGAACCTGATGGCCGCCCATCACATCCGCAGGCTGGTCGTGCGGGACGCGGGCGGCAAAGTCATCGGCTGGCTGACACTGGCCGACCTTGCCCGCCACCTGCTGGTCGAACGCGGCACCGTGCAGGCGGCGCTGCGCGAACTGACCGAGGGGCCGGGAACCGAAGCCGCGCCCGCGCCGGCACAGGGCTGAGGGCGCGGGCCGGGCAGCACGGACTGGCGGCTGCGGGGTTTCGGGAAGAGCCGCATGGTTCTGAGATCCGGACTGCGCCTGCGCCCTGAACGGCGGTCCGCTGCCCGGCCGGGCCTTGCAGAAAGGGACTGGTCAAATCCGGGAACGGGATCTGACTGCGCGCTGAACTGCGGCCGGCCGCCCGGCCCTTCCTTGAGGGACGCCTTCTCCATCTGCCGCCGGGTCGCCAGCCGATGACAGGCGCCCTGCCCTCTTCCACCACTGCAAGGCAATGGCCGCTGCCCACCGCATCGAACATGATGCGGCAACGGCATGTCGCCTTTGCCCCTGCCGGCCAAGTCGCGGCCGCGATGTCCAAGGGGCGGAAGCCCGCAGGACGCCCCGAGGGGGGGACAGGCGGCACCCGGCCCTTCGCGCGGGCTGTGAGACGCGGCTGGAAGGGACCGGGCGGGACGCCCGGAAAGTGCCGCGCGCGCCCTGCTCCCTTCAGGCGCGGTAGCGGCGTTCGAGGCTGCGGGCGACCTCGGCTGCAAGCCCCAGCCGGCCGGCCAGGTAGTCCAGAAAGGCACGGTTCACCCTGTCCCGCCGGTTGATCGCCAGCAGCGCCGCGGCATAGGCGTGGGTTGCCAGCCCCTCGACCTCGACCCGCGCCAGCAGCGCCCCGAGGTTCTGCGGCTCGGCCAGGGCGGCCGCCAGCCGCGCATCCTCGGGGGCGTCCGCGCCGACCCGCCGCAGCACCTGGGGCAGCGCCTGCGCCTCGCGGGGATCGACCGCGCCGTCGGCCTGGGCAGCGGCGGCCATCACCTCGACCAGCAGCGCGGCCTGCCCGGGGCCCATGGCGCGGAAGTTCAGCGTGTGCGGCACCAGCAGCTGCTGGCCGTTCGACAGCCAGCCGTCGAGCAGGCGGGTGGCCAGCGCCACCTCCAGCCGTGCCTCGGGGTCGGGGGCGGGACCGGAGGGTAGCGCGGATGCGGGCGGGTGAAGCGCCGGTTCCTGCAGTGCCACGGCCTGGCCGTCGCGGTAGCGCGAGGCCCGGAAAAGCCATCCCATGATATCCACCGCCAAAGGCTCCCCTGCGTCAATGCCGGGTGGAACCGGGTCCGAGGGCCGGCGGTTCCGCGCTGCCCTTGCGGAGTGACCCCGGAATTGACCCTCGATCAAGCGCTTGCCTTCGGACTGATGGCCGTCACCATCGGCCTGTTCATCTGGGGGCGGCTGCCCTACGACCTTGTCGCCCTGCTGGCCCTGCTGGCCGGCGTCCTGATCGGGATCATCCCCGCGGCCGAGGCGTTTTCCGGCTTCGGCGACGACGTGGTGATCATCGTGGCGACCGCCCTGCTGGTCTCGGCCGCCGTGGCACGGTCGGGGGCGGTGGAAACCGCGATGCGGCCCCTGCTGCGAAACCTCAGGGGCGCGCAGGCGCAGGTGACGGTGCTGGTTTCGGCAGTCACCGTGCTGTCGATGGTGACCAAGAACGTGGGAGCGCTGGCCATGATGATGCCGGTCGCGGCGCAGCTGTCGCGGCGTACGGAGACGCCCTTGTCCCTCATGCTGATGCCCATGGCCTTCGGCTCGCTGATCGGCGTGATCGTGACGCTGGTGGGCACCTCGCCCAACATCCTCGTCTCCAAGGTGCGCGAGGATATCCTGGGCAAGCCCTTCGGGGTGTTCGACTACACGCCCGTGGGCATCGTGATCGCCATGCTGGGCGTGGTATTCCTGTCCTTCGCGTATCGCCTGCTGCCCGACCGGCGCGCGGCCAGCCGCTCCATGGACGCGGCCTTCACGCTGGAGGAATGCGCCACTGAGGCCCGCGTGCCCGAAGGCTCTCCCTTCGTCGGCCGCACGGTCGCGGACCTCGAGGCGCTGGCCGAGGGAGGCCTGCGCGTGATCATGGTGATCCGCGAACGCTTCCGCCGCCATGCGCCCCGCCCCGACGAGGCGCTTGAGGCCGAGGACGTGCTGCTGCTGAGCGGCGAGCCCGAGGACCTGGAGCGCGTCGTCGCCCGCGCCCGCCTGCGTCTGGCAGGCGAGGAGGTGGCCGAGGATGAGGCCGACGAGAACGAAAGCGTGGTCGCGGAAGGCGTCGTCACCGCCGATTCCGTGCTGGTCGGCCGCACCCCGGCCGAGGCGCAGCTTTTGCGCCGCCACGGGCTGCAGCTTCTTGCCGTCAGCCGCCGCGGCCAGCGCCTGAACCGGAGGCTGCGCCGCCTGCGGCTGGAAGTCGGGGATGTGCTGATCCTCAAGGCTGCCCCCGAGCGGCTGGCGCCTTCCTTGGGCGAGCTGCGCATCCTGCCCCTGAGCCAGCGCGACGTGGCACTTGGAAGCCGCAAGCGCAGCTGGCTTCCGATCCTGATCCTGGCCGCGGCGATGGTGCTGGTTGCCGGCCATGTCGTCCCCGTGGCCGTGGCTTTCGCGGGTGCGGCGGCGCTGCTGCTGCTGCGCGTGATGACAATGGACGAGGCCTATCAATCGATCGAATGGCCGTGATCGTCCTGCTGGCCGCACTGATCCCGGTCAGCAACGCGATCCAGGCGACCGGCGGGTCGGACCTGATCGCCGCCGGGCTGCAGCGCGTGGCCGGAGAGGTGCCGCCACTGGCCGCGGTGGCGCTGATGATCGTGCTGGCGATGGCGGTGACGCCCTTCCTTAACAACGCCGCAACCGTTCTGGTGATGGCCCCCATCGCCGCGAGCCTCGCCGGGCGGCTTGAGCTGAACCCCGACCCTTTCCTCATGGCGGTGGCCCTGGGCGCGGCCTGCGACTTTCTGACCCCCATCGGGCACCAGTGCAACACGCTGGTCATGGGACCGGGCGGCTATCGCTTCGGCGACTACTGGCGGCTCGGCCTGCCGCTGTCGATCCTGATGGTGGTCGTCGGCACCCCGATGATCGCGCTGATCTGGGGCCTGGGCGGCTGACGGGGGTGAACCTGGTCGCCAGGCTCCACCTGCCTGGATGGTTGCCGAGCGCTACGGCATCTCTTGGCAGACCGTCTGGAAATGGCGCAAGCGCGACAGCCTCCATGACCGGAGCCACACGGCGCACCGGTTGCAGACCACGCTGACGCCCGCCCGAGGCAGGCGGTGGCGGTTGCGTTGCGCAGGTCGCTGCTGCTGCCGCTCGACGACCTGCTGTCGGTGGTGCGGGAGTTTCTGAACCCGAATGTCTCGCGTTCCGACCTTGACCGCTGCCTGCGGCGGCATAGCGCTGGCAACCTGCGCGATCTGAAACCGGCCACGCCGCGTCCGGCCCACAAGCCCTTCAAGGACTATGCTGCGGGCTACCTCCACATCGATGTCAAATACCTGCCCCAGATGGCCGACGAGGACCGCCGGCGCTACCTCTTCGTGGCCATCGACCGCGCCGCACCGATGCGGATTACTCGGGTGCTGACCGATAACGGCAAGGAGTTCACCGACCGGCTCTTCAGGCTGCGCCGCCGCGCCGCCACCGGCAACCACGAGTTCGACCGTCTTTGAGACGTTCTCGGCATCGAGCACCGCCTGGCACCCCGATGCACCCCGATGCACCCCGATGCACCCCGATGCACCCACAAACGAACGGCATGGTCGAGTGGTTCAATGGCCGGATCGAGGATGTCCTGCAGAGCCACCGCTTCCACAGGGGCGAGGACTTGAAGCAGACCATCCTGCGGCTCATGTCCGCCTCTACAACGGCCAGCTGCCCCAGCCTGTCCTCAAGGGTCGAACGCCCATCGACGCGCTCAAGGTCTGGCATCGCGAAAGACCCGAACTGTTCAGGAAACAGCCCTATAATCACACGGAATGTGACATGTAACGCCAAGCGCAACCGCTGAAGGGGAGTGTCACAGCCGACGCCTTCATCTGCTACGACACCCGGACCCCCTTATCGGCTGCCATGGGGGTGGCGCCGTCGTTGATCCGTACCGACGATCTGGAGCGTGGTGCCGCTGCGCACTGATAGCGCGCAACCGGGTCGTCTGGGAAGCCGTCGCTGACATGATGTTCGGTTGCCCCGATCAGGCGCGCGAGGGCAACCGCAACGTTGCCCGCATGTCCCTGCTGCTGGCGGGGATGCCGGTCGGCGACTTTCAACCAACCCTGCGACTCGGGCATGGATGCCGTCCTGAACGGCTGCCCGAGCCATGAAGGCAGCCTCCCATCCTCGGACACTGAGGCTGCATTGTCTCTGCGGAAGACT
Organism: Paracoccus sp. MC1862; assembly: GCF_016617715.1. Lineage (NCBI taxonomy): Bacteria > Pseudomonadati > Pseudomonadota > Alphaproteobacteria > Rhodobacterales > Paracoccaceae > Paracoccus > Paracoccus sp. MC1862. The sequence continues at coordinate 3,016,028 of NZ_CP067225.1, read as the reverse complement.
GCCCGGCGGTCAGTTCGCCGCTTCGGCTGGTTCCGCCGGGGCGTCGTTCGCCGACTGCGCCGCCGTGCCGGCGGTGGACCCACCGGCGGCATCGGCTTGTGGCAACTGGTCCGCCACTGCCGGACAGCCGATGCTCACCACCGGATCGCACTGGCCTTCGAAGCCGGTGTCCTCGACAGCCATGTCCGAGTTCCCGGCCCTTTCCTGCTCCACTGGCCGGATGGTGGCGGGATTGGTCGTCGGGATCGAGGTCGAGGTCCCCGGCTGCGGGTTGCCGCGCTGCGCCGTGGGCGAGCCCTGCGGGCCGCCGCTCATCTCGTCCAGCAGCCTGTGAGGATCAGCCGCCGGGTCGGCCGCGGCCCCCGCACCCCCCACAGCGCCCTGAGCCGGGGTCCCTGAAGACTGCGCGGGAACCGCCGACGCCCCGGTGTCGGCCGATGGTGCCGGTGTCTGCGCCAGGGCCGCAACCGGAAGCAGCACGGACAAGGCCAATGCGGCAGCCAGTCGCCCGGCGCCTGCAGCGTGATTGGTGAACATGGTGTTTCTCCTTCCACTATCTCGCGACACAACGCCGCAGATTCCCGGTATGTTCAAGTCCCTTGCGCTTGCTGTGGTTGCTGCGCCTTGCCATTGCCGCGCCATGTCTTCAGACTTTGGCTCACCCATCGCGCTTCAACCATCCCTTGTAGCGGACAGTTGAAGGGGTGGCGGAGCGAACAAGAAAGGTGGCAGCCATGACCATGCAATTTTCCCGTCGCAACTTCATGCAGGTCGGCGTCGCCGCCGCAGGGGCGCTGTCGATGGGTCGGCTGATGAACAGCACCGCGCTGGCTTCGATCGATCCCAACTCGCATTCGCAGCGGATCTTCCACGCTTCGCATTACGGCCCCTTCGAGGCGGTGGTGCGCGACGGCCGCATCACGGCGATCTCGCCGGTCACGGAACTGGACCACCAGCCGACCGACATGCTGATGCTGGGCACCGTGGACCGCACCTATGACGAGACGCGCATCCTTTATCCCATGGTCCGCAAGTCCTACCTGGACGGTTGGCAGACCGGCGACACCAAGCCCGAACTGCGCGGCAAGGAAGAGTTCGTGCAGGTCGACTGGGACACCGCGCTGGCCCTGGCGGCCAATGCCATCATCAACACCATCGAGGCTGACGGGAACGAGGCGATCTTCAGCTCGTCCTATGGTGGCTGGTCGAACGCGGGCTCGTTCCGCCCGAACGTCATGCAGCAGCGCTTCTTCAACCTGATCGGCGGCTGCACCATCACGCAGGGGGACTTCTCGGCCGGGGCGGCGCAGGTGGCCCTGCCGCATATCATCGGCGACATGGAGGTCTATTCGCCCCAGACCGCCTGGGAGGTCATCCGCGACAACACCGAGGTCTTCGTCCTCGTCGGCTGCGACCCGGTCAAGAACAACCGGATCGAGTTCACCGTCGCCGACCACGGCATGTCCCGCCCCTGGGCAGAAATCCGCGATGCCGGCTGCCGCTTCATCTCGATCAACCCGCAGCGCACCGCGTCCGATTACTACCTGAACGCGGAATGGCTGCAGATCATCCCGAACACCGACATCGCCCTGTTCCTCGGCATGGCCCATCATGTGCTGGAAAACGGGCTTGAGGACCGCGCCTACATGGACAAATACACGACCGGCGCCGACCGCTGGATCGCCTATGTCCGCGGCGAGGACGACGGCACCCCCAAGACGCCCGACTGGGCCGCCGCGATCACCGGCATCCCGGCCGAGAAGATCCGCGAGATGGCCGAGCTGTTCGCCTCTTCGCGCACCCAGTTCGGCGGCGCCTGGTCGCTGCAGCGCGCCCATCACGGCGAACTGGTCCACCACGCGATCATCAACTTCGCCGCGCTGACCGGCAAGATCGGAAAGCCGGGCGAGGGCGTGGGCTTCAGCTGGCATTATGGCGGCGGCGGGATGCCGCAGTCGGGCCAGCCGACGCCCACGGGCCTGTCCTCGGGCAAGAACATGGTGTCCACGCTCTGCCCCGCCAGCCGCATCGTCGAGATGCTGGAAAATCCGGGCAAGGAATTCTTCTACAACGGCCAGACCCGCGCCTATCCCGACATCAAGATGATCTACAACGCGGGCAACAACTTCGTCTCGCACCAGCAGGACCTGAACCGGCTGCTCAAGGCCTTCGGCAAGCTGCACACGATCGTCAGCCAGGACGTCTGGTGGACAGCGGCCGTGCGCTGGGCCGATATCGTGCTGCCGGCATCCTCGACTCTGGAACGCGACGATATCTCGGTCGGCGGCACCTATTCCAACGACAAGATCTACGCGATGAAGAAGGTCATCGAGCCGTTGGGCGAGTCGATGAGCGACTACGAGATCTTCGAGGCGCTGGCCGACAAGATGGGCCTCTGGGCGCAGTTCACCGATTCGCTGGACTACATGGACCACATCATGGCGGCCTATGGCCGGACGGGTGCGTCCAAGACCACGCCCTTCGAGGAGTTCTGGGAAAAAGGCTACGCCCTGCAACCCGCCCCGCCCGAAGCCCGCAAATGGGTCCGCCACGGCGCCTTCTATGAGGACCCCGAGAAGAATCCGCTGCACACGCTGTCGGGCAAGGTCGAGATGTTCTGCACGACCATCGCGGACATGAACGTGCCCGACAACCCCGGCATGCCGATCTGGCAGGAGCCGCTGGAATACCTGGGCAACGCGCAGGAAGGCCAGTTGCACATCGTCAGCCCCCACCCTTGGTATCGCCTGCACAGCCAGATGGACAACTCGGCCCAGTTGCGCGAGCTTTACAAGATCGACGGGCGCGAGCCGGTGCGGATCAACCGCCAAGATGCCGAGGCGCGCGGCATCGCCGAAGGCGACTTGGTCGAGATCCGCAACGAACGCGGCGCGATCATTGCGGGCGCGGTGCTGTCGGACGACATCATGCCGGGCGTCATGTCGCTTTACGAGGGGGTCTGGCCGGACCTCGACAGCAAGGGGCGCTGCAACTCGGGGCAGATCAACTGGATCACCTCGGAACGCCCGGCCTCGGGGCTGACGCAGGCGACCATCGCCAATACCTGCGTGGCGTCCGTGGCCAAATGCGAGGATGCCGAGCGCCCGAACCAGGCGCATCAGAAGCCGCCGATCTTGACCGACTACCAGTTCGCCGCGGTGGACGAATCCGAACTGGGCCTCGACCGCGTGGCCGAACTGGTCGAATCGCTTTATGCCGACATGGAGCCGGGCGAGCGCATCTTCTACCAGCGCTGCACCGTCTGCCATGGGCCACGCGATCCTGGCGGTTTCACCCAGTTGCAGTGGCGCGGCATCACCCCCTCGATGTTCCCGCGCGCGGGGCTGGATGCCGACGAGGCGGCGATGGTCACCGACTTCCTGATGCGCAACGCCTCGGACGCGGCGACGTCGGTCAACTGACCCGCCAAGGGAGCGCAACTGCAGCCGTGCAGACTGCGCTCCCTTTCAATGCAGCGGATTTTGCTCAGGGCCATGCCAGGCTCATGACCCATCGTCTTCATAGCCAGAAGATGACGGTGGTGGCGGGGGATCGACGCACGGATCGACGCGGAAACGCAGACCTTCGGGCGTCTGTCGTGAGCTGGGTTGCTCTGCGCCGCCAGTTTTCCACACGACCGAACATGATCTCTATCCTGTTGCGACGCCGGTATCGGCGCTTGTCATACCTGATGGGTTTGGCGCGTGATTTCCGGCTGGGGATGCAGGCACGTATCCCTTTGTCCCTCAAAGCTTCCCGGAACCATTCGGCATCGCAGCCCGTATCAGCCAGCAACCATTCCGCCGCGGGAGGGTCGCTCAGAAAGGCAACTGCCCTGACGTAGTCGCCGTTCTGACCTGCGGCCATGAAGAACCGGATCGGACGGCCTTGGGCGTGGGTGATGGCATGAAGTATGGTGCTCATGCCGCCTGTTCTCGGGAAAACGATCTCGCAGATCCTTTTCTGATGCTCGAACTGCGGCCGATCAGGCGTCCACACCCCTTTTCGCCCGCAAGCTGGAAGCCGTGCAATGTGTCTTGAGGTAGGTGGTGTCGATCATGATTGTCCCCGGTCGCTCCTCCGTGGCGGCAAGCCCTTCCATGATCCGGGGCGAAGCCCCCCATGTCGCTCCACCCTCTCCAGCGATTGTAGAGGGTCTTCGCCGGACCATACTCCAGCGGCGACGGCGGCCGCTGTCGGTGATGATCTCGATCTCAGACATAAGGACGTGCTCAGGCGCATGCCTGAGCTTCCATGACTATGCCCGGGTGTGCGGTCGGAAGGGGGGCCAGTTCAGTGGGCGAATTGCCGACACTTCGACAAGCCTTCCTCGTCAGCATCCTTGAACTGCAGAGCAACCCTGGCAACACCTTTGTCTGAAACCTTGAAGCTCATCTCGTGCGCCAGCTTGTTCCTGAGAGCGTTGGCACTCTTTGCCCAGCGCAGATTCTCACCTCTCAAAATGTCCAGATGTCCAATGAATAAAGCAATGCGGCTCCTTGCTCGAATGACATGGATTTAACCTGATCGGCCCATTTGGTGCAGACCAACTACTCAAGAAGATTGCAACTACATGATCAAAAGCCAGGCGGCGTTTAGAACTTGATTTCCCATGTTGTTGAGTTTCAAGCGGCCGCCTGCTTCGTTGATGCTGAAGCAAGACTTATGGTAGAGGGCCTTCAACCCTACCGGATCATCGAGTGGATCGTCAAAGCCCGTGGTGGCGATTCCCTGCAAAACTCTCGCGACCGACCTCTTCATTCGCCCAAAACCATGTTGCTGGGTGCGAAACTGGGTGGCGCCTGACCGCTTGGACCAGGATAAAATCCAGTTAAATCAGATCAAAAGACGGGAAGGTGGAGCGGGTGATGGGAATCGAACCCACGTATTCAGCTTGGAAGGCTGCTGCTCTACCATTGAGCTACACCCGCATGGGCGGCAGCTTTACCCAAGCGCGCCCGCCCGTGCAAGCGGGCTGCGCTTGACCGGCGCGGATGCCGGGGGCACTCAGGCGCAATGATCGACATCCGCCCCGTGGTCCACGCGATTGCCATGCTTTCCGTTGCCATGGGCGGGCTGATGCTGCTGCCGGCGGCGATCGACTGGACGGCGGGCGATCCCAACTGGCTGGCCTTCCTCGCCACCGGCTGCGGGACGATCCTGCTGGGCAGCATGACCATGCTCGCCACCCGCAGCGACGGCGGGCGGTTCCAGATCGAGCAGGCGTTTCTGCTGACCTCGGGGCTTTGGCTGGTGCTGCCGGTTCTGGGGGCGATCCCCTTCATGCTGGGCGCGCCGGGGGCGGGCTGGACCGACGCGATGTTCGAATCGATGTCGGGCATGACCACCACCGGCGCCACGGCGTTCCGGGACCTCGACGGCCTGCCCCTGGGCACGCATCTGTGGCGCGGCATCCTGCAATGGTCGGGGGGCCTGGGCATCGTCGTCGTCGCCATGGTCTTCCTGCCGGTCATGCGCGTCGGGGGGATGCAGTTCTTCAAGTCCGAAGGCTTTGACACCATGGGCAAGGTCATGCCGCGGGCGGGCCAGATCGCGGCCGAGATGGCAGAACTTTACCTCGGCATCACCATCGCCTGCGCCCTGACCTATGCGGCGCTGGGCATGAACGGCTTCGACGCGGTGATGCACGCGCTGACGACCTGTTCCACCGGCGGCTTCGGCCGCTATGACGCGAGCTTCGGCCCTTTCATCGGCCCGATCCAGTATGCGGCGTCATTCTTCACCATCCTCGCCTCGATCCCCTTCGTGCGGATGCTGCAACTGGCGCATGGCGACCCCCGGCCGATCTGGCGCGACAGCCAGATCCGAGCCTATCTGGGTATCATCGCCACCGTCTGCGCGCTGATCGTGGTCTACGAGGCAATCTGGCGCGAGGTCGCCCTGTCCCATGACCTTATGCGCGAGGTGATCTTCAACGTCGTCACCGTCATCTCGGGCACCGGCTTTGCCTCAACGGACGTGACGCAGTGGGGGCACCTGCCCTTTGTGCTGCTGATCCTCATGGGACTGGTCGGGGGCTGCACCGGCTCGACGGTCTGCTCGATCAAGGTCTTCCGCTATCAGGTGCTGTTCGAGGCGCTGCGCGGGCAATTGGTGCAGATGCACTCGCCCCATCGTGTGCGGCCGCTCAGGTTGCAGGGGCGCAGGCTGGACGCCGAGGTGGTGAACTCGGTCATGGCCTTCTTCACCATGTTCGTGCTGAGCTTCGGGGTGCTGATCGTGGCCTTGGCGCTGAGCGGGCTGCACGCGCGCACGGCACTGACCGCCGCCTGGACCGCCATCGCCAATGTCGGGCCGATCTGGGGACCCGAGGTCACCGCGAACGGCGGCGTGACGAGCTTTCCCGGCACGGCCAAGTGGCTGATGATCGGCGGCATGTATCTCGGGCGGCTGGAACTGATTACCGTCTTCGTGGTGCTGATGCCGCGCTTCTGGCGGCAGTGATCAGGCGGGATCGTCCGGGGACAGGGGGGCGTCCTCGGGCACGGGTTCCGCCGCCGGCGTAACCCGGATGCTGTCGAGGATCTCGGCGGCGACGCGGGGCTGGTCCGCGGCGTCCATCACCGGCCAGATCAGCACCATGCCCTGCACCCGGCCGTCCGCGACCCGCGCCTCGGCCTGGCCGATATGGGTGTCGTTGCGGCCGACCAGCGTGGCGCGGCCCCGCGCCACCTGCCGCTCGGGCGAGGGCACCCAGCCCAGCGCGGTGACAAGGCCGGTGAAATCCAGCATCTCCTGCTGGCCGCCCGGCGCGCCGTAAAGGATCAGCGCCGCGCCCGAGCCGTCCCTGGGACCATAGATCGACAGCCCCTGCTCGTTGCGGTCGAATTGCAGCCGATCCATCGGCGCGACCAGCGACAGCCCGGACTGCGGGTCGTCCAGCCGGGTCAGGTTCATGTCCTCGCGCCAGTCCTCGCGCTGCGCGATCAGCGCCTGCATCGTGGCGGCAGGGTCCGGCGAGGCCCGCAGCGCCAGCACCTCGGCCGCGATGGCGGCGCGGGTCTGGGGGCCGTCCTTGCCGTCGATCTCGCCGTCGTAATGCCCCGCCCAGCGCAGGGCGCGCTGGATGTCCTCAAGCGGCGGCATCTCGGCGGCGGGGCCGGGGGCGGGCAGGTCGATCTCTTCCGCCGGCTCCAGCGGCTGGCCCAGGTCGGCGGGCGGCAGGACGGCGGCGAAGCGGCCGACGCGCTGGGCGGTGCGGAAGGCGCCCAGCCAGGCCTCGGCCACCTCGGCAGGCATCGGGCCGAGGGCGATGGCGAGGCCACCGTCGGGCTGCTGGAACAGCCCGGCCTCGGGGAAGTCCTCGCGCCATGACGCAAGCGCCGCATCCGCCGCCTCGCGGGTGTCGAACCGCTGCAGGCGCAGGTAGTCGCCGGCGGGTGGCGCGGGGGCTGGCTCCACCGCCGCCGTCTCCGGCGCATCTGCCTGTTCGTCGGCTTCGGGTCCAGTATCGGCAGGGGTGGCAGGTTCGTCCCCCTCGGCACCAGAGGGCACGAAAGTCGAGGAACCCGGGGCCGGTCCGGCCGCCGAGGGGCCCTCCGCTTCCGGCGGCGCGGCTGTGGCCTGCACGGGCTGCGCGCCCTCGGGCACCGGCACGATGAAGCTGTCTCCCGGGATCTCGCCCGAGGCGCGCAGGCGCGCAAGCTCCGCCTCGGCCGCCTCCCGCTCCATGGGGCCAAGACCGATGCCGGTCCAGCCGCCCGGCAGCGGGAAAGTCATCACGTCGGGGAAGCGCCCGGCCCAGCCCTCGGCCACCGGAGCGACTGCCGCGCTGCGCTGTGCCTCGATCCGCAGCACCACCGGTTCGGCCAGCGCCGCCCCCGGCAGCATCGCGACGATCAGAAAGCCCAAGCCCCGCATCGGCAACCCCCTTGCCCCCGTGGGCCGATTGACCCGGCCCGGACCGCACCCTATGAGCGGCCTGCATTCGCGTCAGTTATGCGAAAGGACGCCGGGATGACCAGCCCCGAACAGACCGACCGGCCGCGCTGTTTCCAGGACGTGATCCTGCGGCTGCAGGACTATTGGGCGGCCACAGGCTGCGCGATCCTGCAGCCCTATGACATGGAAGTGGGCGCGGGCACCTTCCACCCGGCGACGACGCTGCGATCTTTAGGGACGCGCCCATGGGCCGCTGCCTATGTCCAGCCCTCGCGCCGCCCCACGGACGGTCGCTATGGCGAGAACCCGAACCGGCTGCAGCATTACTACCAGTATCAGGTCATCATCAAACCCTCGCCTCCGAACCTGCAGGAGCTTTACCTGGGTTCGCTCAAGGCGATCGGGCTGGACCCGCTGGTCCATGACGTCCGCTTCGTCGAGGACGACTGGGAATCCCCGACGCTCGGCGCTTGGGGCCTTGGGTGGGAGGTATGGTGCGACGGCATGGAAGTCAGCCAGTTCACCTATTTCCAGCAGGTCGGCGGGCATGACTGCCGCCCGGTGTCGGGCGAGCTGACCTATGGGCTGGAACGGCTGGCGATGTATGTGCTGGGCGTGGAACACGTCATGGACATGCCTTTCAACGCCCCCGACGCGCCGATCCCGCTGACCTATGGCGACGTCTTCCGCCAGACCGAGCGCGAATATTCCCGCTGGAACTTCGAGGTGGCCGACACCGCCATGCTGCTGCAACATTTCAAGGACGCCGAGGCGGAATGCGCCCGCATCCTCGATGCGCCGCCCGAGGACAGCGCGGGGCGGCATATCCCGATGGCGCATCCTGCCTATGACCAGGCGATCAAGGCCAGCCACATCTTCAACCTGCTGGACGCCCGCGGGGTGATCTCGGTCACCGAACGGCAAGCCTATATCGGCCGGGTCCGGGCGCTGGCGAAGGCCTGCGCCGACCTGTTCGTCACGACCGAGGCTGCGACCGGGGCGAACGCGGGGGCCGAGGCGTGACCACCGGCAAGATCATGGCCTCGATGCTGGTGCTGACCGCGCTACTGGCGGGCCTCGCCATGTATTACCTGCAGGTCTACGGTTTCTACGAGGACGTGGACGAGATCACCGGCGCATCCGAGATGATGGTGACGCTGCTCGACGGCTCGACCCGGCCGGTTGCGGTCGGGGGCTTCCGGGCCATCGACGCGGACTCCTCGCCCATCCGTTGGCGGTCCTGCTTCACGCTGGACCCGGCCGAGGTCGCGGACGCCACCCCCTTCCCGCAGGCCACGCCCCTGAACGGGCCGGGCTGGTTCCAGTGCTATTCCGCGCGTGCCCTGACCGCCGACCTCGAGGCCGGGAATGCCCGCGCCATCCTGGGCCAGTCCGAGGTTCACCCCGACGTGGACCGCGTGATCGCCGTCTATCCCGACGGCCGAGCTTTCGGCTGGCACCAGTTGAACGACAAGACCCCCGCACGCGGAGTGATGGACTGATGGACCTGCTGATCGAGCTGTTCTCCGAGGAAATCCCCGCCCGGATGCAGCCCCGCGCAGGCGAGGACCTCAAACGCCTGATCACCGACGGGCTGGTGGAAGCGGGCCTGACCTATGCCTCTGCCGGCGCCTTTTCCACGCCGCGGCGGCTGGCGCTTGCGGTAGAGGGGCTGACGCCGGAATCGAGGCCCGTGCGCGAGGAACGCAAGGGACCGAGGACGGACGCGCCCGAAAAGGCCATCGAGGGCTTCCTGCGCTCGACCGGCCTGACGCTGGACCAGCTTGAACGCCGCCCCGAGAAGAAGGGCGAGGTTTATTTCGCCGTCATCGAGAAGCCGGGCCGCAAGGCCGCCGAGATTGTGGCCGAGGTGCTGGAGGCGACCATCCGCGACTTCCCCTGGCCCAAGTCGATGCGCTGGGGCTCCGGCAGTCTGCGCTGGGTTCGCCCGCTGCATTCCATCATCGCGATCCTGTCCGACGAGGCGGGGGCGCAGGTCGTGCCGCTGACAGTGGACGGCATCGCCGCGGGCGACACGACGCACGGCCACCGCTTCATGGCGCCCGACGCCTTCCGCGTGACGGGCTTTGACGACTACGCCGCCAAGCTGCGCCGGGCAAAGGTGATGCTCGACCCCGCCGAGCGCGAATCCGCGATCCGGCAGGAGGCCGCGAACCTCGCCTTTGCGCGGGGGTGGGAGATCGTGCCCGACGAGGGCCTGATGACGGAACTCGCCGGGCTGGTCGAATGGCCGGTGCCGCTGATGGGGGTGATCGAGGCGCGCTTCCTCGACCTGCCGCCCGAGGTGCTGCAGACCTCGATGAAGGCGCACCAGAAGTTCCTCTCGGCCCGCAACCCGAAGACGGGCCGGATCGAGGGCTATGTCACCGTCGCCAATATCGAGACACCCGATCACGGCGCGACGATCCTGGCCGGCAACCAGCGCGTCCTCGCCGCCCGCCTCTCCGACGCCGCCTTCTTCTGGGAGAACGACCTGCGCGAGGCCCTCACGGGGATGCAGGCCTGGGCTACTGGACTGGGGAAGGTAACATTCCACGCCAAGTTGGGCTCGCAAGCCCTCCGAGTACATCACATCGCGGATCTGGCGCGCAAGATCGCGCCCGCCATAGGTGCGGACCCAGATCAAGCGGAACAGGCCGCGCGTGTCGCAAAGCTGGACCTGCGGTCGGCGATGGTGGGCGAATTCCCTGAGTTGCAAGGGACGATGGGTCGGTACTACGCGCAGGCTGCCGGGCTGCCTCAGGCGGTCGCGGATGCGGCCCGCGACCATTACTCGCCGCTGGGGCCGTCGGACGAGGTGCCCTCCGCGCCGGTGTCGGTGGCCGTGGCACTGGCTGACAAGCTGGACACGTTGGCCGGGTTCTGGGCGATTGACGAGAAGCCCACCGGGAGCAAAGACCCTTTTGCCCTGCGGCGGGCGGCGCTGGGTGTGATCCGGCTGGTGACAGGAAATGGGCTGCGGTTGGGATTGAAGGCGCAGCTTTCAACCCATCTAAATGAGCGAGCCTTTTTCGGACGACGAACTCTTGACCTTGTGTTTTCCTTAGCCCTCAACCCGTTGGATTTTGTAGAGGCTCTTGAGCATTCCGTTCCCCGCTCACTGCAGGACATGTATCTGCTCCACGGCGTAAGTGATAGTCTGCGGCACCGGATTTCGAACGCTGTTGAAGAGGCCGTTACCAAGGGCATCCTTTTCTCAAAGCATACAGACATCCTTGAAGTCCTCGGTCCGCTGTCCATCGAGGAGAGGACTGCTGCCGAGGTCTTTCTTGGAAAGCTAAATATCGCGGAAGAGGAATGTGGTGAAATCCCGGAAGAAGCCGAAGATTCGCTCGCGGCATTTGTTGCTCCACTTACCGCCGACCTCCTCGCCTTCCTCCACGACCGCCTCAAGGTCCATCTCCGCGACCAAGGCATCCGCCATGACGTGATCGACGCGGTGCTGGCGATGCCGGGGTCGGACGACCTCACGCTCGTCGTGCGCCGCGCCACCGCGCTGAACGGGATGCTGGGAACCGAGGACGGCCCGAACCTGCTGCAGGGGCTCAAGCGCGCCGCCAACATCCTGGCGCAGGCCGAGGAGAAGGACGGCGTCGAATACTCCTTCGGCGCGGACCCGAAATTCGCGGAAACCGACGAGGAACGCGCACTCTTTGCAGCACTCGACGCCGCCGAGCCGAAGATCGCCGCCGCCATGCGGGCCGAGGACTTCCCCGCCGCCATGTCGGCCATCGCCGCCCTGCGCGCGCCCATCGACGCCTTCTTCGAGGCGGTGCAGGTCAACTCCGACAACCCCATCCTCCGCCGAAACCGCCTGAACCTGTTGTCCCGCATCCGCGAAGCGGGCCGCTTGATCGCCGATTTCGGCAGGATCGAGGGGTGAGGGACGTCCGCAAACGGTCCGGTGGACCGTTTGAAGCCCCGAGCGCAAGCGAAGGGCCGGGCCGGATCAGGGAAAGGTCCGCCGGACCTTGCCGCCGGCGAAGGCCCCGGCGCAGGCAAAAGGCTGGCCGCAGACAATCCCGTGGACGGTTTGCAGTCCCGAGGCCTGCCGCGCAGGACTTGGGCAGGGTGCTGGAAAGTTCCGGCGACCGCGCCTCCTCGAACGCCGAAGTGCAGGTGACGAGTTGGAGGGGATCCGAAGATGGCAGGTGCCGGACAGCACAGATGCAGCTGGCGGTTGGCCATTGCTTCATCCGCGAGCCTGGCCCCTGTTGCGCCGCCGCACGCGGGCTGTCTGCCCCTGCGAGGCCTTCGGCCTCTTCCCCCGGGGATATTTCAGGACCGTCTGAAACAACCTTGAGCGGCCCTGAACATCGCGGCGGCTTTTAGCAGGCGGGTCAGGGAACCGATGCCACGGCTGTCTTCCGGCCGGATGGGGCTGCTGGAGCCTTTCGGCAAGGAAAGCCGCGGCGGCGGGCCGGAAGGATGAATGGCATGCGCCATCTTGCAGCCGCCGGTTGCGCTGCTAGCCTCATACCAAAGGGGAACCACATGACCGACTTCGCCCAGACGCGTGCCGCCTTCCATCTGCCTGACGGGATCACCTATCTCGACGGAAACTCGCTGGGGCCGATGCCGCGCCATGCCGCCGACCGGGCGGCGGCGATGATGCGGGACGAGTGGGCCGGGATGCTCATCACCGGCTGGAACCGGGCCGGCTGGTATGTGCAGCCGCGCCGCGTCGGCGACCGGATCGCGCGACTGATCGGCGCGGGCGAGGGGCAGGTCGTCATGGGCGACACGCTGTCGATCAAGGTGTTCCAGGCGCTGTCCGCCGCGCTGCGGATACGGCCGGACCGGCGGGTGATCCTGTCGGACAGCGGCAACTTCCCCTCGGACCTTTACGTCGCGCAGGGGCTGGCCGAAACCGTTGGCGCGGAACTGCGTGTCGTCGCGCCTGAAGAGGTGGCCGCGCACATCGCGCCCGACATCGCCGTGCTGATGCTGACCGAGGTCGATTACCGCACCGGTCGTCGCCACGACATGGCCGCGCTGACAGCCGCCGCGCATGAGGCAGGGGCGCTGACGGTCTGGGACCTTGCCCATTCGGCCGGGGCGGTGGACGTGGACCTGCTGGGGGCGGGCGCGGATTTCGCGGTGGGCTGCACCTACAAGTATCTGAACGGCGGCCCCGGCGCCCCGGCCTTCATCTGGGTCCACCCGGACCATGCGGATGCCGCCCGACCCTGCCTGCAGGGCTGGATGGGGCACGCCGCGCCCTTTGCCTTCGACCAGGCCTATGCCCCCGCACAGGGCATCGAGCGGATGCGGGTCGGAACCCCTCCGGTCATCGCGCTTGCGGCGCTGGATGCGGCCCTGGACATATGGGAGAGCGTGGACATGGCCGCGCTGCGCGCCCGGTCCATCGAGCTGACCGAAGCCTTTATCCGCGGCATCGAGGCCGCCTGCCCCGATGTCGCGCTGCATTCCCCGCGTGACCCTGCGCAGCGGGGCAGCCAGGTGGGCTTCCGCCACCCGCAGGCCCATGCCGTGATGCAGGCACTGATCACCGAGGGGGTGATCGGCGACTTCCGCGCGCCCGACGTGCTGCGCTTCGGCTTTGCACCGCTTTACAACAACACGGACGACGTGGCGCGGGCGGTGGAGGTGCTGGCGACAGTCCTGCGGGAAGGCCGCTGGAACAGGCCCGAACACCACCGCCGGGCCGCGGTGACCTGATCCGGGGCAATGGCCTTGCAGTGGACCGCGCCGCGCCATAACGCCCCGATGAACCGTGGAGTCGTCGCTTGACCGGCCGTTCGCTTCTGACCTTCTGCGCGATCATGGCCATGGCGGCGGCGGCACCCGCACAGTCGCCCGACGCCCCCATCGCAGTCGAGATCGTCCGGGTCGGCGAGCGCCCGATGACGATCGACCTTCGGCTGACCGGCTCGATCACCGCGCAGCACAGCATTGACCTGTCCTTTCCGGCGGCCGGCCGGATCACCGACATCCATGTGCAGGCGGGCGACCGGGTGATGGGCGGCCATGTGCTGGCCCGCACCGAGGGCGTGCAGCAGCGGCAGACTCTGGTTCAGGCCCTGGCCGCCCGCGCCGCTGCCGAGGCCGCCGAGCAGCAGGCAGGCCACGCCGCGGCCCGCGCGGCCGAGCTGCTGCGTCGGGGCATCGGCACCCGTGCCGCCGCTGAAGCCGCCGAACAGGCGCTGTCGGCGGCACAGGGGCAGTTGGAAAGCGCTCGCATCATGGTCAACCAGTCCCGCCGCGCGGTCTTCGACGCAATGATCCGCGCGCCTCAGGCCGCCGTGGTGACCGCACGCATGGCCGAGCCGGGGCAGGTCGTGGGCGCCGCCCAGCCGGTCCTGACGGTGGCGGCGCTGACCAGCCTCGAGGCCGTCTTCCAGGTGCCCGACGCGCCGCAACTGGACATGGCGATGGGCGCCGATGTCTCGCTGAGCATCATCGACAGGCGGGGTATCGAATTGCAGGGCCGCGTGACCGAGATCGCGCCCCTGGTCAATCCGGCCAGCGGGTCGGTGGCGGTGCGGGCCGAGATCGAGGGCCCCTTTGACGCCACGCTGCTGGGCGCGGCGGTGCTGGGCATCGTCCACCTGCCCGCCGGGACCGGGATCGAGGTGCCCTGGACGGCCCTGACCTCGACAGGCGCCGACCCGGCCGTCTGGCGCGTGGCCGAGGATGGCACCGTGGCCCTCGCCCCCGTGGGGATCGAACGGTTCGACACCGGCCGGGTGGTGCTGAGATCGGGCCTTTCGCCAGGGGATCTGGTCGTGGGCGAAGGCTCGCAGCTCATGTATCCGGGCCGCCGGGTGACAACGGCGGAAGAGAAAGGTTGAGGATGCGTCTGGCCCTTTTTCTGGCGCTCGGCCTGTTGGCGGCGGCCCCCGCGGGGGCCTTCACCCTGCACTTCGGCCCGGCGCGGGCCGGGACGCCGCCCCTGCCCCGCCCGGTCGTCACCGAAATCGTCACCAACGGCGACAGCCGTCCCGTCGGCCGCAGCATTCCGGGGGTGGTCACCGCCGCGACCGAGGTGCAGATGGCCTTCCAGACCCTGGGCCGGATGATCGAACGGCGCGTGGACATCGGCGACCGGGTGAACCAGGGGGACGTGCTGGCCCGGCTCGACCCCGAGGATCTTGCCGGCGCCACCCTTGCCGCCGAGGCCGCGCTGGCGGCGGCCGAGGTGAACCTGACGACCGCCGACAACACCGCCGCGCGGGCGCAGGCGCTGCTGGACCGCGACGTGACCTCGACCGCCCAGCTTGAACGGGCCGAGCAGGCGCTGTCGGCCGCGCGCTCGGCGCTTGAACAGGCGCGCGCGCGGGTGGAAAGCGCCCGCGACGCGGAACGCTTTGCGGTGATGAGCGCGCCGGTTTCGGGCGTCGTCAGCGCCGTGCGGGCGACGCCGGGGGCAGTGGTCGCGGCGGGCGATCCGATCCTGACGCTGTCCTCGGAAGACCGCATCGAAGCCCGCATCGACCTGACCGAGCCCGAGCTTGCCGGGCTGGCGCCCGGCGCCCTGTTCCTGGTCTGGCGCGACCACGAGATCGAGCAAGGCGTCCGGGGAGAGGTCAGCCGCATCTCGCCGGTGGCCGACCACCTGACCCGCACCCGCCGCGTCCATATCGCCCTGCCCCCCGGCACCGGCTTTCGCCTGGGCAGCCTGATCCGCGCCGGCCGCGTCACCTCGCGCGCAGCAAGGCTGTCCGTGCCGGCATCGGCGCTGGTGGAAAGGCCCGAAGGCCATGCCGTCTGGGTCGTGGCCCGCGAGGGCGAGACCGCCCGCGTCACGCTGCAGGTCATCGTGACGGGCGCGCGGCTTGACGGCCGCGTCGAGGTGATCGGGGGACTTGCCCTCGGGGCCGAGGTGGTCGTGCGCGGGGTCAACTCGCTGGCGGACGGGCAGGCGGTCGGGCGCCGGGTCGATCCATGAGCCGCCGCGGCTTCAACCTTTCGGACTGGGCGCTGCGGCACCGCTCGCTCGTGTGGTTCCTGCTGATCCTTTCGATGATCGCGGGCACCATGGCCTATCGCGCCCTGGGACGCGAGGAAGACCCCAGCTTCACCGTCAAGGTCATGGTGATCACCGCCGCCATGCCCGGCGCCACCACCGACGAGATGATGGGCCAGGTCACCGACCGGATCGAGACCAAGCTGGAGGAGCTGGACCAACTGAAGCTGACGCGCTCGGTCACGCTGCCGGGGCTGGCGGTCGTCTATGTCGAGCTGCTGGACAACGTGCGCGGGCAAAATGTCCGGCGAAGCTGGCAGCGCGTGCGCAACATGATGGACGACCTGCGCCCCGAGTTCCCGCAGGAATTCGCGGGCTTCCAGTTCAACGACAGCTTCGGCGACGTGTTCGGCAACATCTACGCCTTCACGGCGGACGGCTTCACCCCGCGGGAACTGCGCGACCGGGTCGAGGCAATCCGCAAGCAGGTGGGCGCCCTGCCCGCCGCCGGCAGGACCTCGCTTCTGGGGGTGCGCGAGGAACAGATCTACATCGAGTTCTCGCCCGCCCGGCTGGCGGCGCTGGGGCTGAACGAATCGCAGGTGCTGCAGACGCTGGCCGCGCAGAACGCCATCGCCCAGGCGGGGATCGTGCAGGCCGGCCCGGAACAGGTGCTGCTGCGCGTCGGCGGCCAGTTCGACACCGCCGAGGCCGTCGCCGCCGTCAACCTGCGGATCGGCGACCGCTTCTTCAACCTGGGCGAGGTCGCGACGGTGCGCCGCGCCTATGCCGACCCGCCCGCCACCATCTTCCGCCACAACGGCCGTGACGCCATCGGGCTGGAAATCGCCATGCGCGAGGGCGAGAACATCCAGAGCTTCGGGACCGATCTGGACGCGCTGATGGCACGCATCGCGCTGGACCTGCCCATCGGCATCGAGATGCACAAGTTCGCCGACCAGCCCGAGGTCGTCCGCCATGCCGTCGGCACCTTCGTCAAGGCGCTGGCCGAGGCGGTGGCCATCGTCCTGCTGGTCAGCTTCCTCAGCCTCGGGCTGCGGGCGGGGCTTATCGTGACGCTGACCATCCCGCTGGTGCTGGCGATCACCTTTGTCGTCATGCAGGTCTGGGGGATCACCCTGCAGCGGGTGTCGCTGGGGGCGCTGATCATCGCGCTGGGCCTGCTGGTCGATGACGCCATGATCGCCATCGAGACGATGATCTCGCGGATGGAGCTTGGCGAAAGCCGGGAACAGGCCGCCAGCTACGCCTGGACCTCGATCGCATTCCCGATGCTGACGGGGACGCTGGTGACGGTCGCGGGCTTCATCCCGATCGGGCTGAACAGCTCCATGGCGGGCGAGTTCACATTCTCACTGTTCGTCGTCATCGCCGTCTCACTGGTGATAAGCTGGATCGTCGCGGTGCTGTTCGCGCCGCTTCTGGGCGTGACCTTCCTGCCCCGCGCGCTGAAACATCAGGCAGGCCGCGTCAGCCGCCTGCGCCGGGCCTTCCACGCGATGCTGCGCTGGTCCATGCGGTTCCGCTGGATCACCATCGGCGTGACCCTTCTGCTGTTCGCCGCCTCGGTCTGGGGGATGCGCTTCGTCGAGCAGCAGTTCTTCCCGCCTTCGGACCGGCCCGAGTTGCTGATCGACGTCACCGAACGGCACAATGCCTCCATCGCCCGCACCGACGCCTCGATCGCGAATCTCGAAGCCTTCCTGGCCGAGCAGCCAGAGGCGCTGTTCTGGACAAGCTATGTCGGACGCGGCGCGCCGCGCTTCGTGCTGGCGCTGGACATACCGACGCCGGGGCCGTTCATGGGGCAGGTGCTGGTCCAGACCTCCGACATCGCCGCCCGCGACGCGCTGAAGGAAAAGATCGGCCGGTTCGCGGAAAGCCGGATGATCGGCACCGACATCTATGTGAAATTCCTGGAGGTCGGTCCCCCGGTCGGCAAGCCGGTGCAATACCGCGTCAGCGCCAGCGACCCGGCGGAAGCGCGGGACGCCGCCCGCGGCCTTGCCGCCGTGCTGGCGGGCGAGCCGCGCCTGCGCGACATCGCGCTCGACTGGAACGAGCCCGCGCGGGTGGTCCGGGTCGAGGTCGATCACGACCGCGCCCGCCGGCTGGGGGTATCGAGCCAGGACATCTCGAACACGCTGGCGACGGTGTTCTCGGGGCTCACCGTCACCCAGTTGCGCGACGGGATCTTCCTGATCGACGTGGTGGCGCGCGGGGTCGAGGCCGACCGCCAGTCGCTTGAATCGATCCACAACCTGGAACTGGCCACGCCCTCCGGCACGCCGATCCCGCTGGCCGGACTGGCGCGGCTGAGCTTCGACACCGAGCAGCCGCTGATCCTGCAGCGAAACGGCGTGCCGACTGTCACGGTCAAGGCGGACGTGGCGACCTCGGACCAGCCCGCGACGCTGGTGGCTGCGCTGGCCCCGCGGGTGGCGGACTACGCGGCCGGGCTGCCGCCCTCGGTTTCCATCACGGTGGGGGGGACGGTTGAAAGCTCGGCCGAAAGCCAGCAGCCCATCGCGGCGGTGGTGCCGCTGATGCTGCTGGCGATCGCGCTGCTGGTGATGATCCAGATGCAGAGCTTCCGCCTGTCGCTGATCGTCTTCGCCGCGGCCCCCTTGGGGCTGATCGGGGTGGTGGCGACGCTCCTGCCCTTCGGCGTGCCCTTGGGATTCGTCGCGATCCTCGGCATCCTTGCGCTTGGGGGCATCCTGATCCGCAACTCGATCATCCTTGTCCACGAAATCCAGTCGCTGCTGGACCGCGGCCGCAGCCGGTGGGACGCGGTGTTCGAGGCCTCGGACAGCCGCGCCCGGCCGATCCTGCTGACGGCGGCTGCCGCGAGCCTTGCGCTGATCCCGATCTCGCGGCAGGTGTTCTGGGGTCCAATGGCCTATGCCATGATGGGCGGCATCATCGCGGGGACGCTGATCACGCTGCTGTTCGTGCCGGCACTTTATTGCGTCTTTTTCCGGGTGCGCGAGCCGCAGGGTCAGGCTTCACCCTCAGACCGCAGGCCAGCCCCCGGACCTCCGGGATATTCGAGACTGTCCGAAGAACCCTGAGCATGTTTTGGACGGTCACAAATATCCTCCGGGGGAGTCGCCGGAACGGCGACGGGGGGGGCGGACAGCCCCCTGCGGCGCTGAAGTCGTCAGTCCGCCGCGATCTCTTGCGCGAAGGCCGCGCCGAAGCGGTCGAGCCTTGCGGCATCCAGATAGCGCGACAGATCGCGCGGCCGATCCTCGGCAATGCGGCGCAACTGGCTGGCTGTCAGCGACAGGGGCTTTCCGGTGCCGTTCTCGCCGCGGGCGAGCCGCTGGGCGGTTTCAGCCAGCCGGTCGTAAAGCGCGCCCGAGGCGCGGCCCGCCAGCGCCCGGCGCGCGGGGTGCATGGCGGGGATCTCGCCCGCGATGACCGACAGGAACGCCGCGCCATAGCTTTCCAGCTTCTTGGCACCCACGCCGTTGATGCGGGCCATCTCGTCCAGTGTCGAGGGCCGCGCCTGCGCCATCTCGATCAGCGTGCGGTCGGGGAAGATGACATAGGCGGGCACCCGCTGCGCCTCGGCCAGCGCCCGCCGTTTGGCTTTCAGCGCCGACAGAAGCGGCGCATCCTCGTCATCGACCTGGGTGCGGACGACGGTGGCGGGTTTCGCGCGCCGGATCAGGTCGCGGCGCAGGGTGACGGGGGTTTCGCCGCGCAGCACCGGATGGGCGGCGGCTGTCATCCTCAGACCGCCGTGGCGCTCGGGGTCGGGGCGGATCAGGTCGTGGCCCAGCATCTGCCGCAGGATCGCCTGCCATTCCGCCTTGGACGTGGCCTTCCCCACCCCGAAGGTCGGCAGCTTGTCATGGCGGCGCTGGGTGATCTTGTCGGTGACATTGCCGGTCAGCACGTCGATGATGTGCCCTTGCCCGAACCACTCGCCCGTCCGCAGGATCGCCGACAGGGCCATGCGGACGGGCTGGGTCGCATCGAAGACCTCGGGCGGGGTGTCGCACAGGTCGCAGTTGCCGCAGGGCTCGGCGGTTTCCCCGAAATAGGCGAGCAGGTGCTGGCGGCGGCAGGCCACGGCTTCCGCCAAACCAAGCAGGGCATTCAGGCGGCCGTGGTCGGCTTCCTTCCGGGCGGGCGGCGCGAGGCCCTCGTCAACCTGCGTCCGACGCAGGCGGATGTCGTCGGGACCGTAGAGGGTCAGCGTTTCCGCAGGTGCCCCGTCGCGGCCCGCGCGGCCGATTTCCTGATAGTAGGATTCGATCGACTTCGGCAGGTCGGCGTGCGCCACCCAGCGGATGTCGGGCTTGTCGATGCCCATGCCGAAGGCGACGGTGGCGGTGACGACCAGCCCGTCCTCGCGCTGGAAACGCGCCTCGACCTCACGGCGCAGGTCGGCCTCCATCCCGCCGTGATAGGCGACGGCCGCGATGCCGGCGGCGTTCAGCGCGGCTTCCAGCGTCTCGGTCCTGGCGCGGGTGGCGCAGTAGATGATGCCGGACTGGCCGCGGCGGGCGCTGGCGAAGTCCATGATCTGGCGGCGCGGGCTGTCCTTGGGCTGGAAGGCCAGATGGATGTTCGGCCGGTCGAAGCCGCGCAGAAAGGTCAGGGGCGCGCGGCCATCGAACAGGCGCGCGACGATCTCCTCGCGCGTTTCCGCATCCGCGGTGGCGGTAAAGGCGGCCAGCGGCACGTTCAGCGCGCGGCGCAGGTCGCCCACGCGCAGGTAGTCGGGGCGGAAGTCGTGGCCCCACTGGCTGACGCAATGCGCCTCGTCCACGGCGATGGCGGTGACGCCCGCGCGCTTCAGCATGGGGATGGTCCCGCCGGACGCGAGCCGCTCGGGCGCCATGTAGAGCAGCTTGAGGCTGCCTTCGGACAGCGCCCGATAAACCTCGTCGCTTTCCGCCTCGGTGTTCCCCGATGTCAGCGCGCCCGCAGCCACCCCCGCCTCGCGCAAGCTCCGCACCTGGTCCCGCATCAGGGCGATCAGCGGAGAGATCACCACCGTCACGCCCTCGCGCATCAGCGCCGGCAACTGGAAGCACAGCGACTTGCCGCCGCCTGTGGGCATGATCGCCAGCACGTCGCGGCCTTTGGCCACGGCCTCGACGATCTCCTGCTGGCCGGGGCGGAATCCGTCGAAGCCCCAGACCTGCCGCAGCAAGTCCCCCGGCATCAGTAGCCCAGGAAGAACCCGGCGTTGTTCACCAGAGCCCGCTGCAGGATGATGATGCCGATGAAGACCACCAGCGGCGCAAGGTCCAGGCCCCCGAGATCCGGCAGGATGTTGCGGATCGGGCGATAGAGCGGTTCCAGCAGGCGCGACAGCCCGTCCCAGATCTGCCGCACCAGCGGCTGGCGCAGGTTCAGCACGTCGAAGTTGATGAGCCACGACATGATGATATGCGCGATCATGATGAACCACAGCACATCCAGGATCAGCATCAGCGCCTGAAACAGTGTCGTCATCCCGTGGTCCGCCCTTTTTCTCTTGCGCGCCTGAGTTAGGTCAGCCGGCACCGTCGCGCAAGCGCCCGCGCGCAAGACCGCGGCGTCGTGATTGACGGGGGCGTGCCCGCTCTCTAGCCCCGTGCGAAAAAGGAATCCGGCCCATGTATCCCATCCTGCGCTTTCTGGGCGAGGTCGCCTCGGCCCGCCGCGCCCCCCGGCTGGGGCCTCTGGACCCGCATGTCTCAACGCACCGGATCTCGCTGCTTGACCTCGATCCGTGGCGCGAACTGAACAACGGCCGGACGCTGACGCTTTATGACCTGGGCCGGATTCCGATGGCGATCCGGCTGGGCATCACCGAGACGCTGAAGAAGAACGGCTGGGGCTTCACCGTGGCGGGCAACACGGTGCGTTACCGCCGCCGGATCAGGGCATTCCAGCGCATCACGCAGGTGTCGCGGGTGATCGGCTGGGACGACCGCTTTGTCTACATGGAGCAGTCGATGTGGGCCAAGGGCGAATGCCTGAACCACATGCTGCTGCGTGTGGCCATCGTCGGCGGCGCGGCGCGGCGCGGCATGATCGCCCCCGCCGAGTTCATGGCCGCCATGGGCTATTCCGACCCGAGCCCGCCCCTTCCCGACTGGGTCGCGGCCTGGATCGAGGCCGACGCCCGGCGCCCATGGCCGCCCGTTCTGCCACCGATCACCGATCGCACCGACGACTTGCCAGCATAGGGCACCTGCGGCCTTATGCGCCGCGCATGGGCATGGGGACGGCGATGGACCGCAAACGCATCTGGGGCTGGTGGTTCTTCGACTTCGCCAGCCAGCCCTATGCCACACTGCTGCTGACCTTCATCTTCTCGATCTACTTCGCCGAGGTCGCGAGCGCCCGCTTCGTCCTTGAAGGTGCGGACCCCCGGCAGGCGGGCGCGCAGGCGCAGGCGCTGTGGGGCTGGGGGCTGGCGCTGGCGGGGGTCGCGATCGCGGTGCTGGCCCCCGTCCTCGGGGCGGTGGCCGACACCACGGGGCGGCGGATGCCGTGGATATGGCTGTTCTCTGCCTTCTATGTCGCAGGCGCGGCGGGGCTGTGGGTGCTGGCGCCCGGCGGCAGTGCGCTGGTGGCGGCGCTGGTCTTCTTCGGCCTCGGCCTGATCGGGATGGAGTTCGCCACCATCTTTACCAACGCCCTGATGCCGACGCTGGGAAGCCGGGACGAGATCGGCCGCATCTCGGGTTCGGGCTTCGCCTTCGGCTATGTCGGCGGCGTGCTGGCGCTGGCGGTCATGCTGGGTCTGTTTGCCGAAAGCGCGGTCACGGGACTCACGCTGCTGGGGAAGCCGCCCGCGCTGGGGCTGGATGCTGCTGCGCGCGAGGGCACGCGCTTCGTCGGTCCCTTCACCGCGCTGTGGTATCTCGTCTTCATGATCCCCTTCTTCCTGTGGGTGCGAGAACCACGCGGCATTGCCCGCCCCCTGCGGCTGGGGGAGGCAATGCGCGACCTCGGGACCTTGCTGCGCAGCCTGCGGCACCGGCGCTCGCTGGCGGCGTGGCTACTGTCGTCGATGTTCTCGCGCGATGCGCTGAACGCGCTTTACGGCTTCGGCGGGGTCTATGCAGGGACGGTTCTAGGCTGGCCGGTGATCCTGTCGGGCATCTTCGGCGTCGTCAGCGCCCTGTCTGCCGCCGTGATCTGCTGGATTGGCGGCCGCGCCGACCGGCGCTGGGGGCCAAGGCCGGTGATCGCCGCCTGCACGCTGGTCCTGATCGCGGTCTGCATGCTGGTCGTGGGCATGGACCGCGCCAGCATCTTCGGCGTCGCGCTTCTCCCCGGGTCGCGCCTGCCCGATGCGCTTTTCTTCTCCTGCGGCGTCGCCATCGGCGGCGCGGGAGGGGTGGTGCAGGCCGCAAGCCGCACCATGATGGTGCGCCACACCTCGGCCGAAAAGGCGGCGGGCACCTTTGGCCTTTACGCGCTGTCGGGCAAGGCCACGGCCTTTCTCGCGCCTTTCCTGATCGCCGTTGTCACCACGGCAACAGGCAACCAGCGGCTTGGCATCTCGCCCCTGATCGTGATGTTCCTTCTGTCGCTCGCCCTGCTAAGCTGGGTAAAATCCGAGGGAGAACCCGAGCAGTGATCCGCAACCTCAAATCCATGCTGGCCGCCCTGGCCCTGTCGGCGCTGGCCCTGCCTGCCGCCGCCGACCCGCTGGCCAAGGATGTCTTCGGCGCCTTCCGGCAGTCGAACGGAGGCCCGGCGGGCGCCTTCGGCGGCTATTCGCGCGGCTGCGCCACCGGCAACGTCGCCTTGCCCGAAACCGGACCGACCTGGCAGGCGATGCGGCTGTCGCGGAACCGTAACTGGGGGCACCCGCAGTTGGTCGATTTCCTCGTGGGTCTGTCGCAGCAGGCGACCCGCCACGGCTGGGCCGGGCTTTACATCGGCGACATGAGCCAGCCGATGGGCGGGCCGATGCTGACCGGCCACGCCAGCCATCAGATCGGGCTGGACGCCGACATCTGGATGCTGCCGCCCGCCTCGCTGCAACTGACACCCTCGCAGCGGGAAAACATCTCGTCGCAGTCGGTGGTGGCCAGGGGCGGCACGCAGCTCAGCCCGCTGTGGTCGGCCAGCCATCACGCGATTCTGCGGGCGGCCGCGTCCGACCCGCGCGTGGCCCGCATCTTCGTCGATCCGGTGGCGAAGCTGGCGATGTGCCAGTCCGAACGCGGCAACCGCGCCTATCTGCGCAAGATCCGCCCCATCAATGGACATGACTATCACTTCCACGTCCGGCTTTCCTGCCCCAACCAGGGCTGCGAGGATCAGGCCGCCCCACCCCCCGGCGACGGCTGCGAGGAAGCCGCGCAGTGGATCCGCAACCGGATCGACCCAGCCCCGCCCGCGCCTGCGGACCCGAACTACCGCCATCCCCGCAGCTATCGGCTGAGCGAGCTTCCCCGGACATGCCAGGCCCTCGTCGCGCGCTGATCTCGGCGGCGTTGGGACTGGCGCTGTCGGCAGGGGCAGCGGCCCCGACCTGCGCCGATATCACGGTCGAATATCTGGGCACCCACGTCTGGACCGGGGCCGACGAGGATTTCGGCGGTTTTTCGGGGATTGATGTTTCCGCCGACGGCTTCAGCTACACGGTGCTGTCCGACCGGGGCACCGTGCGCTGGGGCAGCATCCTGCGCGATGGCCAGGGCCGCATCCGGTCGCTGTCCACGGCAGGCCGGGCGCGGCTGCAGGACAGCACCGGCACCAAGCTGCGCCCGGGCTATCTGGGCGATGCCGAAGGGCTGGCGATCGACGGGGAAGGCCGGATGTTCGTCAGCTTCGAGGGGCTGGACCGCATCGCCCGCTTCGACGACCCCGACGGCCCTGCCACCCGCATCCCCCCCGCGCCCGAGTTCCAATCCCTGCTGCGGAACGCCGGGCTTGAGGCGCTGGCGGTGACGCCCGAGGGTGACCTGCTGACCATGCCGGAACGCTGGAACTCGCCCGAGCCGCTGACCCCGGTCTGGCGCTTTCGCGACGGGGCCTGGTCCACCGCCTTCCATCTGCCCCGCGACGAACGCTGGGCCCCGGTCGGCGCCGATGTCGGCCCGGACGGCAGGCTTTACGTCCTTGAGCGCGACTTCCGGGGCCTGCGCGGCTTTGCCAGCCGGGTGCGCCGCTATGCCATGGACGACGCCGGCCTCGGCCCGCCCGAGCCGATCCTCGAAACCAGCCTGATGCAATTCGACAACCTCGAAGGCATCGCAGTGTGGGCGGACGGACAGGGCATCCGCATCACCATGATCTCGGACGACAACTTCCTGTTCGTCCAGCGCACCGAACTGGTGGAATACCGCATCCGCTGAATCCGGCCCGTTCTTCATCGCCCAAATATCCGGGGAAGCGCGGAGCGCAGGGGCAAAGCCCTCCCTTCCTTGACTTTCCCGCCCGCAGGGCGTAGCCGCCTGCCGTCCCGTTCCGCGGGGCCGAGTTCTTCCGCCACCTTGTAAAACGGAAAAAATCCGATGCGCCCGATCCTTCCAGCCATCCTCGCGATGGCCGCGACCGTCCTTGCGTCGAACATCCTCGTGCAGTTCCGCCTGGGCGACTGGCTGACATGGGGGGCGCTGACCTATCCGGTGGCCTTTCTCGTGACCGACATCACCAACCGCGTCCACGGGTTGCAGGCCGCGCGCCGGGTGGTGGTCGCGGGCTTCGTGATCGGCGTCTTCTGTTCGCTGGTCGCGGCGGCGGGCGGGGGGACCACGCTTCGCATCGCGCTCGCCTCGGGCACGGCCTTCCTGCTGGCGCAGCTTCTGGACGTGTGGCTGTTCGACCGGCTGCGCCACCGCGACTGGTGGCAGGCGCCCTTCCTGTCCTCGGTGGTCGGGTCGGTGGTGGACACGGTGCTGTTCTTCACCATCGCCTTTGCCGTGTTCCTGCCCGCCGATGCCAACACCGGCTGGTCGAACGAAGCCGTGCCGCTCTTGGGCGCAGGCCCCATGGCGCCGCTGTGGATGTCGCTGGGCGTGGCCGACTGGGCGGTCAAGATGGCGCTGGCGCTGCTGGCCCTTGTGCCTTTCCGGGTGCTTGTCCGCAAAATATTGTCAGGCCCCGCCAGCGGCTATTGACTTGTAGCCGGCCTGTGCCAACCTTCACCCCACGAGTAACATTGAAAGGAGGTGGTCCAGTGTCGAGAGTGATGTTGGAGAGAGGAACCGGGACAGCCAGGGGGGTCGCCGCCTGAGGGCAGCCCCGAGGGTGAAGAACCCTTGTCTGGGACGGATCATCCATCCCTAACCGGACCATCTTCCTGATCTCGCGGGCCGTCCCAAAGGGGCGGCCCGTTCGAGTTTCCGGCGCCCGCTTGTGCGGGAAGGCATGAAAAAACCCCGGCCGCCTTCCAGCAGCCGGGGTTTCCTGTTTCAGGGCAGGCGTCAGATCCGCTCGATGGCCAGCGCGATGCCCTGGCCACCGCCGATGCACATAGTGATCAGCCCGCGCTTGCCGCCGGTGCGCTCAAGTTCGTAAAGCGCCTTGACGGTCAGGATCGCGCCGGTCGCGCCGATCGGATGGCCCAGCGCGATGGCGCCGCCATTCGGGTTCACCTTCGCCTCGTCGAGGCCGAGGCCCTTGTTCACCGCCACCGCCTGCGCCGCGAAGGCCTCGTTCGATTCGATCACGTCGAAATCGTCCACGGTCAGGCCGATCTTTTCCATCAGCTTCTGGACGGCCGGGATCGGGCCGATGCCCATGACCTCGGGCCGGACGCCCGCATAGGCATAGCCGAGGAAGCGGGCGCGGGGCTTGAGGCCGGCGCGCTCGGCCGCATCCGCGCGGGCCAGCACGATGGCGGCGGCGCCGTCGTTGATGCCGCTGGCGTTGCCTGCGGTCACGCTGCCGCCGTCCTTCTTGAAGGCGGGGCGCAGACCGGCAAGCGCCTCGGCCGAGGTCTTCTTCGGGTGCTCGTCGGTGTCAAAGGTGACGACGCCCTTGCGGGTCTTGATCTCGACGGGGACGATCTGGTCCTTGAAGCGGCCTTCCGCGATGGCACTGGCGGCGCGGGACTGGCTTTCCAGCGCGAAGGTGTCCTGCTCGTCGCGGCTGATCTGGTGCTCGGACGCGACATTTTCAGCGGTCACACCCATGTGGCCCGTGCCCATCGGGTCGGTCAGCGCCCCCACCATCATGTCCAGCACCTGCTGATCGCCCATCTTGGCGCCGTGGCGCATCGAGGGGACGATATAGGGCCCGCGGCTCATGCTTTCGGCCCCGCCTGCCAAGCCGAAATCGGCGTCCCCCAGCATCAGCGACTGCGCGACCGAGGCGATGGCCTGCGCGCCCGAGCCGCACAGCCGGTTCACGTTCATCGCCGGGGTGGTTTCCGGGATCCCCGCGTTCAGCATCGCCACCCGCGACAGGTACATGTCGCGCGGCTCGGTGTTGATGACATGGCCGAAGGCCACGTTGCCGATCTGGTCGGGCGAGACGCCCGCGCGTGCCATCGCCTCCTTGGCGACGGTGGTCGCAAGCTCGATCGGCGGCACGCTTGCCAGGCTGCCGCCAAAGCCGCCGATCGCGGTGCGGACGCCCGACAGGATCACGATGTCGCTGTCTGCCATTCTCAAATCCCCCTCGGACAAAACTGTCGGGCCAAGCTTAACGAGGCGGCGCGCCGGGTGACAAGGGGCACTGTCCCGCCGATGCTGACGCAAAGGCGATTTCCCCGCCGGGCCATAATCCCTAAGATGTCCGAAAAAGAAAAACCGGGGGCACAGGCAATGAACACCTATCTCAAGCTGGCCATCGTGATGCTGGTCGCGTCCTGCGGCGGCGGCGGAGGCAACTTCAAGGCGCCGCGCGATCTGGACAACGCCTGCTCGATCGTGGCGCAGCGCCCGGCCTATCTGCGGGCCATGAAAGCGTCAGAACGGCGCTGGGGCGTGCCGGTGGCGGTGCAGATGGCCTCAATCCACCAGGAATCGAAGTTCATCGGCGACGCCCGCACCCCGCACCAGTTTGCGCTGGGCATCATCCCGATCGGAAGGCAAAGCTCCGCCTACGGCTATTCGCAGGCGCTGGACGGGACGTGGGAGGAATACCTGAAGGAAAACGGCAAGCGCCGCGCCCGCCGCGACGACATCCGCGACGCCACCGACTTCATGGGCTGGTACATGCACGGCACGGCGCAGCGGCTGGGCATCCCCAAGAACGACGCGGCGAACCAGTATCTCGCCTATCATGAGGGCCGCTCGGGCTTTGCCCGCGGCAGCCACATGTCAAAGCCGTGGCTGCTGGGGGTCGCCGGGCGGGTGCACCAGCGGGCGGGGATGTATCAGGCGCAGCTTTCGGCCTGCGGGCGCGCCTGACCGGGTTCAGTTCCGGCGCTGTGCCTCGCTGGTGATCGAAAAGCGCGAGGCGGGGATCTGCACGCCCTTCTGCATCTCGCCCAGGATCACGGTGGTCTTCTTGCCGGTGTCGTCGGTGACGACCCACTGGCGCAACTCGGTCGGGTTGGCGGTGAAGACCATCTGGATGTTGCCGTATTCCGGGTGCTGAGGGTCCTGCGCGGTCACCACGGTCGTGTTCTTGCGTTCCGTGTGCCCGATGACGGATCCGCTGCGCGCAAGGTTCACGTTGTCGGCGAGGATGATGTTCAGGGGCGTGCGCGCCAGCGGATACTGCTGCGCGCCCGAGTTCGACTTGCGGTCGAAGACCGCCACCGTCCCGCCCGAAGCCAGCACCAGCGTGCTGTCGCCCTGGTATTCGAACCGCACCCGGCCGGGGCGATGGATATAGACGCGGCCCGGCGTGACCGAGCCGTCGGCATTCACCTGGGTGAAGTCCGCCACCACCGTCTTGAGACCGTTGAGGTAGCGCGAGATTTCATTGAGCGAGATCCTCTCGGCCGCCGCGGGCAGCGCGAAGATCAGAGCGAAGGCGGGCGCAAGAGCGAGAGAGCGAAGGTTCATGAGCGATGTGATACCGCCTTTCCAAGGACTTGCACGTCACGATAGCGGGACGGCACGGGCCCGAACGCTCGCGTTCCGGTGACGGTTCCGGGCTACAGCGGCCGCCCCGTCAGCAGCCGGGGCATCATGGGCGCGAGTGACAGCCCCGCCGCCTGCCGCATGAAGGCGCGGCGCAGGGGAGGGATGGCGGTGACGATCCCCATCCCAAGACCCCGCGCCTGCCGCAGAAGCGGCAGGTCATTGGAAAACAGCGTGTTCACCCCGTCCATGCCGAGGCCCAGCGCCGTTGCATCGAATCGCCGCCACCTCTGGTAGCGCCCCAGCACATCCGGCGCGCCGATATCCTCGCCGCGTCGGGAAGCCTCGGCCACGACCTCGGCCAGCGCCGCCACGTCCCGCAGCCCGAGGTTCAGCCCCTGCCCCGCGACGGGATGGACCCCGTGCGCGGCATCCCCCACCAGCGCGATGCGCGGCGCGACATAGGCTTCGGCCAGGCTGAGGCTCAGCGGATAGGAGAACCGCGGCCCGGCCAGCCGTATCTTGCCCAGATAGTCGCCGAAGCGGGGGCGCAGCACGTCGAGGAACGCGTCATCCGGCAACGCCGCGATCGCCCGGGCATTCTCGTCCGTCTCGGACCAGACGATGGAACTGCGGTTGCCCGGCAGCGGCAGGATCGCCAGAGGGCCGGTCGGCATGAAATACTGCCAGGCCACCCCGCCATGCGGCTTTTCGTGATCGAGCGCGCAGACCAGCGCCGTCTGCCCATAGCCATGCCCGCGCCGGGTGATGCCAGCCCGCGCGGCCACGCCCGAGCCGCGCCCGTCCGCGCCGACCAGCAGCCGTCCGGTCAACGCGCGCCCGTCGTCCAGGGTGACCGCGACATGGCCGGGACGCTCGTCCTGCGCGACAACCTGACGGCCGGGCAGATGGGTGACGCGGCCCGCCATCGCCTCGACCAGTGCTGCGTAAAGGAAGCGGTCCTCCAGCATGTGGCCGACTGGTCCTTCCTCGATCTCGGCCGAATCGAAGATCAGGTGGAACGGTCCCGCGCCCTCGCCGGGCTGCCCCTGCGCCGCCTCGACCCGCAGGATCGGCTGGGCCTTGTCGGCCAGCCCCTTCCACAGCCCCAGCGCCGTCAGCAGCCGCCGCGAGGCCAGCGCCAGAGCATAGGCGCGCCCGTCGAAGCCCACCTCGGCCCTTGCCCGCACCGGCCGCGCGTCGATAACGGCGACCGACAGCCCGACCTCGGCCAGCGCAAGCGCCAGCGTCGGGCCGTTCAGCCCGCCGCCCGCAATGATGACATCGTGATCAACAGCCATGGCACGCACCCTAACCGTCCGCCCCGCAACCGTCCATGCGGCGCAAGCGCCTGCGCATCTTCTTTCCGGCCGAAATGCCGCGGGGCTTCCGAGCGCCCGGAACAGGTGGTGGATCAGAAAACAGCCATCAAGGCTGTTTTCCCGCCGAATGGGTCCAGTGGACTGTTTTCGGCGAGGAAGGGGCGAGGAAGGGGAGCAGCCCGGGCGGGCAGCGCCCCGGTCCGGCATTGCCGCCCCGGCCCTGCGCCGCTAGCGTGAACATAAAATTCAGGGAACATCGCATGGACTGGCTGAAAGCCTCGGCGACGGAACAGGGACGGGCGATCATGGCCGGGCTGGTCAGCCCCATCGATCTGGCCGAGGGCTATCTGGACGCAATCGAGCGCGCCCCCCTTGGCCCCCGCATCTTTGCCCGCACCACGCCCGACCGCGCCCGGGCCGAGGCCATCGCCGCCCATGACCGCGCCAGGGCGGGTCTGCGGCGCAGCCTGCTGGACGGGGTGACGCTGGCCTGGAAGGACAACATCGACAGCGCGGGCGTGGCGACCGAGGCCGGGTCCATGCTGCTGGAAGGCCGCATCCCCGACCGCGACGCGGCGCTGCTGGAAACGGCGACCCTGCAGGGGGCGATCTGCCTTGGCAAGACCCACATGACGGAACTGGCCTTCTCGGGCCTCGGGCTGAACCCGACCGTGGCCACCGTGCCCAACGCCTATGACGCGGACCTTGTCGCCGGAGGCTCCTCGGGCGGATCGGCGGTTGCGGTGGCGATGGGGCTTGCGGCGGCGGCGATCGGGTCGGACACCGGCGGCTCGATCCGCCTGCCCGCCGCCTGGAACGGCATCGTCGGCTTCAAGCCCACGCCCAGCGCGGTGGACATGACCGGCATCCTGCCGCTCTGCCGCCGCTTCGATGTCGTGGGGCCGATGGCCCGCACTGTCGAGGACTGCGCCGAGATCTTCGGGCTTCTGCGGGGCCACCCCGCCCCCGACCTGCGCGGGGCGTCCGCCCGCGGGTTGCGGCTGATGGTGCTGGACGGCCTGCCCTTCGAGGACGCGCGCGAGGAACCCGTTGCCGGTTTCGAGGAAGCGGTGCAGCGGCTTGCGGCGGCAGGCGTCTCGATCACCCGCGCGGCGCCCCCTTGCGTCACCGACGCCGCCGCGCTTTCGCCCACGCTCTTTGCCTCCGAAGCCTATGGCCTGTGGCGCGATCAGATCGAGGCCGCGCCGGAACTGATGTATCCCCCGATTCTCGAACGCTTCCGCGGCGGGCGCGAGGTCAGCGCCGCCGATTACGTCGCTGGATGGGAACGGCTGTTCCATCTGCGGCAGGACTGGGCCGCCACCGCTGCCCCCTTCGACGCGGTGATCCTGCCCACCGCCCCGACCCTGCCGCCCGAGATCGCCCGGCTGGAAGAGGACGCCGCCTATTTCGCCTCCCAGAACCTGCTCGCGCTGCGCAACACCCGCATCGGCAACTCGATGGGCCTGCCCGCGATCAGCCTGCCGACGGCGCGTCCAGCCTGCGGGCTGATGCTGATGGGTCCGGCAGGCGGCGACCTCAGGCTGCTGCGGGTGGCGCAGGCCGTCGAGATGGCACTACGGGACTGATCCCGCCCGGCCTTTGTCTGGACGCATCGGCGCTTTGCCGCTAGTCTTGCCGCAAAACGGGACGGCACGATCCCGTGATTGCGAGGCAGCATGGCATCTCCCGAGCGGTTCTCGAACCTGCCGGAATACGCGTTTCCGCGCCTGCGGAAGCTCTTGTCCAACGTGGCCCCCGGCCCCGATCCGATCGTCATGACGATCGGAGAGCCGCGCCATGGCATCCCCGATTTCGTCGCCCCGATCCTGTCGCGAACCGTCGATGAACTGGGTAAGTACCCTCCGAACGAGGGCACGCCCGAACTGCTGAAGGCGATCTCGGGCTGGCTTGCCACCCGCCACGGCATCGAGGTGCCGCCCGAGGGCATCACCATCGTCAACGGCACCCGCGAGGGTCTGTTCAATGCGGCCCTCGCGCTCTGCCCGGAACGCAAGAACGGCGCCACGGCGCGAATCCTCGTGCCAAATCCCTTCTATCAGGTCTATGCCGTGGCCGCCGCCGCCGTGGGGGCCGTGCCGGTCTTCGTCAACGCCACCGCCGAAACCGGCCACCTGCCCGATTTCGCCGGGCTGGATGCGGCCACGCTGGATGCGACAGCCATCTGCTATCTCTGCTCGCCCGCAAATCCGCAGGGCGCGGTGGCGGGCCGCGACTATCTGGAACGGCTGGTCGAACTGGCCGAGCGCCACGATTTCCTGATCTTCGCCGACGAGTGCTATTCGGAGATCTGGCGCACCGCCCCGCCCCCCGGCGCGCTTGCCGTCGCAATGGGCATGGGGCTGGGCCACCGCGTCATCATGTTCAACTCGCTCAGCAAGCGGTCGAACCTGCCGGGCCTGCGCTCGGGCTTCATCGCGGGGGCACCCGAGCATATCGCCCGCCTGCGCGTGCTTCGCAGCTATGCCGGCGCCCCCGTCCCCTTGCCCCACCAGCGCGTCAGCGAATCCGCCTGGGCCGAGGAAGCCCATGTTCAGGCGAATCGGGCGCTTTATCAGGAAAAATACGCCATCGCCGACCGGATCTTCGGCAATGTGCCGGGCTACCAGCCGCCCGAGGGCGGGTTCTTCCTGTGGCTGCCCGCCGAGGACGGCGAGGCCGCCGCGCGGAAGCTGTGGGCCGAGGCCGGGGTGCAGGTGCTGCCCGGCGCCTACCTGGCCCGCGACACCGACCAGGGCAATCCCGGCCGCAGCTATGTCCGGGTGGCGCTGGTGGGTCCGACGGCAGAGACCGAGGATGCGCTGACCCGCATCCGCGACACGCTTTATGGAAAGGGGTAAGGCAGGCATGGCGAGCTGGCACGCGAGACACCGCGACCCGCTGTTCGACCAGACCACGCAAGTGGCGCTGCAGCGCCGCAGCAAGGAACTGGCGGGCGCCGGACTGATCGTGGCAGGCGTTCTGGTCGCCATGATACTGTTTTCCTACACGCCCGACGACCCCGGCGTGGGCACCGCGACCGACCAGCCGGCCCAGAACCTGCTGGGGCGGCTGGGCGCCTATATCGCCTCGGCCCTGTTCATGATCGTGGGGCAGGGAAGCTGGATGCTGGCGGTTTCGGGCATTTTCTGGGGCCTGCGCCTGATGCTGCACCAAGGCGAGGAGCGGCTGCTGCGCGGCGTCTTCACCCCCATTGCCATGGTGGTCGTGTCGGTCCACGCAAGCTCGCTGGTCCCGCCCGAGGGCTGGACGCAGAGCTTCGGCCTCGGCGGCTATCTCGGCGACATGCTGATGGGCGCGATGCTGGGCCTGCTGCCCGTCAGCGCCGCCGCCGGGCTGAAGATCCTGGCCTTCCTGACCGCGATCGGCACGGTGGCGATCGTGGCCTTCGTCCTCGGCTTCGACCGGCGCGAGCTGATGGGGATCGGCCGGTTCCTGTCGGCCGGGCTGGCGACCGCCTATGACCTGACGATGACCCTTCTGGGGCGGGGCGCAAGCGCCTCGGTCATCGCCGCCCGCGAGGTCCGTCGCCGGGCCGAGGCCTGGCGCCAGCGCACCGCCGCAGCCAAAGAGCAGGCGCCCGAGGCCTTGCCCGAGGCAGAGCCGGCGCCTTCGGGCATGTTCTCGCGCCTGCGCCCTCCACCCGAACCCGAGGTCCTGCAGCCCGAACTGGTCGAGCCTGACCCCCATTACGACGAGGCGACCGCCGCGCCGGATGCCGGGGAGGTCAGCGCCCGCATCACCGACGCCATCCGCCATCACCGCACCGATCCCGAGCCGGAGGCCCGCCAGCCGGCAGAGGACGGCCGCTCGACCCTGGCCGCCGTCACCGCGCGCCTGACTGGCCGCGCGCCGGTCCCCCCTGCCCCGCTGATGGAAAGCGTCCGGGCCGCCGTGCCGCCCCCGCCGCAAGCCGCATCCCCGCGCGAGCCGGCGCTGCCCGCGTCGTCCTTCGACAACAGCCTTTACGAACGCCCGCCACTGTCGCTGCTGGCCGCCCCCGCCACGGTCGAGCGCCACACGCCGAGCCAGGAAGCACTTGCCGAGAACGCCCGGATGCTGGAAGCGGTGCTGGACGACTATGGCGTCAAGGGCCAGATCACCGCCGTCCATCCCGGCCCGGTGGTGACGCTTTACGAACTGGAACCCGCACCGGGGCTCAAGGCCAGCCGGGTGATCGGGTTGGCCGACGACATCGCCCGATCGATGTCGGCGCTGTCGGCCCGCGTGTCCACCGTGCCCGGCCGCACCGTGATCGGGATCGAGCTGCCGAACCAGCGCCGCGAAAAGGTCGTGCTGCGCGAGATCCTGTCCTCGGGTCCCTTCGCCGACAGCGCCGTGCCGCTGCCGCTGGCCTTGGGCAAGGACATCGGCGGCGAGCCGGTGGTGGCGAACCTCGCCAAGATGCCGCACCTGCTGATCGCGGGGACAACCGGCTCGGGCAAGTCCGTGGCCATCAACACGATGATCCTGAGCCTGCTCTACAAGCTGACGCCCGAGGAATGCCGGCTGATCATGATCGACCCCAAGATGCTGGAACTGTCGGTCTACGACGGCATCCCGCATCTGCTGTCCCCCGTCGTGACCGACCCCAAGAAGGCCGTCGTGGCCCTGAAATGGGTCGTCTCGGAAATGGAGGAACGCTACCGCAAGATGTCCAAGATGGGCGTCCGCAACATCGAGGGCTACAACAGCCGCGTCCGCGAGGCGCTGGAGCGGGGAGAGTTGTTCCGCCGCACCATGCAGACCGGCTTTGACGAGGACACCGGCGAGCCGGTCTTCGAGACCGAGGAGTTCCAGCCCGAGACCTTCCCCTATATCGTCGTCATCGTGGACGAGATGGCCGACCTGATGATGGTCGCGGGCAAGGAAATCGAGGCCTGCATCCAGCGCCTCGCGCAGATGGCCCGCGCGTCCGGCATCCACATCGTCATGGCGACGCAGCGCCCATCGGTCGATGTCATCACGGGCACGATCAAGGCGAACTTCCCGACCCGGATCAGCTTCCAGGTGACAAGCAAGATCGACTCGCGCACCATCCTGGGCGAGATGGGGGCCGAGCAGCTTCTGGGCATGGGCGACATGCTTTACATGGCCGGGGGAAGCCGCATCACCCGCGTGCATGGCCCCTTCGTGTCGGACGAAGAGGTCGAAGAGGTCGTCACCCACCTCAAGTCCTTCGGCCCGCCGCAATATGTGTCCACCGTGATCGAAAGCCCCGAAGACGAACGGGACGCCGAGATCGACCAGATCCTCGCCAGCGACGGCTCGGACGACGCGCTTTACGATCAGGCGGTGGCGATCGTGGCCAAGGACCGCAAATGTTCCACCAGCTACATCCAGAGGAAGCTCGCCATCGGCTACAACAAGGCCGCCCGGCTGGTCGAGCAGATGGAGGAGCAGGGCGTCGTCAGCCCCGCGAACCACGTCGGCAAGCGCGAGGTTCTGGTGCCCGAGGTCTGAGCCTCGGTCACCGGCGCGCCATGCCCTACTGGCAGGTCCATTTCCTGAACGCCCGCCACGCGCTGACCGGCATCATGCCCGAGGTCAGGGCAGCCGTCGCCGAATCGGTGGCGCTGGCGACGGGCCACCTCGACCTGCCCGACTTCGACCTCGTGGTGCAGGCGGGTGACGGGGGGTCCGACTGGGGCGTCCTCGGCACCGCCCGCGCGCCGGGCGTGATCGAGCTGACCCTGTCGCCCGCGCGCTTCGCCCATGACCTTACGGTGCGGCGGATGGTGCGCGAGCTTCATCACCTCGTCCGGTGGGAACGTCCCGGCTATGGCCGCTCGCTGGGCGAGGTGCTGGTCAGCGAGGGGCTGGCCGGGCGTTTCGTCGCCCGCGTGCTGGGCGGACCGCCCGACCCATGGGACGCAACCACGCCGCCCTCGGGGCTGGCGAAGCGGGCGATGACGGAATGGGCCTGGCGCGATCTCGACCGCGGGCTGTGGTTCGAGGGCCGCGGCAACATCCGCAAATGGGCGGGCTACGGCCTTGCCCACCGGCTGCTGGCCGAGCATCTGTCGCGCGAGCCGGACCTCGACCCGCTGGACCTGATCCATGCCCCGGCCGAAACCCTGCGCCCCGCCATGCGGCGGCTGAGCGGCGCGCCCGAGGCCGAAGCTGATGAAGCGCCGGAACCCGCCGGCGACGCATCGGAAACAGACGCCGTCCCGCTGCCCGAACCTGACGTAGAGGCGCAGGGGACGGGCAGCGAACTACCAGCGCAGACCGAGGACTCCTCCGCTGACACGCGCGGGGAACCCCCGGCCTGACTCAGCGCCGCAGCCGAGGACGGTAAAGCGCCCCGATCACCACCCCGGCCAGCGCCCCGCCCAGATGCGCCTGCCAGGCGATGTTCGGCACCGCCAGCGTCAGCGCCACGTTCAGCAGGACGAACTGCAGGACCGGCCCGGCCAGCAGGCGCAGGCTGCCGCCCTTTGCAAGCTGGATGCGCGCGGCAATGGCGATCTCGGCCCCCGCCAGTCCGAAGATCGCGCCGGATGCGCCGACCACCGGATAGGGGCTGTCGGACAGCCACAACTGCACCACACCCGCCACCACCTGGGCCACGACGTAAAGCGCGACCATCGCGCCCCCCCGCATCGCCACCGACAGCGAGCGCGCCAGCACGTAAAGCGCCAGCATGTTCATCCCCAGGTGCAGCAGCCCGCCATGCAGGAAGCCGTAGGTGAGGAACATCGTCACCTGCTGGCCGGGAAACATCGGCCTGACATCCTGCAGAAGCTGCGGCCAGAGCGCCCCGTGCAGCATCGCCCATTCCCGCAGCGCGGGCGACAGCGTCAGCAGGTGGACCGCGACGCAGGCGACGATCACGCCCATGAAGGCGCGGGGGACGGATGGGCGCAGGAAAGAGTCGATCCGGTCGGTCATGGCCTGAACATAAGGGCGGATTGCGCGGCGGGAAACCTGGCGCCGCCTGCCGGAAGGCGATTCACCCGCCTCCATCGCCGCCCCTGCGGGGAGGGCGCAACTCAGGCGCCATGGGCGACCGCGCCGCGCCTGCCCATGCGGCCCGCAAGCGTGGCGGGCACGATCAGCCTTGTGCCGGGCGGGGCAAGGCCGGCGATCCGCATCAGGTCGCGCCGTGAGAATGCGATGCAACCGGCCGTGGGATGGCGCGGGCGCCGCCACTGGTGCAGGAAGATGGCCGACCCCTTCCCCGCCCGGGCAACAGGCCAGTTCCAGTCCGTGACCAGCACCAGGTCGTAAAGCGGATCGGGCCGCCGCAGCCGCTCGTGGCTGGCGGCAAGGGGCGCCCGCACCCAGCGGTTATAGGCAGGATGGCCGCTGTCATCGCACCAGAGATCGCCGGGACCGATGGGCTCGGCCCAAGGCGCGGGCCGCGCGATCCGGTCGGGGCGATACAGCAGCCCGACGATCCGGTGGACGCCTGCGGGGGTCGCGCCGTCGCCCTCGCGCTTGGCGGCCGAGACGCCGGCGCGGCCAATGCCGCAGGGGATCAGGCGGCCCCCGAAACGCAGGCCAAGGGGCGTCAGGACCATGTCGTCCCTCTGCGCGATGGGCGCAGACCGGGGCCGATCCGGGGCGCGGCAGGCGTCCCCTGCCATCTGCGGGTGCAGGGTCATGGCCGATCCTCCATCTCGGTTCGGAAAACCGCAATGGCGGGGCGCGGCCGGGACGGACGCTGCCCATGGCCTGCAGGCTGCCGCCTCACAGCAGATGCCCCGACTTGTCGCGCTTGATCGTCAGGTATGCGTCGTTCCAGCGGTTGCGGCCGACCTGAAGGGGGACGCGCTCGACCACCCGGATGCCGTGGCCTTCCATCATCGCCACCTTGCGCGGGTTGTTCGTCATCAGCCGCACCGCCGAGAATCCCAGCCGCCGCAGCATGGCGGCGCCAAGGCGGAAGTCGCGCTCGTCGTCCTCGAAGCCCAGCCGGTGGTTCGCCTGCACCGTGTCGAAGCCCTGGGCCTGCAGGTCATAGGCACGCATCTTGTTGGCAAGGCCGATGCCCCTGCCTTCCTGGTTGAGATATAAAAGCACCCCCGCGCCCTCGGCCCCCATCGCCGCCAGCGCCGCGTGCAACTGCGGGCCGCAGTCGCATTTGAGGCTGCCCAGCACGTCGCCGGTGAAGCAGGCCGAATGCAGCCGAGCCAGCACGGCGGCATCGCGGGGCGGCTCGCCGATCTCGATGGCGTAATGCTCGTCGCTGCCGTCGTCGGGTCGCAGGATGTGCAGGCGGGTGTGCTCGGCCGCCGCAATGGGCAGGCGGGCGGCGGCGACAGGCGACAGCGCCGCCTCGGCGGCAAGCTGCGCCAGCGTCGGGCCGGCGGGCAGGACGGTCAGGCCGGGGGGCGGAGCATCAACCGGCACCACCAGCACGGCGGGCAGAAGCTGCGCCGACTTCGCCAGCGCCAAGGCTGCGCGGTGGGGCGCGGGGTCACCATCGCGCCGGGTGAACAGCGGCCCCTTCATCGGCACCCGCAGGTCATCCGAGGGGTCTGCCACCGCCCGCAGCCATGTCAGGTCGGCGTCCGGGGGCAACTCGACCCGCGCCAGATCGCCGTCATAGGCCCGCGCCTTCAGCGTCTCGGCCCGGCGGTCCGTCAGCGCCACCACGGACTTGCCGAATCCCCGAATCCCCGCCAACCGGGCCGGCGACAGTGTCTCGACTGCCGCCGCCAGATGGCCGTCGATCACGACCGGCAGCCCCACCCGCAGGTCGGTGCGGGCGCGGCTGATCGTCTCGGTCAGGGTGGGCAGCAGGGTCATGGGGCGGGCAAATCCTGAAACAATCCGTAACATAAGGGCGCCCCGCGACAACTGCTTGTGAGAAAGGTTTCAACCCGCTGGACGCCGGGCATCCCTGCGCCATCTTGCCGCCAAAGCGCAACCGATGGAGGCTGCAATGGCCGGACTGAAGAAGATCCTTCTTGTGGACGACGAGGAAGACCTGCGCGAGGCGCTGGCCGAGCAACTGGTCGCGACCGAGGATTTCGACGTCTTCGAGGCCGGCACCGGCGCCGAGGCGGTGGAAAAGACCAAGGGCGCGATCTTCGACCTGGTGGTTCTGGAC
The DNA here is from genome assembly GCF_016617715.1 of Paracoccus sp. MC1862. NCBI lineage: Bacteria > Pseudomonadati > Pseudomonadota > Alphaproteobacteria > Rhodobacterales > Paracoccaceae > Paracoccus > Paracoccus sp. MC1862. Next base: position 2,976,797 of record NZ_CP067225.1, on the reverse strand, counting down.
GTGGGCCTGCCCGACACCGACGGGCGGGAACTCTGCAAGCGGCTGCGCAAGCAGGGGGTGAAATGCCCCATCGTCATGCTGACGGGCCACGACACCGACGCCGACACGATCCTCGGCCTCGATTCGGGGGCGAACGACTACATCACCAAGCCGTTCAAGTTCCCCGTCCTGCTGGCCCGCCTGCGCGCCCAGTTGCGCACGCACGAGCAGTCCGAGGACGCGATCTTCCAGCTTGGGCCTTATACCTTCAAGCCGTCGATGAAGATGCTGATCGACGGCAAGGACCGCAAGATCCGCCTGACCGAGAAGGAAACCAACATCCTCAAGTTCCTGTACCGCGCGCAGGACGGGGTCGTGCCGCGCGACGTGCTGCTGCACGAGGTCTGGGGCTACAATGCGGGCGTCACCACCCACACGCTGGAAACCCACATCTACCGCCTGCGCCAGAAGATCGAGCCGGAGCCGTCCAACGCGCGGCTGCTGGTTACGGAAAGCGGCGGCTACCGGCTGGTGGCCTGAGGCGGGAACCGCACCGCCCCCCGCGCGTTGAACGGACGAAGCCCAGTGGCCGGGGACGCGGCCACATTCCTCCCTCCCTGTCTTACTGGCCCCGGCATTGCGCCGGGGTTTTTTTCTGCGCGGGTCAGCCGCGTCCGTGCGGCTCGTCCCAGTCGATCACCGGGTTGATCGGGATCAGGCCGTGCGGGTTCAGGTCGGGGTGGCTGCGGTAGTAGTGGTGGGTGATGTGGTCCTGCCGCACGGTGGGGGCGATGCCGGGCATCTGGTAAAGTTCGCGCGTCCAGGCCCAGAGGTTCGGATAGTCGCGCAGCCACTGGCGGTTGCACTTGAAATGCGTGTGATAGACCGTGTCGAAGCGCACGGCGCTGGTGAACATGCGCCAGTCGGCCTCGGTCAGCCGGTCCCCGGTCAGGTAGCGCTGGCGCGAAAGGATGTCGTCGGCCCACTCCATCGTCTCGAAAACGGGGCCGATGGCCTCGTCATAGGCGGCTTGCGTGGCGGCGAAACCGGCGCGATAGACCCCGTTGTTGAAGTTCGGATAGACGCGCTCGTTCACCGCCTCGATCTCGGCGCGCAGGTCCTCGGGCCAGTAATGCGCCTCGTTCCCGGTCAGCGCGTCGAAGGCGCTGTCCAGCATGCGGATGATCTCGCTCGATTCGTTGGATACGATGGTGTTCTGCTGCTTGTCCCAGAGGACCGGCACCGTGACCTTGCCGGTCATCTTCGGGTCGGCGCGCAGGTAGATCTCGCGCAGGTAGTCGGACCCGAACAGCGGGTCGCCGGTGGCCCCGTCGAAATCGGTGGCGAAGGTCCAGCCCTCGTCCCCCATCACCGGATGGACCACCGAGACGTCGATATGCGGCGCAAGTCCCTTGAGTTCGCGGAAGATCAGCGTCCGGTGCGCCCATGGGCAGGCGTAGGAGACGTAGAGGTGATAGCGCCCGCTTTCCGCCTGAAAGCCCCCCTGCCCCGATGGCCCTGCCTCGCCGCCCGGCGTGCACCAGTTGCGGAAGCCCGCGTTCTGGCGCTTGTAGGCGCCGTCCTTTTTCGACGCCCCGATGCTGCCCTTGGTCCAGACCCCGTCCACAAGCTGGTTCATCGGCTTCCCCTTTCCCGCGCTGCGCGTTAAGTCGCGCCCCATGTTCACCATTGCCACCTGGAACATCAACTCGGTCCGCCTGCGGGCCGGTCTCGTCACCCGTCTTCTGGGCGAGGAAGCCCCGGACATCCTCTGCCTGCAGGAATGCAAGTCGCCGATCGAGAAGATGCCCTTCGATCTGTTCCACGATCTCGGCTATCGCTGGATCGTGGCCCGCGGCCAGCGCGGTTACAACGGCGTGGCGATCCTGTCGCGCCTGCCGATCATCGATGCGGGCGACCAGGACCACGCAGGGCTGGGCCACGCCCGCCATGTCGCCGCAAGGCTGGAGAACGGCGTCACCATCCACAACGTTTATGTCCCCGCAGGCGGCGATGTCCCGGACCGCGAGGTCAATATCAAGTTCGGCCAGAAACTCGACTACCTGACCGACATGCGCGACAGCTTCCATTCGGAAAAGCCCGCGCGGTCGATCCTCGTCGGTGACCTCAACATCGCGCCGATGGAGGATGACGTCTGGTCCCACAAGGCGATGCAGAGGATCGTCAGCCATACCCCCATCGAGATCGAGCATCTGGCCCAGACGCAGGACGCGGGCGACTGGGTGGATGTCACGCGCAAGGATATCCCCGACGGCAAGCTTTATTCTTGGTGGAGCTATCGCGCCCGCGACTGGGACGCGGCCGACAAGGGCCGCAGGCTGGACCACATCTGGGCGACCGCCGACATCGCGCAGGCGGGCCACGCCAGCCGCATCCTGCGCCCCGTGCGGGGATGGGATCAGCCCAGCGACCACGTCCCCGTCTTCGCCTGCTTCGACCTGAGCGTGTGACCGCAAGGCCCCTTCCGGTCCCGCGCGCCAACGCCCATATTGCGGCCAATTGAAGAAACACTCCGGGGATCAGGACGATGCTGCTGCAAGGCTCGGGCGAGACGCCGCCGAACACCGCCGATTTCATCAAGGACGTGACCGAGGCCGATTTCATGGCCGAGGTGATCGACGCCTCGATGCAGGTGCCGGTGATCGTGGATTTCTGGGCGACATGGTGCGGCCCGTGCAAGACGCTGGGTCCGCAGCTTGAGGCCGAGGTCGCCCGCCACAAGGGCCGGGTCAGGATGGCCAAGGTCGATGTGGACAAGAACCAGATGATCGCCCAGCAGTTGCGGGTGCAGTCGATCCCGACCGTTTATGCCTTCTTCCAGGGCCAGCCGGTCGATGCCTTCCAAGGCGCGATCCCGCAGAGCCAGATCAAGGCTTTCGTGGACAAGCTGGCGGCTTTGGGCGGCGATGACGGCGGCCTCGGCGCCGCGCTGGAAGCCGCCGAGGCGATGCTTGCCGAAGGCGCCGCGCTGGATGCCGTCGAAACCTTTGCCGCAATTCTGGGAGAAGAACCCGAAAACCCGCAGGCCTGGGGCGGGCTGATCCGCGCCCAGTTGGCCGGGGGCGACACCGAAGCGGCCGAGGCGGCGCTGGGGCAGGTGCCTGCCGCCGTCGCCACGGCCGCCCCGGTCGAGGCCGCCCGCGCGCAACTGGCGCTGGCCCGGCAGGCCGCCAATGCCGGGCCGCTGGCGGATCTGGAATCGCGGGTGAACGCCGACCCTTCGGACAGCCAGGCCCGCTTCGACTATGCGACCGCGCTGCACGCCGCGGGCCGGGTCGAGGAGGCCATCGACCAGTTGCTCGAATCCTTCCGTCGCGACCGCGACTGGAACGACGGCGCCGCCAAGGCGCAGCTGCTGACGATCTTCGACGCGCTGCCGCCCACCGACCCTCTGGTGCAGAAGGGGCGCCGGCGGCTGTCGTCGCTGATCTTCGCGTGAGCCTGCGCGGCACCCTGCCCGACACGATCCCGCTGTTCCCGCTGCCCGGCGCGGTGCTGCTGCCGCGCACCCGCCTGCCGCTGCATATCTTCGAGCCGCGCTACCTGCAGATGGTGGATGACGTGCTGAAGACGGGCGACCGGATGATCGGGATGATCCAGCCCAACGGCGACGGTCTTGCCACTGTCGGCACCGCCGGGCGTATCACGATGTTTTCCGAGGCTGACGACGGGCGGCTGATGATCTCGCTGCGCGCGGTGTCGCGGTTCCGGCTGGCGGAACGGATCGAGGGCTTCACTCCCTACCTGCGCGGCCGGATCGAGTGGAGCGAGTTCCGGTCGGACCGCGCCGGCTCGGTGCCGCCCGATCCCGCCTTCGACCGCCCCGGTTTCATCGAACGGCTGCGCCGCTACATGGACGAGCGCGAGCTGTCCACCGATTGGAACGCTGCCGAGGAGGCCGACGACGAGCTGCTGGTCAACAGCCTGTCCATGCTGCTGCCGCTGGGCGTCGAGGAAAAGCAGGCGCTGCTGGAAGCCCCCGACCTGCCCGCCCGGCGCGAGATGCTGGACGGCCTTCTGGAATACGCCCTGCACGGCGGCGGCGATGACGAGGAGATGCTGCATTGACCACCCCGCCCCTGCCCGAAGCCCCCGCCCCCGCCCCCGCCTTCGACCGGCATATGCTGGAAGCGCTGGTCTGCCCGGTGACGCATGGGCCGCTGTCCTATGACGCCGCGCGGCAGGAACTGGTGTCGCGGACGGCTGGCCTCGCCTTCCCGATCCGCGCGGGCATCCCGATCATGCTGGTGACCGAGGCGCGGCAGATCAAGGCGGACTGAGCAATGCCCGACCCCGGCGTCACCCTGCGCGAAGAGGTCCCCGGCGATGCAACTGCGATCCGCAGCCTTGTCACCGAGGCATTCCGGGGCGCGGCCCATGCCAGCGGGACCGAGGCGCAGATCGTGGACGGCCTGCGCGCGGCGGGCGCCCTGAGCCTGTCGCTGGTGGCCGAGGGGGACGCGGGCATCCTCGGCCATGTCGCGGCCTCGCCCGTCGGCATCGGGGATGCGCCGGGCTGGTTCGGCATCGGCCCCCTTGCGGTCAGGCCCGACCGGCAGTCGCGCGGCATCGGCGCGGCGCTGATGCAGGCGGCGCTGGCGCGGCTGCGGGCCGTAGGGGCGCGGGGCGCGGTGCTGGTGGGCGAGCCTGCATATTACGCGCGCTTCGGCTTTGCGCCCGATCTCGGCCTCACCGTGCGCGGCATCCCGGCAGACTATGTGCTGGCGCTGCCCTTTGCCGAACCCGCGCGGGGCGAGGTCCGGCATCACCCCGCCTTCGGCCTCGAGGGCTGAGCATCCGCAAAGGCGCGAACGCCAGCGGCACCCGCTGAACCGGCCCGGGCAGGTTCAGCCGTCCGGCCGCAGCCCCTGCGCCGGGCGCGCGCCGCCGTCCCCGTCCACGCGCCGCAGCAACTCGTCCAGTTGCCCGGCGATGCGGGCGATGTCGTCCCTCATCGCCAGCAGCTCGCTGTGACGCAGCTCATCCAGCTTTTCATGCAGCGCCATGATCTCGAGCGCGGCCTTCAGGTTGACCTCGTAGTCATGGGCCGCGTCGATGCGGTCACGCTGCGCCTGCCGGTTCTGGCTCATCATGATGACGGGCGCCTGGATCGCGGCCAGCATCGACAGGATCAGGTTCAGGAAGATGAAGGGATAGGGATCGAAGGCCCCGCGCCCCGGCAGCCAGGTGTTGCCGACGGTGCACAGCAGCATGAAGGCGCCGAACCACAGGATGAAGGGCCATGACCCGCCGAAGCGGGCGACGGCATCCGCGAGGCGCTGGCCGAAGGTCAGCCCGGTTCCATATTCCCCGCCGGTATCCCGCGCGATCGGCCGGCGCGTGACCGAGCTTTAAAGGACGCGATGTTCCGGCCCGTTCAGCCCCTCGGGCGGGCGGCTCAGCCAGCGTTGCGCCATGTCCTCGACTGTCCTGCTCATGACCGGTCCTCCTTTCCATCTTCGGGATCGGAGACCGGCGGCGGGGTCAGAGCCCCGCGCCCTCGTCCGCCCCGATCATCAGGTTCAGGTTCTGCACCGCCGCGCCCGACGCACCTTTCCCGAGGTTGTCCAGAACCGCCACCAGCACCGCGCAGCCGTTCTCGTCGCTACCGTGGACGGAGAGATGCATCTCGTTGGTGTCGTTCAGGACGGTGGGGATCACGCGGGCCACAGGCTCGACGACCTTGACGAAACGCGCGCCCTCATAGTGGCGGGCCAGCGCGTCGCGCAGGTCCGAGAGCTTGCGGCCCTGCAGTTGCAGCGGGATCTGCACGACCATGCCCTGCGCGAACTGTCCCACGGAGGGCGCGAAGACCGGGCGGCGGGTCAGCTTGGAATGCTTGATGATCTCGGGCAGGTGCTTGTGGCCCTGGCCCAGCGCATAGACGAAGTGGGCGGGCGCGCCCTCGATCTCCATCTCTGCGATCAGTTCCTTGCCGCCGCCGGTATAGCCGGACACCGCGTTGATCGAGGCGATCTCATCCGGGGCCACCAGCCCCGCCGCCACCAGCGGCGCCGCTAGCGCGATGGCGCCGGTGGAATAGCAGCCGGGGTTGGACACATGGCGAGCCGTGGCGATGGCCTCGCGCGCGCCGGCGGTCAGTTCGGGGAAGCCGAAGGCCCAGCCGTCGGCCACCCGATGCGCGGTCGAGGCGTCGATGAAGCGCACCTCCAGCCCCTCGGCCAGCGCCACCGCTTCCTTCGCGGCGGCGTCGGGAAGGCAAAGGATGGCGACTTGGGCCTCGGCCAGCGCCTCGCGCCGGGCCTCGGGGTCTTTCCGGCGAGCAGGGACGAGTTGGACCAGCTCGATGTCGCGGCGTGGGGCCAGGCGCTCGCGGATCTGCAACCCCGTGGTTCCGGCCTCGCCGTCGATGAACACCTTGTGCGCCATGTCGCCCCCTTTCGCTTGCCCCGCGATGTGGACCCTGGGCCTAAGAGGCGCAAGTGGGCGCGCGCAGGACGAAATGGCGGTCCAGCGCATTGTCGAGGCTGAAGCCCGACCCGCGCCCCGGCACCGCATCCACCATCAGGTCGGTGTCGGCCCATGCCTCGGCCTGAAGGCTGCCGGTCCAGAAGGGTGCGGTGCCGATGGTGCCAAGCTGCACGTCATTGCTGCCGATGCGGAAGTCGCCCTGTGCATAGACCATGGGCGCGGTCCCGTCGCAGCAGCCGCCCGACAGGTGGAACATGACCGGGCCATGCGCGGCCTCGATCTCGGCCAGCAGGTCCAGCGCGGCTTGGGTGGCGGTGATGCGGTTCATGCGGCGAGCCTCTGCTTGAGGAAGTCCAGCACCTGCCGTTCCTCGAGGCGCAGGGCGGGTTCCTCCAGTTCCTCGGCGATCTCCTCGGTGATTTCCAGTGCGAGGTCGTCGGACAGGTAGCTGTCGATCACCTGCGGGTGGACATAGCACTTGCGGCAGATCGTGGGCGTGTTGCCCAAGCGGGCCGAGACCTGTTCGATCGCCTCGCGGACGTTGCGCTTGGCGGCGGCCGCGCTGTCGGCCTTCTCGTATTCGGCCAGCGCCAGCGCCGCCAGCACCGTGCCGGTCCAGGTGCGGAAATCCTTGGCGGTGATGTCGGTGCCCGAAATCTCGCGCAAGTAGGCGTTCACGTCGCCCGAGGTGACGGATCGCCGCTCGCCATCCTCGTCGAGATACTGGAACAGGTGCTGCCCCGGCAGGTCCTGGCTGGCCTTGACGATCCGCGCCACCCGGCGGTCGCGGATGCCGAGGTTCCATTCCTTGCCGCTTTTCCCCTTGAAGCGGAAGCGGACCTGCGAGCCTTCGATCTTCACATGGCGGTCGTTCAGCGTTGTCAGCCCGTGCGACTTGTTCTGCTTGGCGTAATCGGCGTTGCCGACCCGGATCATCGTCGTTTCCAGCAGATGCACCACCGTCGCCAGCATCTTTTCGCGCGGCATCCCCCGGCGGCTCATGTCCTCGTCCACGCGGGCGCGCAGGGAGGGAAGGGCGGCCGCGAAATCCAGCATCCGCTCGTATTTCGTGCTGTCGCGGGCCTCGCGGAAGCGGGGGTGATAGCGATACTGCTTGCGCCCGCGGACATCGCGGCCCGTCGCTTGCACATGGCCGTTGGAGTCGGGGCAGATCCAGACATCGGTATAGGCGGGCGGGATCGCCAGAGCGCGGATGCGGGCCAGCGTGTCCTTGTCCTTGACCGTTTTGCCGTCAGGGCCGGGATAGCTGAAGCCCTTGCCCGCGCGGCGGCGGCGGATGCCGGGTTCCGAGTCGCTGACGTAGACGAGCCCGGCGCTTTCGGCGGCATCCTGCGGATCGACGATGCTGCCTGTCGCCATGATTCATCCCTTGCGGCTGTGGCGAAGAACGCGAGCCGGCCCGTTCCGGTTCGCGGGCGGCTCAGTCCCATTCCATCTCGGCATAAGCTGCGGCAGCGTTCCTCGCGGTCGTCGCGGGAAAGTCGGCCCAGCCATCCGCCAGCGGGGTCATCGCCACCCCCATCGCCGGGACCGCCGCCGACAGGCCCTGCCCCGCGTCCAGTGCCGCCCGCACGGCGTCGCGCAGGGCCTCCAGATAGGACCGCTGCGCGGCGTTTGCCTCGGTGAACGAACCTGCCACCGGACCGTGCCCCGGAATGACCGGAGCCCCCTCGTGCGGCTGGGCGTTCCAGTCGAGCCAGCCTTTCAGCGAGCCGTCCACGACCGGCGTCAGCCCCCGAAACACCAGATCACCGGTGAACAGCGCCCCCGTGGCGCTGTCGCGCACGGTCAGGTCGCTGTCGGTATGGGCGCGGGGCACCGGAGACAGTTCCAGCGTCCGCCCCCCGAGGTCCAGCACCTCTGGCCCCGAGATGGTCCGTGTCGGACCGATCAGGACCGTGCCCGCCCATGCCGCTGCGCCGATCTGCGCGGGGATGCTTTCGGCCCAGGTCTCGCGGCGGAGGTCCAGCGCCTCGGGCAGGCGGGCGTCGCCTATGATCTCGGCGCCCGCCTCGGCGAAGACCTCGGCACCGGCGATGTGATCAGGGTGCATGTGGGTCAGGACCACAGGGCCGATGGGCAGGCCGGTCAGGCGGCGGATGGCGGCGTACAGTGCCTCTCCCTGCGCGCGCGAGCCGCCGGGGTCGATCACCGCCACGCGGCTGTCGCCCACAACCACGCCGAGGTTGGCGATCCAGCCGCGGTTTTCGGGGGAAAGCTGCGCGTCGGCGCCGCGATGGACGTGGACGCCGGGGGCGACTTCGGCAAGTTCCAGCGCCTCGGCCCGGGCCAGCGGCTCGCAGCGCCAGCCCTGACCGGTCAGGTCCGGGTGCGCGGCCAGCCAGGCGGCGGCGGTATCCTCGGCCTTGGCCTCGCATCCTGCCGCATCCAGTGCCTCGGCGGCGGGCAGCAGGCGGTCCGCGCAGGCCAGGGGATCGGCAGCAAGGCAGGCGGTCAGGATCAGGACGTGCATCGGCGGGCCCTCCGGCGGGCAGAGTGTCGCGCTCTCGCGGCCTGCACAGCGCCGGAGACAGGTTCTACGACCTTGGTCGGGGTCGCCGTCCCGGCCCCTGCTTTGTCACCATCCTTCAGCATCCGGCCGGTCCGCACCGGCCAAAGGGAGATTCGCCATGTCCCTTCGCCTTTCACCGCTGCCCCTGGTCCTTGCCTTGGCAATCCTTGGCAGCCCCGCGCTGGCTGCGGACAACCCGCTGCAGCCCTCGCCCGCCTGGGACGACATGCGATCCGGCGTGATCGGCACCGATGCCGAGCCGCCGGTCGATCCCGCCATCTTCGACCTCGATGCCCCCATGCGCGCGGAAAACCCGGCGCTGGTCCCGATCCGTATCACCCAGGCCCCCGGCAGCCCCCGCATCACCGGGCTGGCGCTGGTGATCGACCAGAACCCCGCACCGGTGGCGGGGGAATTCACCTTCGGCCCCGCCACCGCGCCCTTGGACTTCGAGGTTCGGGTGCGGGTGGACGCCTATTCCGACGTCCGCGCCATCGCCACGCTGGAGGACGGGCGGCAGGTCATGGCCGGGCGCTTCGTCAAGGCCTCGGGCGGCTGCGCGGCGCCTGCCGGCGGCGGCGCCAAGGCGCGCGAGGGGATGGGCGAGATGCGCTTCCGCAGCGAACCGGCGGAGGGCCGCGCAATGGGGACGCTGATGATCCGGCATCCCAACTTCTCGGGCCTGCAGCGCGATCAGGTGACGCTGCTGAACATCCCTGCCGAGTTCGTCCAGACCATCGAGCTGAAACAGGGCGACGAGGTGCTGATGACGATGGAGGGCGGCATCTCGATCTCCGAGAACCCGGTGTTCCGCCTCGGCTACAAGCCCAACGGCCAGCCGGTCACTGCCCATGCCGAGGACACCGACGGCCGGGTGTTCCAGCAAAGCTTTCCGGCAGCGGGCGGCTGACCGCTTGCCTGCAGGGGGCCGCGCTGTCAGGTTGCCCGCGCATCCGCGACGGGACCATCCATGATCAACACACGCAAGCTGGGCGGCCTGACCGTCAGCGACATCTGCCTTGGCACCATGACCTTCGGCAAGGACACGGCTCGCGAAGAGGCGCTGGCCCAGATGGACCGGGCGCTGGACGCCGGGATCACCTTCTGGGACACGGCCGAGATGTATCCGGTGAACCCCGCCCTGGCCGAGACCTACGGCCTGACCGAGGAGATCATCGGCGAATGGCTGTCCTCGCGCGGGGGACGCGAGCGGCTGCAGATCGCCACAAAGGCCAGCGGCCCGAACGGCGGCCACACGCGTGGCGGCAAGGGCTTCGAGCCGGAGAACATCGCGGGCGCCGTGGACGAATCGCTGCGGCGGCTCGGAACCGATCACATCGACCTTTACCAGCTTCACTGGCCCAAGCGCGGCAGCTACGCATTCCGCCAGAACTGGACCTATGACCCCAGCCGCGCGTCCAAGGCGCGGGCGCAGGACCACATGGACGGCATCCTGACGGCGATGCGCGAACTCGTGGCTGCCGGAAAGGTGCGCGAGTTCGGCCTTTCCAACGAGACCGCCTGGGGCACCATGTCCTGGCTGGCCGCAGCCGAGCGCACCGGCGGGCCGCGGGTGGTCTCGATTCAGAACGAATACGGGCCTTTGCATCGGCTTTACGACACCGATCTGGCCGAGGTGGGCCACAAGGAAGGCGTGACGCTGATGGCCTATTCGCCGCTGGCCGCAGGACTGCTGACCGGCAAATATGCGGATGGCGCGATCCCCGAGGGCAGCCGCGCCGGGAACGACCGCCTGCGGGGCGGCGAGGGCGACCTGCACGGGCGCGCGACCCCGCGCGGCATCGCCGCCGCCGAGGCGTGGGGGCAGATGGCGCGCGGGCTGGGACTGGACCCGATCCACGCGGCCATCGCCTTTGTCCGCCAGCGGCCCTTTCCGGCGATCCCGATCCTCGGGGCCACGCGAATGGCGCAACTGGACCACCTGATCGCGGGGCTGGACCTGCGGCTAAACGCCGAGGCCACGCGCGCCATCGACGCGTTCCACCGGGGGCACCCGCTTCCCTTCTGACGCAGCGGTGGGGGTTGCGGCCCCCGCACCGGCCCGCATCATGGCCGCGTCCGGTCAAAGGGGAAAAACCATGCTGCCGCCGATCCTGTCGAACCTGCGCCTGCCGGTCGTCGCCGCGCCGATGTTCATCGTCTCGTCCCCCGACCTGGTGATCGCCCAGTGCAAGGCCGGGATCGTCGGTTCCTTCCCCGCGCTGAATGCCCGCGAAAGAGACGGAGAGCCGCCGCTGCTGGACGCCTGGCTGACCCGCATCGCCGAGGAACTGGACCGCCACAACCAGGCCAACCCCGACCGGCCCGCAGCACCCTTCGCGGTGAACCAGATCGTCCACCGATCCAACGCCCGGCTCGACCGCGACATCGAGATCTGCCACCGCCACAAGGTGCCGATCTGGATCACCAGCCTCGGCGCGCGCCCCGAGGTGAACGAGGCCGCCCATGATTGCGGCGGCATCACGCTTCACGATGTCATCAACAAGACCTTCGCCCGCAAGGCGCTGGAGAAGGGCGCGGACGGGCTGATCGCGGTCGCGGCGGGCGCGGGTGGCCATGCGGGACCGCAAAGCCCCTTTGCCCTGATCGGGGAAATCCGCGAGTTCTTCGACGGTCCCTTGCTGCTCTCGGGCGCCATCGCCACCGGCCGCGCGGTGCTGGCCGCGCAGGCGATGGGGGCGGATCTTGCCTATGTCGGCAGCCCCTTCATCGCCACCGAGGAAGCGAATGCGGTCCCCGACTACAAGCGGATGATCGTCGAATCGGGGGCCGAGGACATCGTCTATTCCCCGCTGTTCACAGGCATCCACGGCAACTATCTCAAGCCCTCGATTCGGGCGGCGGGGATGGACCCCGACGCGTTGGGGGACGCCGCGCCCGAAACCATGGACTTCGGCAAGGGCAGCGCCAAGGCCAAGGCCTGGAGCCAGATCTGGGGTTCGGGCCAGGGCATCAGCGCGGTGAAGGAGGTCGTCCCGGCAGGCGCCCTCGTGGACCGGCTGGCCCGCGAATACGCCGAGGCCCGCCGGTCCTTGTTGGAAGGGTAAGCCCCTCAGTGGGCGTCGGCCTGCGCGGCGGCGCGGGTCAGTTCCGCCTGATCGACATGGCGCGCGCCGTTGAAGAACCAGTTCAGGAACACCGCCGACAGCGCCGCCAGCAAGATGCCTGAATGGGTCAGCACCTTGGTCCCGGCGGGCAGCCACTGGTCGAAGTTGTTGGCGATCATCGGGATCATGCCCATGCCGATCGACACCGCCACCACGAACAGGTTGTGCCGGTTGCCGGCGAAATCAACCTGCGACAGCACCCGGATGCCGGTCGCCGCGACCATCCCGAACATCACCACCCCGGCGCCGCCAAGGACGACCGTGGGCAGCGCCTCGACCAGGGCACCCATCTTGGGGATCAGCCCGAGGACGATCATGATCGCGCCGCCCGCCACGCAGACATGGCGCGAGCGCACTCCGGTCACAGCCACCAGCCCCACGTTCTGGCTGAACGAGGTATAGGGAAAGGTGTTGAAGATGCCCCCCAGAAGTGTGCCCACGCCATCGGCGCGCAGGCCCGCGGCAAGCCTCGGCTGGTCGATGCGCTGGTCCACCATGTTGCCCAGCGCAAGGAACATGCCCGTCGATTCGATCATCACCACCAGCATGACCATCGTCATGGTCAGGATCATCAGCGGATCGAAGATCGGCATGCCGAAATGGAAGGGCCGGATCGGCGCGAACCAGGCGGCGGCGGCGACCTTCTCGAACTGCATCAGTCCCAGCGCCGTGGCGAGGATGCCGCCGACGAGGATGCCGACCAGCACCGCGATATTGGCCAGGAACCCGCGGGCGAAGCGGGCGATCAGCAGGATCGTCGCCAGCACCACGGCAGCGATCACCATGTTGCGGGGGGCGGCGTAAAGCGTGTTCGGCATGCTCGGCGCAAGGCGCAGCCCCTCGGGGACGCCGCCGGCCGCGACCTGCGCGTCCAGCCAGGCCTGCATCGCCGGGTCCACCAGCGTGGGCGCGGTCGGTCCGACCTGCAGCCCGAAGATCCAGTTGATGCCGATGGGCATCAGGCTGACCCCGATCACGAGGATCACCGTCCCCGTCACCACCGGCGGGAAGAACCGCAGCATCCGGCTGACCAGCGGCGCGATCAGGATCGAGATCACCCCCGCCCCGATCACCGCCCCGAACAGCGCCCGCGCGCCTTCCTGCCCCGGCGTCTGGTTGGCGATGGCGACCATCGGACCTACGGCGGCGAAGGTCACGCCCATCATCACCGGCATCCTGACACCCAGCCAAGCCCCCGCCCCCAGCGACTGGATGATCGAGGCGATACCGCAGACGAAAAGATCGGCCGAGATCAGGAAGGCCACCTCCTCGGGCGGAAGCTGCAGGGCGCGGCCGACGATCAGCGGCACCGCGATGGCGCCCGCATACATCACCAGCACATGCTGCAGCCCCAGCGTGAACAGGCGCGGCGCGGGCAGCATCGCATCCACCGGATGCACGGCCCCCCGGTTGGTCAGGTCGGTCATGGTTTCCTCCTGCCGGGCCTGTCGGTCCGCCCGGTCCCTCGGGGCCAGACTGCAACGGAGGCGGCGCGGCGCAAAGGCTTTCCTGCGGCTTTCCGCGATGCGGATTGCGGGGTAGCGCGGTTTGCGGCAGCTTGGCCGGCGCATGGACGACGCACGAATCCGCAAGGGCCCTGCCCCCTCGCCCGCCCGCGCCCCGCGACAGGGACCGGCCGTCGGTTCCCCCGTGGTGGACCGGGCGCTGATGCTGCTGGAGGTGCTGGCCGAAAGCGACGGGCTGACCCTGTCCGAACTGGGGCGACGGCTGGGGCTGGCGCCCTCGACGGTGCATCGTCTGCTGTCGGCCTTGGCCGCCCGCAGGCTGGCCGAGGCCGATCCGGCAACGCAGATCTGGACCGTCGGCCCCGGCGCCTTCCGCCTTGGCGCCGCCTTCCTGCGGCGCGGAGGTCTGGCCGAGCGCGCCCGCCCGGTTCTGGCGCGGCTGGCACAGGACAGCGGCGAAACCGCCGTGCTGGCGGTGCCGGACGGGGATTCGGCGCTGGTGGTGGCGGAGGCGCCGGGCGGCGCAACCCTGCGCGCCGTCCTGCCGCCCGGCACCCGCCTGCCTTATCACGCAAGTGCCCCCGGCAAGGCGCTGATCGCGCATCTGCCGCTGGCACGGGTCCGCGCGCTGCTGGGCCGCGCCGCCCTGCCCGCGCTGACGCCGCGTTCGCTGACCGATCAGGGGGAACTGACCGCCGATCTTGCAACCCTGCGGCACGGCGGCTGGCTGACGGAGCGGGGCGAAGCCACCCTCGGGCAGAACGGCATCGCCGCGCCGGTCTTCGGCGGCGCGGGCGAGCCGGTGGCGGCGCTGGGACTGGTCGGCCCCTCGGCGCGGCTGGACGACGCCGCGCTGGCCGCGCTGGGGCGCCGGGTGGCCGAGGCCGCAGCGGCGCTGGGCGCGGCCCTGGGCGGACCCTCCGGGCATCTTCCCCCGGCCCCGCGCAGGGGCTAGTTTCGCCGCCATGGACATGACCCTTCCCGCCCTCGCCGCCCTCGGCGACGCCGATGAAACGCTGACCGCCGCCTTGGCCCGCGTGCTGGGGGCCGTGCTGCGCCCCGGCGACACCCTGCTGCTGGAAGGCCCCGTGGGCGCCGGCAAGACCCATTTCGCCCGCGCCCTGATCCGCGCCCGGCAGGGCGAGGCGCCCGAGGACGTGCCCAGCCCCACCTTCACCCTTGTCCAGACCTACCGCGACGTGGCGGGGGTCGAGATCTGGCACGCAGACCTGTACCGCCTGACCGACCCTTCGGAGCTGGTGGAACTCGGGCTGGACGAGGCGATGACGCAGGCGATCACCCTCATCGAATGGCCCGACCGGTTGGGCGCCCCGCCGCCCGGCGTGCTGACCGTGACGCTGCACCCCTTGGAAAACGACCGCCGCCAGATCGTCCTGTCGGGCGATCCCACCCGCTGGTCCGACGCGCCGAGGCTGCTGGAGATCGCGCAGTTTCTGCAGGCCGCCGGCTGGGCGGGCGCGCGGGTCGCGCCGCTGGCGGGCGACGCCTCGGCCCGGCGCTATTTCCGGCTCTGGGGTGAGGACGGCACAGCGGTCCTGATGGACGACCCCACCGGCGCGATGCCCCGCTATCTGGAAATGACCGACTGGCTGCGCCAGCGCGGCTTTCACGCCCCCGCGCCCATCGCCCATAACGAACCCCACGGACTGGCCGTGGTCGAGGATCTGGGCGACGACCTCGTGGCCCGCGTCCTTGACCGCCAGCCCGAGGCCGCGCCCGCGATCTACGACCGCATCGCGGACCTGGTCGTGGACCTGCACAGTCACCGCCCGCCCGAGTTCGTCCCCGCGCTCGACGGCCCGGCGCTGGCGGAACAGGTGGGGCTGTTTGCGGACTATGCCGCCGCCGCAGGGGCGCCCATCGACGCGGCCGCACTGTCCCGAAACATTGCCACGCTTCATGCCGCGCTTTGCGACGACACCCTGCCGGTCCTGTCCCTGCGCGATTTCCACGCGGAAAACCTGGTCTGGCGGGGCGAGGCGCCGCTGGGCCTTCTGGACTTTCAGGACGCCGTGACGGCGCATCCGGCCTATGAGCTGGCCTCGGTCCTGCAGGATGCCCGCCGCGACGTGTCCCCCGAGATCGAGGAAGCCGCGATCACCCGCTACCTGACCGCGACGGAAGGGGACTACGCCGCATTCCGCGCCGCCTACGCCCTGCTGGGGGCGCAGCGCAACCTGCGGATCATGGGGATCTTCACCCGCCTCTGCCTGCAGGACGGCAAGGCCCGCTACCTCGACATGATGCCGCGCGTCTGGGCCGCGATCACCCGCAACCTTGCGCATCCGGCGCTGGCGCCCCTGGCGCGGGTGCTGAAGGACGTGCCCCCGCCATCGCCCCAGGTCATCGCGGCGATCCGCGCCCGCTGCGGAACGGGACAATGAGCGCGCCCGATACGCTGATGCTGTTCGCCGCCGGAAAGGGGACGCGGATGGCGCCCCTGACCGACGTGACGCCGAAACCCCTGATCCCGGTGGCGGGGCGGCCGCTGATCGACCATGCGCTGGCGCTTGCCCGCGCAGGTGGGGCGCGGCGGATCGTGGTCAACGTGCATCACCTCGGGCGGCAGATCGTGGACCATCTCGCGGGCGGCGAGGTCCTGATCTCGGACGAAACCGACACCCTGCTGGAAACCGGGGGCGGGCTGAAGAAGGCCCTGCCGCTGCTGGGCCACGACCCGGTTCTGACGATGAACCCGGATGTGATCTGGACCGGGCCAAACCCTGTCGCCGCGCTGCGGGCGGCGTGGGACAACCGCATGGACGCGCTGCTGATGCTGGTTCCCGTCGAGCAAGCACAAGGCCGCATCGGCGGCGGCGACTTCGCGCTGGACCCGCAGGGCCGGATCACCCGCGGCGGAGACTTCGTCTATACCGGCTGCCAGATCATCCGCACCGAGGGACTGGCCGGGATCGGGGAACCCGCCTTCTCGCTCAACCGCCTCTGGGACCGGATGATCGCGGATGGCCGCGCCTATGGCATCGTCCACCCCGGCGGCTGGTGCGACGTGGGCCGCCCCGACTGCATCCCGCTGGCCGAGGCGATGCTGGAGGCCGTGCCATGACGATGCGCGGCCTTTATGCCCTTCCCCCCGGCGTCGATTTCGGCGCCGAACTCGTGCGCGGGTTGCTGTCCCGCATGGCCGGGCGTCCGCCCGAGGCGCTTGCCGCCGTCACCATCTACGGCAACTCCAGCCACACCCTGCGGGCCATCGAGGCGGCCTTCCACGAGGCCGGTCCCCTGCTTCTGCCGCGCCTGCGGCTGATCGCCGAGATCGGCAGCGAATGCGGCTTTCCCCCGCCCGCGCCCCCCTTGGCGCGGCAGCTTCAACTGGCGCATCTGGTCGCGCGGGCGATGGCGGGCGATGACACCGGGCAGTCGGTCCCGGCGCTGACCCGCTCGCTGGCGGAACTGATGGCCGAGATGCAGGCCGAGGGGCTGGGTCCGGACGCGCTGGACGGCATCGACGCCGCCGATCACGCCGCCCACTGGCAGCGCACGCTGGCCTTCCTGCGGATCGCGGCGGGCTTTCACCTCGACGGCCAGCCCATCGACCGCGAGGCGCAGGCCCATGCCGCCGCCACGCGGCTGGCCGCCGACTGGGCCGAGGGGCAGAACCTGCCGCAAGGGCCGGTGATCGTCGCCGGCTCCAGCGGCTCGCACGGGGCCACGCGGCTGTTCATGGAGGCCGTCGCCCGCCTGCCCGAGGGCGCGGTGATCCTGCCCGGCCACGACCCCGACACCCCCGGCCACGTCTGGTCGATGCTGCGCGACGGCAACGAGGATCACCCGCAGGCCCGCCTCGGCCCGCTTGTCGCCAGTTGCGGGGTGCCACGCCCCTGGACCGAGGCGCGGGCGGCGGCTCCGGCGCGGAACCGGCTGGTCAGCCTTGCGCTGCGGCCCGCGCCCGTGACCGACCAGTGGGTGGCCGAGGGGCCTTCGCTGGGCGATCTGGAACGGGCGACCGAGGGCCTGACGCTGATCGAGGCCGAAAGCCCCGCCGCCGAGGCGGGCGCGCTCGCCGCGCTGATCCGCGAGGCCGTCCACAGGGGCGAGCCGGTGACGCTGATCGCCGCCGACCGCAGCCTGACGCGGCGGGTCTCGGCGGCGCTGGACCGCTGGGGGATCATCGCCGACGACAGCGCGGGCGTGCCGCTGCCGCTGACCGCCGCGGGCCTTTTCGTGCGCCATGTGGCCAGCCTGCCGGGGCGCCCCCTAGGCATCGATACGGCGCTGATCCTGCTCAAGCACCCCCTGACCGCGACCGGAGGCGGCCGCCATGCCCGCCGCCTGCACCTGCTGCAGACGCGCGAACTGGAACTGCACCTGCGCCGCCACGGTCCCGCCTTCCCGGATGGCGAGGCGCTGCGGACATGGGGCGCCCGAGGCCGGCGCGGCAAGCCGAATGCAGTGCGTGCCGCATGGGCGGACGGGATCGCCCGGATGCTGGATGCGACGGTGCCGCTGATCGCGGATGGCGGGCCGCTGCCGCTGGCGGAACGCGTCGCCCGCCACCGCAGGCTGGCCGAACTATGGGCGGCGGGACCGGGTGGCGAGGTGGAAGCCTCGGCGCTTTACGCCGAAAGCGCGGGCGAGAAGCTGCGGGCGGTGCTGGATCACTTGGCGCTGCACGCAGCCCACGGCCCGGAGATGCCGGCGAGGGACTTTGCCCGGCTGCTGGCCGATCTGCTGCAAGGGCAGGCGGTGCGGGT